>JBIOTO010000078.1:0-12272 GCA_044865945.1 Solirubrobacterales bacterium
CACGTCGGGGTCTGCGGCGAGCTGCTCGGGGTCCTCGGGGAGGCCGTGCTCCTTGGCGTAGGCGACGGCCTCTTCGGGGTCGAGGGTGACCAGCGCCACCAGGTAGGGGCGGCGGTCGCCGACGACGACGCATTGGGAGACCAGCGGGTGCTGCTTGATTTCGGCCTCGAGGTTGGCGGGGGTGATGTTCTTGCCGCCCGCGGTGATGATGATGTCCTTTTTGCGGCCGGTGATCTTGATGAAGCCCTCGGAGTCGATCTCGCCGATGTCGCCGGTGTGGAGCCAGCCGTCGACGATCGTCTCCGCCGTCGCCTCCGGGTTCTTGTGGTAGCCCTGGAAGACGTTCGGGCCCTTGACGAGGATCTCGCCGTCGTCGGCGATTTTCACCTCGCAACCGGGGAACGGTTTGCCGATCGTCCCGACCTTGAAGTCATCGGGCGAGGAGATCGTCGCCGCGGTTGAGGTCTCGGTCATCCCCCAGCCCTCAAGCACCAGAACGCCGGCGGCGTCGAAGAAGCGCAGGATCTCCGGGTTGATCGGGGCAGCGCCGGAGACGGCGAGCCGGATGTTGCCGCCGAACAGGCCGCGGATTTTCGACAGGACTTTCTTGTCAGCGAAGGCGTACTGGCGCTGCAGCAGGAAGCCGGGCTTGCGGCCGGAGCGTTCGACCTCGCGCATCTTCGCGCCGACGTTGATCGCCCAGTTGAAGATCGCCTTTTTGAGGCCGCCCTCTTTCTCCATCGCGCTGGTCGCGGCGGTGTAGATCTTCTCGAAGATCCGCGGCACCGAGGGGAAGTAGGACGGTTTCAGTTCGGCCAGGTTGGGGAGGATCTTCAGCGGATCCCGCTCCCAGTAGGCGATCGCCGTGCCGAGGTCGTAGCTGCCGAGCTGGATCAGCAGGGCGAAGGAGTGGGCGAGGGGGAGGTAGAGGTAGGTGAGGTCTCCCTCCTCGATGACGCTGGTCTCTTTGACCATGTCCAGCATCGCCCGGTAGTTGCCGTGGCTGATGATGCAGCCCTTCGGCGGGCCGGTGGTGCCGGAGGTGTAGATGAAGGTGCAGATGTCCGCCGGCGTGACCGCTTCGTAGAGCTGCTCCCAGCGGCTCGCGTCGCCGCTGCTCTTGGCGGCGAGTTCGTCCATCGAGAGGGCGTCCTCGGCCTCGCCGGTCATCAGCACGATCCGCTCCAGCTGCGGCAGCTGGTCGCGGACCGCCCGCACCTTCTCCAGCTGTTCGGCGTCCTCGACGACGACGACCTTCGAGTCGGAGTTCTCGAGGACGTAGCGGCACTCCTCGGGTGAGTTGGTCTGGTAGATCGGGACGACGGTGGCGCCGATCGAGAGCGCGGCGAAGTCGAAGTAGGTCCACTCTGGGCGGGTGTTGCCGAGGATTGAGACCCGGTCGCCCTTCTGGATCCCGAGCTCGACCAGGCCCAGGGCCAGCGGCATGACGATCTCCTGAACCTCGGCGAAGGTCTTGCTCAGCCACTGGTCGCCCTGCTTGTACTTGACGGCGACATTGGAGCCGTAGAGCGCCGCCGCCTTCGGCAGCAGGTCCGCGACCGTCTTCGAGTTGGTACCTCTCCCCGACATCTGCCGGGGAGTCTAGTCAGCGCCGCGATCGAGGTGAGGCTTGCCCCCGCGGGGCGGAGCTGAGGCTGCGCAGCGAGCTTTCAAACAGCGTCCTGTCGATCCGGCCGTGGTAGATCGGCACCCCCATCTGAACGCATTTGCCGATTACCTCCCCTCGTTCCATCTGCAGCTGGTCGGCGAGCTCGGCGGGCGTCAGGTGATGGGCCATCGATGACCTCCAGGGTCGTTGAAAATCGGTAGCCCAATGTGTACCGCCGGGACTGGACGGCGTCAATGGGGCAGAACCGCGGCTTGGGGGGATCGCCGGCGTGCCCGGGTCGCGATAATGGGCGGCGAATGTCCTCTGAAGCCGTCTCTAGGCCGCTGCCCCGGCGTGGCAGGCTCTGGGTGGTCGCGTTGCTGGCGATCGGCCTGGTCGCGCTCGGCTACACGATCGTCGAGCTGTCGACGCAGGAGCCGGGCGACCCTGTCGTCCACGTCGAGGGCATCTCCGACGCGCAGGGGCTGTTCGGCGGGGTGCCGCAAGAAGGCGACCGGTTCGGTTCCGATGACGCGCCGGTGACGATCCAGGTCTTCAACGACCTGCAGTGCGAGGACTGTCGCGATGACTTCCTCTCGACGATCCCCGCCCTGGCCGAACGCTACGTGCGGCCAGGCGACGTGAAGCTGCTCTACCGGCACTACTCGAACAGCATCAATCCCGAGCAGCTCGGCTTCTACGGCGCCGAGGCGGCGGCCGACCAGAACTACGGCTGGAACTACATCTACCTCTTCTTCCGCAACCAGGCCGAAGCCGAGCGCTTCGGCATCGACCAGGAGTACCTGGCCTCGATCGCCGGCGCGGTGGAGGAACTCGAACTCGAAGAATGGGACAGGGACCTGGAGGACAACGGCGTTCCCGGCGGCTCGATCGACGAGCGGCTGAAAGGCTACGAGGAGCTGGGTCGGGACCTGAAGATCCGCACCGGCCAGGGGATGATCGTCAGCGGCCCGAGTGGCACGGTGACGCTGCAGGAGGGACCGTCGATGGAGGAAGTCGAAGCGGCGATCGCCGAAGTCGAATAGGCGCGGGCGCGCCTACGCGACGCGGCGCAGGCGGGCGCGCTGGGCGATCACGTCGCGCCACTCGGAGTCGACGATGTGGGCCGGGGCGGTGGTGGCGAGGAAGTCGCCGAGCACGTCGGCCAGGCCCTCGGGGTCTTCGAGGTTGGGAAAGTGGGCGGCCTTGGGCAGGGTCTCGAAGCGGCAGTTGGGGATCGATCCGGCCGCCTCAAGGCCGTGGGAGAGGGGAATGGTGCGGTCGCGCTCGCCCCAGACGATCAGCGTCGGCATCTCGCCCAGCAGGTAGAGGCGGTCACGGGCGCTGACTTTCTGGCCCTGGACGTCGATCACCGAGCGCAGCGTCTGCAGGAAGGCGCGGCGGGAGCCGTCGTCTTGGAGCGGGCCGAGGGCGCGGGCGACGGCCTGCAGGTAGACGCCGGTGGAGACGCCGCGCTCGCGCAGCCGCTTGCCGCCGGCGGCGAGGGCGCCGACCAGCCGCGGCCGGGTGGCGAGGCGCAACAGCGCCGCCGAGCCGGGCAGCGCCGCGCCGCGCAGCAGCGGACTGACGTCGTGGCCGAGGCCGCCGCTGGAGATCAGCGCCAGGCGCTCGGTGCGCTGGGGGAATTGGTAGAAGAACTGCATCGCGACGCCACCGCCGAGCGAGTGCCCGACGATCGTCGCCCGCTCGACCCCGATCGTCGTCAGCAGGTCGCGGATCGCCGCCGCGTGGGCCCCCAGCGAGTAGTCGCCCCGCGGCGTCGCCGCCTCCCCGTGGCCGATCAAATCGGGCGCGATCACGCGGTGAGAGCCGGACAGCCGCTGTGCCACCGTCTCCCAGTGGCGGGAGGAATTGATCATCCCGTGGATCAGAACCACGGTCGGGCCGCTGCCGAGCGTTCGGTAGACCGCGCGGTGCCCGTGCAGGTTCGCCTCATGGACCTCGAAGGCGGGGGCGGGTGGCATGGGGAGACCCTAGCGCCGAGCCCAGCCGGCCTCCAGGCCTCAGCGATTACGAGGATGGGACTTGCCCATCCGCTCGTTGCCGCGCTTGTAGTTGCCCGTCACCCGTGCCATCAGCCGCTGCGGGTCGCCCTTCTCCACGTCGCGCAGGAAGCGCGCGGCGGCCGCGCCGCGCAAGGTGCTCGCGTGCTTGCCGTGGTGGAGGACGACGACGCTGTCGCCGCGCACCTCGTAGCTGAAGCCATGTGGGTCGGAAGTCACGATCCCTGGATCAGACCACATCGAGCCGTCGCCTCATTACTTAAGAGTGCTTGACTAGTGGAGAGTCGGCTGCTACTACTGCGATGGGCGGGGCCATCGGACCGGGAGAGATCGATGAACCTGCGAATCCTTGCCACCGCCCTGCTGGCGACGGTCACCACCGCCGTCCTTTGGCTACCTTTCGCCACCTCCGCCTCCGCGACGGTCGTCACCACGACCACAGGTGGCGCCGCGGCAACACCGACGATCCACGCGGTCAACGAGAACGGCCACGTCAAACTTGCCAACTCGATCGCCAACATCGAATGCACCGCGACAGTCGAAGGCAAAGTCGAAAGCCACGGCTCCGGTGTTACAGCGGCGGGCAACCTCACCACGCTGACCTGGCCCACCTGCACAAACGGCTGGCACGTGACAACCGAAAAAGCCGGCTCCCTGGAAGTTCACTGGACCAGCGGTCACAACGGCACCCTCACATCGAATGGCGCCGTCGTGAAAACCACAAGGTTCCTGGTCCCCTGTAACTACGAAACCAAAAACACCTCCATCGGCACCGTGACAGGCGGCGCCACGGCGACACTGCACATCGAAGCCAGCATCCCGATCGCCGCGGGCAGCAGCGAACTCTGCGGCAAAGGCAACGCCAAATGGGAAGGCTTCTTTTCGACCACATCGGCGCTCTACGTGGCGGCCGAAGGTGGCGGATCGTCTGAACCGCCGGTTGGCGGCGGAGAAACATACGGCCTGGGGAGCGGGGCTTCGCCAAATCTCGTCAGCTGCTTCCTGGGCGCTCCCGTCAACTGCGCCACCGGCAACCAGACCGAGGACCAGACCGACCTTTCCCTGGGGGGTCGCGGCCCGGCCCTGAAGCTGACGCGCTCTTACAACTCCCTCGCCGCGGTCGCGGCCAAAGAAGCCGGCCCCTGGGGCTACGGCTGGTCCGGTCCCTACGGCGCCCACCTCGAAATCAACAAAGAAACGGGCGCGGTCACCGTCGTGCAGGAGAACGGCGCCACGGCCGCCTTTGCCTCCTCCGGAGGCAAATACGTCCCCGGCGCCTGGGTCCAGGCGACGCTGGCGAAAGAAGGCGAAAACTACCTCTTCACCCTGCCCAGCCAGGAAAAGCTCAAGTTCAACTCCGAAGGCAAGCTGACCGAACAGAAAGACCGCAACGGCAACGCGTTGAGCTTCACTTATGAATCGAGCAAGCTGACCAAAGCGAAAGATGCCGCGGGCCGCGAACTGATCTTCACGTACACGGGTTCCCAGGTAACCCAGGTCGAAGACCCGATGGGCCACAAATTCAAATATGCCTACGAATCCGGCGACCTGACATCGGTCACCCTGCCGGGCGAAGAAACCGCCCGCTGGACCTTCAAATACGACGGCTCCCATCGGCTGACCGAAATGACCGACGGCCGCGGGGGAGTGACCAAAACCGAATACGACGGCAGCAACCGGGTCAAAACACAGACCGATCCCGCCGAACGGGTGCGCAAATGGGAATACGGCGAATCGGGCGGCAAAAAAACGACGACCGTGACCGAGCCGAACGGCTCGACGACCTTCTACAAGTTCAACGCGGCCGGGGAGCCCCTGGAACTGATCAAGGCCAAAGGCACGGAACTCGAACAGAAATCGACGAACGAATACAACGCCGCCTACGCGCTCGTGAAAACCACCGATGCCCTCGGCCACTCGACCACCTACGAATACGACTCCGAAGGTAATCGCACCCTCAAAAAAGACGCGGAGGGCAACGAAACGAAATGGAGCTACACGAAAACCCATGACGTTGAAACCGAAACGACGCCGAGGGGGGAGAAAACGACGTTCAAACGCGACGCCCAGGGCAACATCGAAGCGATCGAACGCCCCGCGCCTGGGGAAGCGACGCAGAAATGGACCTTCGAAGTCGCGGCCAACGGAGACCTCGAATCGCGCGCCGATCCACTAAGCCACGAAACCGAATTCGAATACGACACCTACGGCAACCGCAAAGCCGAAATCAATGCCGAGGGAGACGAACGGACTTGGACCTACGACTTGGACGGCCGGGTCATATCCCGGGTCTCTCCGCGCGGCAACGAAGAAGGCGCCGAACCCTCCGAATTCGAGACGACGATCGAACGCGACGCCCAGGGCCGTCCGGAAGAAGTCATCGATCCGCTCGGTGATGCGACCGAATACGCCTACGACAAAAACGGCAACCTCGAATCGGTGACCGATGGCAACGGCCACACGACCGACTACACCTATAACCCGGTCAACGAGAAAACCAAAGTAGAAGCGGCTAACGGCACCACCACCGAAACCGCCTACGACTCGATGGGGGCCGTGAAAAGCAAAACCGACGGCAACGGCAAAACGACCGAATACAAACGCGACCTGCTCGGTCAGCTGAGCGAAACCATCAATCCGCTGGAACGCAAAACCACCCGCGAATACGACGATGCCGGCAACCTGGAAAAACTAAAAGACCCCGAAGGCCGGACCGTCACCTACACCTACGACAAAGCCGACCGACTGACCAAAATCGACTTCTCGGAAGCCGGGACCACCGACGTCACCGTCGAATACGACAAAGATGGAAACGTCACGAAAATGGTCGACGGCACCGGCACCACCAAACGGACCTTCGACCAGCTGGGCCGCCTGACCGAAGTCGAAAACGGCGGCGGAGAAGTCGTCAAATACGAATACAACCTCGGGAACCTCCAGACCAAAATCACCTATCCGAACGGCAAAGCGGTGACGCGGGAATACGACGACGCCTACCGGCTCGAAAAAGTCACCGACTGGCTCTCGAAATCGACCACCTTCAGCTACAACCGCGACTCGCAGCTGAAAGCGACCGTCCTGCCCACCGAAACGGCCAGCGAAGATCTCAACGAATACAACCGCGCGGGGCGGCTGACCAAACAGACCTTCAAGAAGGGAGCGGAAACGCTCGCCCAGCTGACCTACACGCGCGACAACATCGGCTTCCTCGAATCGGCCGTCCAGACCGGACTGCCGGGCGCGGGAACGACCGGTTACGAATACGACAACGGCAACCGCCTGACCAAAGGCGGCGCGACCGGCTTCGAATACGACGGAGCGGGCAACCCGACCAAAATCGGCGCGACCGGACTGGAATACGACAAAGCCAGCCAGATCGAAAAAGCCGGCACCACGGCCTTCACCTTCGACAAACTCGGCGAGCGGACCAAAGCGACGCCGGCATCCGGTCCCGCCACCAGCTACGGCTACGACCAGGCAGGCAACCTGATTTCGGTCAATCGCACGGCCGAAGGCGAAGTGACGAAAATCGAAGACACCTACGCCTACGACGGCACCGGCCTGCGAGCCTCGCAGACGATCTCGGGCACGAAAGCCGGCTTCGCCTGGGACGTGTCGGGGCAGATGCCTCTGCTCATCTCAGATGGGAGCCGCTACTACGTCTACGGCCCCGAGGGCCTGCCGATCGCCCAGATAGCCTCGGAAACGCCGACCTACCTGCACCACGACCAGCAGGGCTCGACGCGCCTTCTGACCAACCAGGCGGGGAGCGTTTCCGGCTCCTACACGTTCACCCCCTACGGACAGACCGAAGCCCACACCGGCAGCGCCACGACGCCCCTGGCCTACGGCGGCCAGTACACGAACTCAAGCACCGGCCTGATCTACCTGCGAGCCAGGGTCTACGACCCTTCGACGGCGCAGTTCATGAGCGTCGACCCGCTGGTGGCCAAGACGGGCGAAACCTACGGGTATGCGGCCCAGAGTCCGGTCAACGCGGGGGACCCGACGGGTGAACAGACGAAGATCGAATTCGCGCCCCAGATATCGCAGGCCGGCTTTTTCCCCGGCTTCACTTACACGGTGCCCAGCGGTGGACCGATCAAATCGTTCCCCCAGATAAAACAGGCGCCGACCAAAGTCTCTTCGTTCGTCTACATGGGGCCCAATGGGACGATTTCGGGAACGTTCACCTGGGGCCCCGGGGGAGGCGGCTATTCCATCAGCGGCAGCGGCTTCGGTCCGGCGGGTGGCTGGGCAGGGGGAGCCCACGGGCTCGTAACCCCTTTCTACGGCATCCAGAACTTCGGAATCGTCGGACCCGGTTTCGCGTTTGGTGGTTCGGCCGGCTGGGGCCCCGGGGGAGGCGGCTATTCCATCGGCGGCAGCGGCTTCGGCCCGGCAGGTGGCTGGGCCGGAGGAGCCTACGGGCTCGTGACCCCTTACTACGGCATCCAGGGTTTCGGGGGCGTCGGGCCCTGTTACGCGTTCGGTGGTTCGGCCACCTGGGGACCCGGAGGAGGTGGCTTTTCCGTGGGTGGCAGCGGCCTGGGTGGGTCGTTTTCCGCCATCGGCTATACGTTCTGAGGTACCTGCATCGGGGCGCCCGGATTTGAACCGGGGACCTCACCGACCCGAACGGTGCGCGCTACCAGGCTGCGCCACGCCCCGAGAGGGGACGATTATCCCAGACACCGGGCTGGGGGCGCGGACAGGCCTTGGCCGCCGCTACTTTGGACGGGAATGCGGTTCCTAGCGAAGACCATGGCGCGCAGGTTGATCCCGGCTCTCGTTCTCGTGCTCCTGGCGGTGGCTCCGGCTGCCGCCCAGGCCTACCTGCCGCCGGGCTTCGTCGGGATCTCGCCGCAGAACTCGGGCACGGCCCAGGACTACGAGCTGATGCGGGAAGCCGGCATCAAGAGCGTTCGCCAGCCGCTTGTCTGGCGGGCGATCGAGCCGCAGAACCCCGCCTTCTCCGAGCGGCAGTGGGGCTACATGGACCATGAGGTGCGGCTGGCGGCCAAGGCGGAGATGGAGATCTTTCCCTTCCTCATCGGCTCGCCCGAATGGGTCGCCGCCGAAGACATCGACCTGCCGGTCGCCAACGCCTGGCAGCGGCGGGCCTGGGCCTCCTTCGTGCGGGCCGTGGTCGACCGCTACGGCGTCGAAGGGTCGTTCTGGCGCGAGGAAGAGGACCTGCCCTACATCCCGATGCGACGGTTCGAGATCTGGAACGAGGAGAACATCGTCAGCTTCGCCAACGACCCCGAACCGGCCCGCTTCGCGGAGCTGATCCGGATCGCCGGCCGGGTGATCCACCGCGAGCAGCCCGGCGCGAAGGTGATCCTCGGCGGGTTCTTCGGCCGTCCGCTGCAGATCCCGCCCAACGTCGCCTCCGGCGACTTCCTCGCCCGCATGTACCGGGCCGGGCGGGTGAAGCCGTACTTCGACGGCATCGGGCTGCACCCCTACGTCGCCAACGCCAAGGCGATGGTCGGGCAGCTGCGCAACCTGCGCCGGATCGCGCGTAAGCACGGCGACGCGAAGGTGCCGCTCTACATCACCGAGCTGGGCTGGGGCTCGGCCGACGGCCCCACCCGCTGGCAGCGCGGTCTCTACGGCCAGGCGAGGGAACTCGACAGGGCCCTCTCGATCGTCTCCGAGAACCGCTTGCGCTGGCAGATCCGCGGTGTCTGGTGGTTCACCTGGACGGACGCGGGCGGCGGCTGCGTCTTCTGTGGCTCTGCCGGCCTCTTGGACGAGAAGCGGGAGGCCAAGCCGGCCTGGTACCGCTTCAACCAGTGGACCGGCGGTGACCCCGACGTGGTCCCGAAGATCGGCAGCGGCGACTTGGATCAGGGCGAGGGAACCGGGCTGGAATAGCTAGGCTCCGTTTCGGACTTCAAACCGAAAAAAGGAGCATTCCAGTGGCTTTCTCCGTACCCGACCTGCCGTACGCATACGACGCGCTCGAGCCTCACATCGACGAGGAAACGATGCGCATCCACCACGACAAGCACCACCAGGCGTACGTCGACAAAGCCAACGCCGCCCTCGAGGGCACCGAGTGGGCCGACCGCGACGTCGAGGACGTCCTCCGCAACCTCTCGGCCCTGCCGGGCGACAAGCAGGCGGCGGTCCGCAACAACGCTGGCGGCCACTACAACCACACCCTCTTCTGGCAAATGATGGGCCCGGACGGCGGCGGCGCCCCGAGCGGCGACCTGGGGTCGGCGATCGACGAGACCTTCGGCTCCTTCGACGCCTTCCAGGACGAGTTCAAAAACGCCGGCATCGCCCGCTTCGGCTCCGGCTGGGCCTGGCTGGTCAAGGACTCATCCGGCCTCGCCGTGGTCTCGACCCCGAACCAGGACTCGCCGATCTCCGACGGCACCACGCCGCTGCTCGGCGTCGACGTCTGGGAGCACGCCTACTACCTGAAGTACCAGAACAAGCGCCCGGAATACCTCGACGCCTTCTGGAACGTCGTCAACTGGGACTACGTCGCGGAGAGGTTCGCCTCGTAGCTCTGCCGCTCTGAGGCGAGGGGAACCTCGCTCATCGCGTGCTCGGCGAGTGCGGTGATCGTCAGGCTGGGGTTGACGCCGACGTTCGCCGGCACCGCCGAGCCGTCGCAGACGAGCAGGTTCTCGTAGCCGAAGACCCGCTGGCGGGCGTCGACGACGCCGTCCTCGGGTCCGTGCCCGATCACCGCCCCGCCGAGGATGTGGGCGGTGGTCGGGATGTTCATCATCGCCTCGGTAAACGAGCTCTGGGCGACACCGCCGGTGCGCTCGGCCAGCCATTCGGCCGCGTCGTTGGCGACCGGGATGAAGGTCGGGTTCGGTTTCTCGGGGTCCTGTTCGGTCTGCAGCCAGACGTTGCCCGATCGTTTCTGCTTGGGACGCAGGGCGATCGCGTTGTCGAGCGTCTGCATCACCAGGAGGATGATCGTGCGCCGCGACCAGCCCTTCGGCCGCAGCACCTTGAGGAAGCGGACCGGGTGGCGGGCGATTTGGGCCAGCAGCTTCAGCGGCCGGGTGACGCGGGTGCCGTCGCCGACCAGGAGCGTGTAGAGGAGGCTCATCGAGTCGCCGTCCTTGCCGTAGCTGACGGTCTCGATGTGGGTGTCGGCGTCGGGGTAGATGCTGCCGCTGATCGCGACCCGGCGGGTGAGGTCGTCGGGGTAGTCCTCGGGCACGGTGACGGCGAGAATCGACTCGCTGTTGGTCCGCACCAGCTCGCCGAGGCGGGGGGAGACGCGGGGCAGGGCGCCGCCAAGGCGGCAGCGCTGCAGCAGTTTGTTGGTGCCGAGGGCGCCGGCGGCGACGACCACGCCGCGGGCGCGGATCGTGCGCTTGCCGCGGCCGGGAAGGATCCCCGAGCGCTCGCTGGCGATCGTGTAGCCCTCGCTGCCGTCGGCGGGGCCGATCGGGCGGATCTCGGTCACGGTCCGGTCCGGAACCACCTCGACGCCTCGCTGCTCGGCCAGGTAGAGGTAGTTCTTGACCAGGGTGTTCTTGGCCCCGTGGGGGCAGCCGACCATGCAGCGGCCACAGAAGCTGCAGCCGGTGCGGTCCGGGCCCTCGCCGCCGAAAAAGGGGTCGGAGACGGTCTTGCCGGGCTCGCCGAAGTAGATCCCGACGGGAGTCTTCTGGTAGCTGTCGCCGACCCCGATCGCCTCGCCGTACTCGCGCAGCAAGTTGTCGGCCGGGTCGTCGGTCTGGACCTGGGTGACGCCGAGCATCCGCTGCGCTTCGGCGTAGTGGGGCGCCAGCTCGGACTCCCAGTCGGCGAGGTCGCCCCATTGCGGGTCCTTGAAGAACTTCGAGGGGGGGACGTAGAGCGTGTTGGCGTAGCCGAGGCTGCCGCCACCGACGCCGCTGCCGCTGACGACCGAGACGTCCTTAAAGGTGGTTAGGCGGAAGATCCCCCGCAGGCCCATCCGCGGCGCCCAGAAGTAGCGGCGGATGTCCCAGGTCGACTTCGGAAAGTCCTTGTCGCTGAAGCGCTTGCCGCACTCCAGGACCGCGACCTTGTAGCCCTTTTCGGCCAGGCGCAGGGCAGACACCGACCCCCCGAAACCGGAGCCGACCACCACCCAGTCGTAGTCGTACTGGCTCATCAGCCAGTCAAGCCTACCGGGGGCTCAGGCCTCGCCGGGCTCGAGCGGGCGGAAGTCGGTCGTACGGGCGCCGCAGACCGGGCAGAACCAGTCTTTGGGGATGTCCTCGAACGCGGTTCCCGGCGGGATGCCGCCGTCGGGATCGCCGATCTCCGGGTCATAGATGAACCCGCAGCTGTCGCAGATCCAGAGGGTCGCGTCTTTGGTCTCGGTGGTCATGTCCTGAATGTTAGAGACGCGTCTGTCCGCGCCTATTTGCCGAAGCTGACCTGCGGCGCCTCGCGCTCGCTGGCGTCCTCGATCTCGAAGAACTCGCGTTTGGTGAAGCCGCCCTGGTTGGCGATGATCGAGCCCGGGAACTGTTCGATGTCCGTGTTGTAGGACTGGACGTTGGAGTTGTAGATCCGGCGCGAGGCCTGGATCTCGTCCTCGAGCTCGGAGAGGTTGCGGCTCAGCTGCTGGAAGTTCTCGGTCGCCCGCAGGGTCGGGTAGTTCTCGGCCACCGCTTTCACGT
>JBIOTO010000079.1:0-4236 GCA_044865945.1 Solirubrobacterales bacterium
CCTCGGCGGCGCGGCCGCCCAGGGTCATCGCCATCGTGTCGGTCAGCTCGGCGCGAGTGGTGAGGAACTTGTCCTCGGTCGGCAGGCTGATCGTGTAGCCGAGCGCCTGGCCGCGGCTGATGATCGAAATCTTGTGGACCGGATCGGTGTGCTCGAGCAGCTGGCCGACGATCGCGTGGCCGACCTCGTGGTAGGCGGTGACGAGCCGCTCCTTCTCGCTCATCACCCGGGTCTTCTTCTCGGGGCCGGCGATCACCCGCATGATCCCCTCCTCGAGCTCCTTCATGGTGATCTCGCGGCTTCCCGAGCGGGCGGTCAGCAGGGCCGCCTCGTTGATCAGGTTGGCGAGGTCGGCGCCGGTGAAGCCGGGGGTCTGGCCGGCGAGCGTGTCGAGGTCGATCTCGCGGCCCAGCGGCTTACCGCGGGTGTGGACCTCGAGGATCTTTTTGCGGCCCTTGCGGTCGGGCCGGTCGACGACGACCTGGCGGTCGAAGCGGCCGGGCCGCAGCAGCGCCGGGTCGAGGATGTCGGGGCGGTTGGTGGCGGCGATCAGGATGATGTTGTCCTTCATCTCGAAGCCGTCCATCTCGACCAGCAGCTGGTTCAGGGTCTGCTCGCGCTCGTCGTGACCGCCGCCCATGCCGGCGCCGCGGTGGCGGCCGACGGCGTCGATCTCGTCCATGAAAATGATGCAGGGCGAGTTCTGTTTCGCCTGCTCGAAGAGGTCGCGGACGCGGCTGGCGCCGACGCCGACGAACATCTCGACGAAGTCCGAGCCGGAGATCGAGAAGAAGGGCACGCCCGCCTCGCCGGCGACGGCGCGGGCCAGCAGGGTCTTGCCGGTGCCGGGCGGTCCATATAGAAGGACGCCCTTCGGGATCCGGGCTCCCAGCGCCTGGAACTTCTTCGGGTTCTCGAGGAATTCTTTGATCTCCTCAAGCTCCTGCACCGCCTCGTCAACGCCGGCGACGTCGCGGAAGGTGATTTTCGGCGCGTCGACCGACATCCGTTTGGCTTTCGATTTGCCGAAGTTCATCACCCGGCTGCCGCCGCCTTGCATCTGGTTCATGAGGAAGATCCAGAAGCCGAAGAAGAGGACGAAGGGCAGGACCAGGGTCAGCAGCGAGAGCAGGCCGGAGCTGCCGGAGCCGTGCACGTCGGTCTTGACTTTGTTCTCGTCGAGCAGGTTGAGCAAGCTCTGCTCGGTGTTGGGCGGGTAACCGGTGGAAAAGCTTTCGCCGTTCTTTTTCTTGACGTCGAGCGTGTTGTCCTTGGTGTTGAGGTCGACTTCGTCGATCCTGCCTTCGACGATCAGCCCGTACTGGGGGCTGACGAGATCGTTGTAGGCAGGCGCTTCTGACTTGTCGCCGCTGGTGATCCATCTCTGGGCGATGAACGCCAGAATGACCACCAGAAGGATGGGAAACGCTGCGCTTTTGAAAAACCGCCTCAAGAGAAGAAATCAGCGTACCAGGGCGGATTTTCCGGACTAGTCGGCGAGCGCGGCGACGAAATTCAGGTTTCGGTACTTCTGAGCGTGGTCGAGGCCGTAGCCGATCGCGAACCGGTTGGGAATCTCGAAGCCGACGTAACGCGGCGAGAGGTCCACACGCAGGCGCTCCGGCTTGGTCAGCAGCGCGCAGGCGTGCAGCGAAGCGGGATTGCGAGCGTTGAGGTTGCGCATCAGGTACTGCAGGGTGAGGCCGGAATCGATGATGTCCTCGACGATCAGCACGTCGCGGTCGGCGATCGGCGCGTCGAGGTCCTTGAGGATGCGGACGACGCCGGAGGAGTCGGTCTGCGAGCCGTAGCTGGAGACCGCCATGAAGTCGATCTCGCAGGGAACGTCGATGTGGCGCATCAGGTCGGCGAGGAAGAGGACCGCGCCCTTCAGCACCCCGACCAGAACCAGCTCGCGGCCGGCATAGTCGCCGCTGATCTCCGCCCCCAGCTCGGCGATGCGGCGCTGCAGGTCGTCTCTGGCGACGAGGGTCTCGCCGATCGCGGGGTCCGACACGCGCCGCAGTCTAGATATATGGGGGCTATGAGAGCTCGGCGCGGAGAACGCCGCCTTCGAGCACCGCGCGGACGCCGCCGCCGAGGTCGAGGGTCGAGCCGCCGCGGGTGAGGCCCGCGACCTGCTCGGCGAAGCGGGCGGCGCCGGCGACCGGTCGCCCGGCGGCCTCGTCGGCGAGCCGCTGCAGGACGAGGCGGCGGAGGGCCGGGTGCAGCTCGACGAACCGCGCGTGGGTGATCTGCCCGGCGGGCGCCCCTCCCCCACCCTCCAGCTCGGCGTCGACCAGGGAGTCGAGCAGCTCGGCCTCGGAGCGCAGCAGCGTCGCCGTGCGGAGGACGTTCTCCCTGGCGGCGGGATGGATTCGCTCCAGCGCCGGGACCAGCCCGCGGCGCACCAGGTTGCGCTTGTAGTCGGCCTCCTCGTTGCTGGCGTCGTCGCGCCAGGGCAGGCCGCGTCCCTCGCAGTAGGCGGTGGTCTCCGCCCGGGTCGTCCCCAGCAGGGGCCGGACGAGGCGGCCGTCGCGGGGGCGCATCCCGAGCAGCGCCCGGCGGCTGGGAGAGGAGGCGAGCCGGTAGAGGATCGTCTCGACCTGGTCGTCGGCGGTGTGGCCGGTGACGATCCTCGCGTCGCCGGCCTCGGCCAGGCGCGCGGCCACGGCGTAGCGCTCCTCCCGCGCCCAGGCCTGGAGGTTGCCGGCGCCCTCCGAACGCCGCGGCCGCGCGACCTCGATCGCGACCCCGAGCCGATCGCAGAGCTCGACGCAGTGGCGCTCGTCCTCGCCTGCCTCATCCCGCAGCCCGTAGTTGACGTGCAGCGCCGAGACCTTCTCGGGACCCCGCGCCCGCACCGCGAGGTCGAGCACGCAGACCGAGTCCCGCCCGCCCGAGAGCAGCACCAGGACGGGAGCCGGGCCGGTGAGCAGGCCGGTCGCCTCGACCCGCGCCAGGATCTCGTCGGCGCTCATACCGCGCGGATGGTGAAGAGCTCGGTCGGAGCCGGGAAGCCCTTCAGCTTGACCTCGCCGATCGCCTCGAGCTCGAGGCTGTCGCTGCCGGCGACGGCCGCGCAGACGGCATCGGTGACCAGCACCTCCCCAGCCAGGGCCCGGTTGACGATCCGGTGCGCGAGGTTGACCTGGCTGCCGAAGTAGTCCCCGTCGCGGTAGACGGCGTCGCCGTAGTGGATCCCGACCCGCGGCTGCGGCCGCTGGGGGAAGCGCGAGAGGAAGCCGACCGCCCACTCGGTCAGCGAGGCCGGGTCGGGCGAGACGACCATCACCTCGTCGCCGATCGTCTTCACGATCGTCGCCTCGCGCGGCATCGTCGCTTCGACCTCGGCGACGAAGGTCTCGATCACGTCGAGCGCCTCGATGTCGCCCTCCTCCTCGGTGTAGCGGGTGAAGCCGGTGAGGTCGATGAAGCAGAGGGTGACGTGGACGTGGCCGAGCTCGATTTCGGCGGTGTCCATCGCCTGGTCCGCCTCCATGTGCCCGACCACGTCCTGTTCGACGAAGAAGCGCAGGTAGCGCTGGTGCAGGTAGTCGGTCAGCGGCGCCGCCAGCGGCAGGATGTCGCCGGCCAGCTCGCCCATCTCCTCCGCCATCTCCAGCTCCGGCACCGCGTCGCGGATCAGCGGCTCGTGGACGTAGAGGTGGAAGAGGCGGACCTCAGCGTCGGCGATCCGCCGCATCGACTGGGCGTAGACGCGGACCAGTTGCAGGAAGGCGACGAGCGGGAAGCCGGCGGCGAGGACGCGGGCGCAGTGGCGCATCGCCGCCAGGTCGTCCTGGCTCAGCTCGCGATGGCCCCTCGGGGTGCCGAGGATGACCAGGATCCGCTCGACCAGTTCCGGCTCCAGGCCCGTCTCCTCGGCGGCCTGCTCGACCGTGATCACCTCGTCGGCCCCGGTGAAGAGCTCCTCGGTGAAGCCGAAGGCAAGCCGCCCCTCGCGGCCGGCCTCCTTCAAATCCTCGAGCGAGTAACCCCGTTCTCGCATCCGCGACACGACCCGGGCCTGCGCGGCGGCCGCCACCGTCCAGCGCCCTCTCCGCACCGGCACGATCCTCTCCGCGGCCCACCGTTTCAGGGTGCTGGCCGGCACCCCCGAGCGCCGGGCGGCCTCAGAGAGCGAAATCCTCTGATCAGGCATAGAGCGAGGCTAACCCGCTGGCAGGAGGGGGTGGGGTGCCCTTTCCAGACACTCAACATCGAGCCATAGCG
>JBIOTO010000080.1:0-2000 GCA_044865945.1 Solirubrobacterales bacterium
TGTTCCTTTCCGGGACCAAGGTCCGCGAGATGCTCGGCAACGGCGAAAGGCCGCCGCACGAGTTCTCCCGCGACGAGGTCGCCGACATCCTGATCGACGCTTACAAGGAGGACTGACAAAGCATGGCTGGTGAGAAGGGCTTCACTCTCTGGTTCACCGGGCTCTCCGGAGCCGGCAAGACGACCATTTCCCGAGTTCTCGAGGGGCACCTGCGCGAGCGCGGCTCGAAGCTGGAGATCCTCGACGGCGACATCGTCCGCGAAAACCTCTCCAAGGGGCTCGGCTTCTCGAAGGAGGACCGCGACACCAACATCCGGCGGATCGCGTTCGTCGCCGACCTGCTCAGCCGCAACGGCGTGCCGGTGATTACCGCGGCGATCTCCCCCTACGCGGAGATCCGCGACGAGGCGCGCCAGCTGATGGGCGACCGCTTCGTCGAGGTCTACGTCGAGGCTTCGGTCGACACCTGCGCCGAGCGCGACGTCAAGGGCCTCTACGCGAAAGCCTTCGCCGGCGAGATCAAGGAATTCACCGGCGTCTCTGACCCCTACGAGGCCCCGGAGAACCCGGAGTTCGTCTGCCACACCGAGAGCGAGTCCCCCGAGGAGTCGGCCGAGAAGCTGCTGGCCTACCTCGAGGAGCGGGGCCTGGTTCCGTCGGCCGCCGCCGCGGCTTAGTCAGCCAGCTGACACAAGCGCTTTGAAGAGGGGCCGGGAGACCGGCCCCTCTTTTATTCCGCGAAGCGTTCCAGAAGCTTGCGGTCCTCCTCGAGGCGCTTCTTGATCAGTTGCTGGAACTTTTTATCGGTGCGCCGGGTGATGATGTGGTTCTCGATCGCCTCGCGGATCACCTCTGAAATGGGGATGTCCTGGACACGCGCAATGGCGGCCAGTTCTTCCGACATCTCATCGGGAAGGCGAACGCTGATCGCTTTGCTCGGCATCGTCGGCGGCGGATTAAAGCAGATGTGCAACATAGATAGCCTTAGCTGTCAGACCGTCCGCAGTGGTTTCTGGCGGACAAGAAGGTTCAGGAACATGTGCCACATTAAACCATAGCAGTCGTACGCGGGGACCTTTGAGCTGTACCTCCGGTGACGACGGACCTGTACGACAGCTTCCGTCGATGAGGTTGAGCCGCTACGGCCTGGGCGGGACCTGGGGCTCGCCGAGCCCGTAGGTGTCGTAGGCGCCGAACTTGGCGAAGGTCTTGTGGGTCGGGCCGTGGTAGTCGGAGCTGGCGGTGGGGACCAGGTCGAGCTCGTCGCAGAGCTCGAGCAGGTGTTCGGTCTGCTCCTTGGAGTGGGTCGGGTAGTAGGTCTCGACCCCGTCGGCCTTGAGCGAGCGGATCAGGTCGTCGACCTCGTCCGGCTCGGAGATGTCCCAGTAGGGGTGGGCGATGACGGCGATGCCGCCGGCCTTGCGGATCAGCTCGATCGCCTGCTCGGCGGTCGGCCAGCGGCGGGAGACGAAGGCCTTGGCGCCGGGCACCAGGTACTCCTCGAAGAAGGGCCCGAGGTCGCCCGTCGCGCCGGCGGCGCGGGCGATGTGGGGACGGCCGATCGAGAGCGCGTCGCCGGCCTCGCGCACGGCGTCCTCCAGGTGGAGGTCAAAACCGTGCTCGCGGAGCTTCGCGACGATTTCCCCGGCCCGGGTGACCCGCTCGTGCTGGGCCCGCTCGCAGGCCCCGGCGATCTTCCCCACGTCGACCCAGTAGCCGCAGATGTGCAGGTCTTCCGCGTATTCATGCACGCAGGACATCTCAATCGCGGGAACCAGCTCAATCCCAACCCGCTCCGCGGCTTCCCCAGCTTCAACCACGCCGGCAATCGCGTCATGGTCCGTAAGCGCCAGCGTAGTCACGCCAGCCTCAGCAGCCTTCTCAACCACCTCCGCCGGAGGCAGCTGCCCATCGGAGACCGTCGAATGACTCTGCAGCTCAACAAGCACGACGGCGCACCCTAGCTGGGGCATGCAGCGAGGGTCGTGAGGCCCCCTCCA
>JBIOTO010000081.1:0-19322 GCA_044865945.1 Solirubrobacterales bacterium
ACAAGGAGCACGTCTTCGCGGTGATCGCCGGCCTCCGCTGGGACACCTCCTACAGCGAAGACAGCGACCGCAGCGGCCCCGGCTGGAGCGAGCAGATGCGCCCCACCGGCGGCTTCCGCCTACGCCACCCACTCGGGCTCTTCAGCGCCACGCCGCTCTCCTAGCGACACCGCGGACAAGCGCCTCCCTCGCAGCTTTGTACGGCGGTACAAAAGCGCGATCACCGAGGCCCGATTAGGCTCTGTGATGCTCTTTTCGAGGGACTGAGACTTCAAAACGACCGCGCTCCACGAGCGCGCGCATAAGTGGGAGAACCCGAACCGATGACTCGTAATCGCCAGCAGAACGTGACCGCCGCCCAGTGGAGCTCCAACGGAGGGGCCCTCGGCGCGCAGGACCTGACCCTCCCGGAGAACAATCCCTTCGGCCAGAACGTCTTCTCCGCCGCGGCCCAGAAGGACCGGCTGCCGAAGGACGTCTTCGAGAAGCTGCAGACGACGCTGGAGGGCGGCGAGGCACTCGATCCATCTCTCGCCGACGCGGTCGCGGAAGCGATGAAGGAGTGGGCGCTGGAGAACGGGGCCACCCACTACACCCACATGTTCCAGCCGTTGACCGGCTCCACCGCCGAGAAGCACGACTCCTTCTTCGAGCCCAGCGGCGAAGGCCAGGCGCTCGCCGGCTTCTCCGGCAAGGAGCTGATCCAGGGCGAGCCCGATGCCTCCTCCTTCCCCACCGGCGGCGTCCGCGCCACCTTCGAGGCACGGGGCTACACCGCCTGGGACCCGACCTCCCCCGCCTTCATCCTCGAGAACCCGAACGGCGCGCTGCTCTGCATCCCGACCGCCTTCGCCTCCTGGACCGGCGAGGCCCTCGATGCGAAGATCCCGCTGCTGCGCTCGATGGACGCACTCTCGCGCTCGGCGATCAAAGCGCTCCGCCTGCTCGGCGACGAGCAGAGCCAGCGTGTCTTCACCACCGTCGGCCCCGAGCAGGAGTACTTCCTGATCGACGAGCAGTACTTCTTCGAGCGGCCCGACCTGATCGCCACCGGCCGCACCCTGTTCGGCGCCAAGCCGCCGAAGGGCCACGAGCTCGACGACCACTACTTCGGCTCGATCCCGGAGCGGGTGCTGGCCTGCATGCTCGAGTCGGAGCTGGAGATGCGCAAGCTCGGGATCCCGGTCAAGACCCGCCACAACGAGGTGGCGCCGGCCCAGTACGAGATCGCGCCGATCTTCGAGAACTCCAACGTCGGCTCCGACCATCAGCAGCTGCTGATGCAGACGCTGGAGACCGTCGCCCGCCGCTATGGCCTCGTCTGCCTCCTGCACGAGAAGCCGTTCGCCGGCGTCAACGGCTCCGGCAAGCACAACAACTGGTCGATGGGCACCGACACCGGCTTCAACCTGCTCGACCCGGGCGATACCCCGGCCGACAACATCCACTTCCTGTTCTTCTGCACGGCGGTGATCCAGGCGGTGAACAAACACCAGGGGCTGCTGCGGGCCTCGGTTGCCAACATCGGCCAGGACCACCGGCTCGGGGCCAACGAGGCGCCGCCGGCGATCATCTCGATCTTCCTCGGCGGCGAGCTGGAAAAAGCCTTCGAGGCGATCGCGACCGGCGAGGGAGACCCCAACACGCCGGCCTCCTTCCTCGACCTCGGTGCCGACGTGCTGCCACCGCTGCCGATGGACGGCGGCGACCGCAACCGCACCTCGCCGTTCGCCTTCACCGGCAACAAATTCGAGTTCCGGGCGCTGGGGTCGAGCATGTCGCTCGGCTTCCCCAACACCGTGCTGAACACGATCGCGGCCGAGGCGATCGACGAGCTGGCGGGCAAGCTGGAGGCCAAGCTGAGCTCCGGCGAGGAGATGCCGCAGGCCGTGATCGAGATCGTCAAAGAGAGCTACCTGGCGAACAAGCAGGTCTGCTTCAGCGGCGACAACTACTCCGAGGAGTGGCACGCCGAGGCCGAGCAGCGGGGGCTCAAGAACCTCAAGACGACCCCCGACGCGCTGCCGGAAGTGCTCGCCGAGAGCACCGTCTCGGCCTTCGAGAAGTACAGCGTTCTCTCGAAGGCGGAGCTCGAGTCCCGCTACGAGGTCTGGGTCGAGCAGTACTGGCTGCGGGCCAACATCGAGGCGGAGACGGCCTTCTCGATCGCCAAGACCATGATCCTGCCGGCTGCCCTGCGCCACCTCGCGCTGATCAGCGCCTCCGGCGTCTCGACGGTCGAGGCCGAGGTCCGCGGCCTGGTCGACGAGCTGGTCGCCGGGCTCGGCGAGCTGGAAGAGGCGAATGCCGACCCGGGCCTCGAGGGACTGGAGATGGCGATCCACGCTCGCGACAAGCAGCTGGCGGCGATGGCCAACGTGCGCGACGCGGCTGACAAGTTGGAGAAGGTCGTTGCCGACGAACTCTGGCCGCTGCCCAAATACGAGGAGATGCTGTTCATCAAGTAGTCGGCGGCGCGAAGACGACGTAACGGGTCGCCGTCACCGGGCGGCGGCCCAGCTGTTCCCAGTTGAAGGTGAGGTTCACCGGAGCCCGCCCCTTTCGACGAAGCTGACGCAGGATCCGTTTTCCGACCCGTCCCTTCCCTGGCCGCAGTTCCAGCTTCCAGCGGAAGCTGCCGCCCCGCCAAGGCGGGGGCTCCGGCCCCTTGTCGAGGTGCCAGCCCAGCTTCGCCGGCGAGGTCAGGGTCAGCTCTCCCCGTTCGGGGGCGTAGACCGGCAGGATGAGGAGGCGGCCCTGCTTGCGGCGTTTCAGCGTGCCGAAGCGAACCGGCAGCGAGAGCGGCGCCAGCCGCGGCTGGAAGACCCTGGAGTCGAGGGCGACACCGCAGGAGGCCTGGTAGTAGTCGACGCCCACGAGACGGCCGGCCCCGTTTCCGGCGAGGTCGGCGCGGCTGACGAAGGTCCCGTTTTCGACGAAGTTGGTCCAGTAAACGTGGTCGGCGTCGACCGCCACGCCGCAGGGATGGCCGGCATTGGGAATGAACGGAGAGCTGGGAGCGGCACCTCCGTCGAGATCGGTGCGGCCGATCGAGCCGGCGTTGCTCCAGTAGACATGGCCGGCGTCCACAGCAACCCCACAGGGATCGGCAGCGCCGGTGATGAATTCGGGTTCGACTTCGCTGCCGTCGAGGCGGGCGCGGCCGATCGTCCCGGGGCCGAATTCCCCCCAGTACACGTACTGGCTGTCCACGGCGATCCCACAAGGGGAGTCGAGACCGTCGATGAAGGCCCGGTCGGCGGCGCTGCCGTCGATATTCGCGCGACCGATCGCACCTGCGGTGCTCGCCCAGTAGATGTGGCCGGCGTCGGCGGCGATACCCCAGGGCCGCTCGACACCCGGCACCAACTCGCGGTCGATCCAGGGACCGGGTTCGGGGTAGGCAACCCAGCCGTCGGCGGCGCTGCTCAGGGTCATGCGGCCGATCGCGCCTCGTCCGTTATCCGACCAGAAGAGGTGGGTGCCGTTGACGGCCACGCCGGTCACGAACGCACCCGGAAGCTGGTTCGCCAATTCGGACGGGTAGCTGACGATCGGCATCGAGCCGTCGGTGTTGGCGGCGCCGACCCAGCTGTTCCCACCCCAGTAGACGGCAGCGGACGCCGTGGCGGGTGCCAGCAAGCAGGCGAGCGCCATCGCGCAAGCGAGGACCCCCCTGGCGCCGAAGCTCATTCAGCCAGCTTATTGACCCGCATCCGCAAGCCCCCGGTCGGCGAGAGCGTCGGCATCTGGCGGATCGTCATCGTCCGGCCGGGCAGCGCCTCGAAGCGCAGGCGCCGCAGCAGCTTGGTCGCCACCAGCTTCACCTCGGTCTGGCCGAAGCGCTTGCCGATGCAGATCCGCGAGCCGCCGCCGAAGGGTACGTAGGCGCCGCGCGGCAGCGCCGCCTTGCGCTCGCGGGTGAAGCGCTCGGGGATGAACGCCTCCGGTTCGGGGAAGACCTCCGGCAGCCGGTGGCTGGCCCAGGAGCAGTAGTTGACGTAGGCGCCCTTCGGCACAGTGAAGCCGCCGAACTCGAACTCGCGCACCGCCCGGCGCGGGCCGATCCAGGCCGGCGGGTAGAGGCGCAGCACCTCGTCGAGGACCATGTCCAGGTAGGGCATCTCCTTTTCCAGCTGCGTCGCCGTCGGGCTCGCCCCGTCCAGCACCTGCTCCTGCTCCTCCCGCAGCCGCTGGGTCACCTCGGGGTGGTGCGTCAGCTCGTGCAGCATGAAGGTCAGGGTCGAGGTCGAGGTGTCGTGGCCGGCGAACATCAGGGTCATCACCTGGTCGCGAATCTCGCGGTCGGTGAACTCCTCGCCACCCTCACCGCGGGCGCCGACCAGGAGGCTGAGGATGTCGCGACGCCCGGGGTCCGGGTGGGCGCGGCGGCGGGCGATCTCGCCGAAGACGATCTCGTCGAGGATCTCACGCGAGCGGTTCATCTTCCGCCAGGGCGAGCCGGGCCCGCGCAGCAGGCGCAGGTGGAAGTCGATCCCGTAGTACCCGAGGGCGCGCTCGAAGTGCTCGGCCGCGGCGGCGCCCTTGCCCGCCTCGTCGGGATCAAGACCGAGCAGCGCCCGCATCGCGATCCGCATCGCCAGGTTCCGCATCCACTCGTAGACGTCGACGACCTCGCCGACCGGCAGGGCGTCGATCGCCGCGTCGGCCTCGACCGTCATCGCCTCGGTCGCGGCGACGATCTGCTCGCGGTGGAAGGCCGGCATCATGATCGCCCGCGCCCGGTCGTGGTAGTCCTCGTCGATCGTCAGCAGACCATCGCCGAGAAGAGGGATCAGGTCGCCGAAGCTCGACTCGCGCCAGTGGAAGTTCTCCGGGTGGGCGACGGTGACGAAGTGGTTGGCTTCGGGGCCGAGCATGAAGACGGTCCGCGAGTGCAGCAGCCGCAGGCTGAAGATCGGGCCGTAGCGTTCGTAGGCGTCGAGCAGGATCGGCAGCGGGTCGTGGGCGATCCGCAGGGTGCGAGCGCGGCTGAAGTCGGTATCGCCGGGCGGGAACTTCCCCCTCCCCCGCCACTCGGCGACGACGTCCTCGGCGACTCGCCGCACCGGGTTGGCGGACAACTCCGGCGGCCGCGCGACCGGGGTCGTGGTGTCGACCGTTGCCATGCCCGCCATCGTAACTGGCTGGCTGGCCAGTTACTTGAAGACTCAGGCCGAGGCCGCCGCCAGCTGGCCGCAGGCGGCCTCGATGTCGCGGCCGCGGGTGAGGCGGACGGTAGCCATCACGCGGTGCTCGGCGAGGATCGCGCGGAAGCTCTCGATCCGCTCCGGCGAGGAGCCGTCGTAGGCGCCGGTCGGGTTGTAGGGGATGAGGTTGACCTTGTAGCCGCGCGGGTCGAGCAGCTTGGCCAGTTCGCGGGCGTGCTCGGGGTGGTCGTTGACGCCGTCGAGCATCACGTACTCGACGAAGACCTTGCGGCGGCGGGCGGCGCGGTAGCGCTCGCAGGCGGCCAGCACCTCGGCGATCGGGTAGCGCTCGTTGACCGGCATGAGCTGGGAGCGCAGGCCGTCGTTGGGCGCGTGCAGGGAGAGGGCGAGGCTGACCGGCATCCGGCACTCGGCGAGGCGGTCGATTCCCGGCACCCAGCCGACGGTCGAGATCGCGGTGCGGCGGTGGGTGACGCCGAGGTCGGGCAGCCGTTCGCAGGCGGCGAGGACGTTGTCGACGTTCATCGTCGGCTCCCCCATCCCCATGAATACGACGTGGTCGATGTCTTCGGCGCGGCGGAAGTGGAGCGCCTGGTCGAGGATCTCGTCGACCTCGAGGTTGCGGCCGAACTTCATCTGGCCGGTGGCGCAGAAGCTGCAGGTCAGCGGACAGCCGGACTGTGAGGAGAGGCAGACCGAGCGGCGGCCGTCGCGGTAGCGCATCAGCACCGCCTCGATCGGGCGGCCGTCGGCGGTGTGGAAGAGGGTCTTGACGGTGCCGTCGTCGGACTTCGCCTCGGCGGCGACGGACAGGGTCGAGAGCGGCACCTCGGCCGCCAGCCGCTCGCGCAGCGCCGCCGGCAGGTTGGTCATCTCCTCGTAGGAGCGCGCCCCGCGCGCCACCCACTCCCACACCTGGTCGGTGCGGTAGGAGGGCTCGCCGGCCTCGGCGAGGGTGGCGGTCAGCAGCTCGCGGTCCACGCTCCGAGTCTAGGGACCGTGAACCTTTTCGCCGCGCTCGAGCATGGCGAGGAATTTCCGCAGGCGACGCTCCCGCGTCTCCGGCTTCTTCGCCTCGTCCAGGCGATAGACGATCGCGTAGCGATTGGCGCTGTCGAGGCCGTCGAAGAACTCGCGCGCGGCCGGGCTCGCGTCGAGCTCGCGCTGAAGATCCGGTGGAACCTGGGCCGTCCGCTGCCCCGCGTAGGCGTCCTCCCAGCGTCCGTCGGCTTTCGCCGCCTCCACCTCGGCGAGCCCCGCTGGGCGCATCTGCCCGGCCACGATCAGCGCTTCGGCCTTTTCGCGGTTGATCTTCGACCAGCGTCCGCGCGGGCGGCGCGGCGTGAACCGCTGCAGGAAATACGTCTCGTCGAAGCCGCGCTTCTGACTGTCGATCCAGCCAAAGCAGAGCGCCAACTCCAGGGCCTCGGCATAGGTGACGCTGCGCTCACCCGTCCCCTTCTTGGCGATCTTCAGCCAGACACCATCGGCGGAATCGTGGTTCTCCTCCAGCCAGTGCTCCAGATCGGCGGGCGCGGGAAAGAGGTGGACCGGCAGCTCGTCGGGCACCTCGGACACCGAGCCTTACAGACCCGCCGCGTCCGCGAGCAGGTCGACCTGTGCCGGATCGCTGGAGCTCGGGCAGAAGATCAACTCGCCGCAGCCGGCCTCGGCGAACTCGGCGACGTAGCGACGTACGGTCTCGGCGTCTTTGGCGGCGCTGCCGATGATGTAGTTGGCGATGTCCTCGCCCAGCCAGGCGTAATAGTCACCGAGGTATGCCCGGGCATCGGCCTCGGCATCGTCACCGAGGGCGAAGTAGGCGAGGCCCATCAGGCGGGGCTCGCCCTCCCTTCCGGCTTCCGACCACGCCGCTTTCGCCTTCTCCGCCATCGCCGCGTACTGATCGGGCGGGGAGCCACCGGCGATCCAGCCCTCGCCGAACCGGGCGGCGCGGGCAAAGGAGGCGTCGACGCCGCCGCCGATCACGACGCGCGGTGGCGGGGCGGTGGCGGGACCGACCTCGTCGCCATCCCAGACCTCCCGCATCCGCTCCAGCATCGCGTCGAAGCGCTTGCCGCGGCCTTCGGTATCGATCTCGCTGACCTCGTAGTCGTCTTCGCGACCGCCAAGGCCGAGGCCGAGGGTGAAACGACCGTTGGAGAGCGCGTTGAGGCTGAGGGCTTTCTTCGCCAGGTCGACCGGATTCAGCCGCAGCGGCGCCAGCAGGACCGAGGTGCAGAGGCCGATCCGCTCGGTGACCGCCGCGGCGGCGGCGAGCGCGATCAGCGGCTCGTAGTTGTCGTAGACGACCCGGTCGATCGTCCCCAGGGACGAGAAACCGCGAGCGTCGGCGCGGCGCGCCCACTCGATCAGCTCCGGCCCGGTGGTCCCGGGCACCGCGTTGGGGAGTGCGATCGCAACGTCCATCTAAAGCTCCTTCCGGCTGGTCTGGTGACTACCGGAACCTAGCTACCCGCTTTGGCCGGGCAGATCGACCAGCAGCCGGTCGAGCGCTTCGCGGGCGTACTCGAAGACGCGCTCGTCGCCGCTGAGCCGGTAACGCGAGTTGACGCCCATCACCAGCGCGTAGAGCTCGAAGGCGAAGCGCTCCGGCCGCTCGACGCCGGCGATCCGCGCCTGGCGCTCGAGCTCCCCGGTCCAGGCGTCCAGCGCGGCGGCGATCGCGTCGCGAACGGGGCCGGGCCGATCGTCGTACTCGGCCGAAGTGGCGGCCCAGAAGCAGCCACCGGAGTAGTCCCCCATCTGGTCGAGGTAGCGGTTGCCCATCGCCTGGATTCGCGGCGCGCCCTCGGGGGCGTCAAGCGAGGGGACGATCACCTTGTCGCGAAAGCGCAGCGCCGCCGCTTCCACGGTCGCCAGCTGCAGCTCCTGCTTGGAGCCGAAGTGGGCGAAGAGGCCGCTCTTGCTCATCCGCAGCTCGGCGGCGAGGCGGCCGATCGTCAGTCCCTCCAGCCCCTCGACCGAGGCGAGGTCGACGGCGCGGTCGAGGATCGAGGCGCGCGTCTCGCTGCCCTTCTGAGTGACGGGATTCACAGACGTAGGATATAAAAAAGCACGAACGTTCGTTTTAGAGCCGGGCAGGGTCCCGGGAACGAAGCAAGGGAGGAACAGATGGGCAAGTACGCGGTGAAGAAGATCGACGAGATGGAGGCGGTCTACCTCGGAGCCTTCAAACGGGCGCGAGCCGAGCTGGGGATCGAATCGTTCGGTCTGGCGGTGATCGACCTGCCGCCGGACTTCGAGAACTACCCCGAGCACGATCACGCCGGAGACGGTCAGGAGGAGGTCTACCTGGCGCTCCGCGGCGGTGGCGAGATCGAGATCGAGGGCGAGCGCTTTCCGCTCGACCCCGAGCACATGGTCCGCGTCGCTTCGGGGACCAACCGCAAGGTCTGGCCGGGATCGGAGGGAATGCGGATGGTGATCGTCGGCGGCGTGCCGGGCGCGGTCTACGAGGCGCCGGAGGTCAGCAAGCTGGGCGAGCCGGATCCGATGGCGAGCTAGCCAGATCCGCGGTTAGGGTGGACGGCATGCGGCGCGCCTCGTCCCTGTTCGTCCTCCTTGCCCTGGCGGCGCTGCTGCTGCCAGGGACCGCGGTGGCGGCGCCCAATAGCGAGCCGGTGGTGGTCGTCTACGGCGACGTCCACATCGACGAGGGTGAAGGGGTCGACGGGATCTACATCGCGTCCGGCGACCTGCGGCTCGATGGCGGCGCCGATGGCGACGTGGTCGTCTTCTCCGGCAACGTGACGGTCGACGGCAGGGTCAACGGCGACGTCGTCGCCTTCGACGGTCTGGTGAACGTGCTCCCGGGCGCCTACGTCGAAGGCGACGTCCGCTACGGAGGCGAGCGACCGCTCATCTCTGACGACGCGATCGTCCGCGGCGAAGTCAGCAAGGAGGACTGGGGCGACTCGATCGACCTCCTGCCGTTCGTCGGCGCCATCGTCTTCTGGATCGCGATGAGCGTCTCGATGGCGATCCTCGGGATGCTGCTGCTCCTGATCGCCCCGCGCGCCGCCGACGCGCTCCACGCGCGCTCGCGCGAACGGGTCGGGCCGGTGATCGCGATCGGCATCGCGATCGGGATCTGCCTGCCGCTGGCGGCGGCGATCGCCCTCGTCACCCTGGTCGGGATCCCGCTCGCCTTCGTGATCGGGCTGGCGCTGCTGCCGATCGCGGCGCTTGCCTACGTGACCGCCGCCTACGCCCTCGGCTGTCGCCTGGTGGGGCAGGAGAACCGCATCTGGACCTTCCTCCTCGGTCTGGCGATCCTGCGAGCGGCGGCGATCGTCCCGTTCCTCGGCCTCCTCGTCGGCCTCGCCGCGGTGGTCTTCGGCCTCGGCCTGCTCGGCGCCGCTATCGGCGCGGCGCGGGATCCGGAGGCGGAGCCGGCTCAAAGCCCGGGCAGCTGAGCACCGGCAGCCGCGGGTAGCGCGGATAGTCCGGTTCGGTGCGCGAGCGCTCGCAGAGCGAGAAGACCGAGCCGCGCGTGTTCGGCACCAGCCGCTGGTGGCAGCAGCTGTCGCAGAGGCCGGCTTGCGGTCGCGCGGGCGCCATCGCCCGAACCTAGTCGATCGCCGCGACCGGAAACTGCGGCCTCGGGAGCGATGAGTCCCGCCCTCGCGGGGCCTAGCCTTAGTGCGTGACCCGCGCCGCGACCCTGTTCGACTCCGACGCCGCCTCCTACAGCGGGACGGTCGAGGTGATCGGCGTCATCTACAAGGCCGACGACGACGGCTACGCGGTGCTCGAGGTTCAGGAGACCGAGTCGGGCGAGGGCTTCGCCCTGGTCGGCCCCGTCGCCCACCTCGACGCCGGCGACAAGGCCGAAGTCAGCGGCGAGTGGCAGACCCACAACCGCTACGGCCGCCAGCTGCGCGCTCAGGGCGCTCTGCCGCTCGACCCGACCGATCGCGAGGGCCAGGTCGCCTACCTGACCTCGCTGAAACACATCGGCCAGAAGCGGGCCGAGCGGCTGGTCGCCGAGCACGGCGAGGGGGTGCTGGGGGCGATCGCCGCCAACCCAGAAGCGGTCTTCGGCTCGCTGCGTGGGGTCAGCGCCGACCAGGCCGCCGCCGCGACCCAGTCCTGGTACGAGAGCCGGGCGATCCGCGACCTGCACGTGCAGCTGGCGCCCCACGGCCTCGCCCACCTGGCGGCGCCGATCCACGCCCGCTACGGCGACAGCTCGACGACGATCCTGCACGAGGATCCCTACCGGCTGACCGAGGTCCCCGGGGTCGGCTTCGCCCGCGCCGACAAAATCGCCCTCGCCGCCGACGTGCCGCCGGAGTCCGACCGCCGCGCCCAGGCTGCCGCCCTCTATGCGCTGATCGAGGCCGAGCAGCAGGGCAACAGCTACCTGCCGGCGGAGGAGCTCGGCCGCCGCACGGCGCGGCTGATCGGCCTCGCGCCAGACCCCGACGTGCTCCTCACCGCCCCCGGCCTAGTCGAGGACGAGGGCCGGATCTACCGCGAGGGGACCCGGGCCAGCGAGCTGGCGGTGGCGGCGACCATGGCCGCGCGCCTCGCCGCCCCACCCCACCTCGACCACGAGCCAGCCGAGGCGCCGCGCGGCAAACTGACCGACGAGCAGTGGGCGGCGGTGCGGGCGGCCTTCGCGGCGCGGGTCTCCGTCCTCACCGGCGGCCCCGGGGTCGGCAAGACGGAAGCGACCCGCGAGATCGTCGCCGAGGCCGAAGCCGCGAACGCGACGATCGCCCTCTGCGCCCCGACCGGGCGCGCCGCGCGCCGCCTGGAGGAGACGACCGGCCACGAGGCGAAGACGATCCACCGGATGCTGGAGTGGATGCCGGGGCGCGAACCGGCCTTCCGCCCCGGCCGGCCGCTGCCGGTCGACCTGGTGATCGTCGACGAGTCCTCGATGCTGAACCTGCGCCTGGCCGAGGTCCTGCTCGGCGGACTGGCCGAGACCACCCACGTCGTCTTCGTCGGCGACGCCGACCAGCTGCCGCCGATCGGTGCCGGCAAGCCGTTCGAGGACCTGATCACCTCCGGGGCGGCGCCGGTCGTGCGGCTGACCCTGATCTTCCGCCAGGCGGCGCGCTCGATGATCACCACCGCCGCCCACGAGATCAACCACGGCCGGCCGCCGCACCTCGAGCCCGGGCCCGAGCAGGACCACGACTTCTTCTTCATCGAGCGGGGAACGCCGGAGCGGGCGCTGGAGACGGTGGTCGAGGTCGTCGCCGAGCGGGCGCCGGCCAAATTCGCCGTCGACCCGATCCGCGAGGTGCAGGTGCTGGCGCCGATGTACCGCGGGCCGGTCGGGATCGACGCGTTGAACGAGCGCCTGCAGGCCGAGCTCAACCCCGACGGCAAACGCGCCCTGGGCGACCGCTTCCGGATCGGCGACCGGCTGATCCAGACCCGCAACTCGCACGAGCTGGGCTTGATGAACGGCTCGATCGTCTTCCTCCGCGCCGACGACCCGGAGGAGGAGACGATCGTCGTCGACACCGATGACGGCGGCAGCCTCGTCATCCCCTACGGGGAAACCGGGACGCTGCGCCTCGCCTACGCGATCTCGGTCCATAAGGCGCAGGGCTGTGAGGTTCCGGTCGTGGTCGGCGTCTGCCAGCGCTCGCACTCGCGGATGCTGACCCGCCCCCTCCTCTACACCGCGATCACCCGCGCCCGCAACAGCTGTGTCCTGGTCGGCGACCAGGTCTCGCTCGCCTCCGCGGTGGGGCGCGACGACAGCGGCGGCCGTCACTCAGGGCTGGCCGAGCGGCTGCGCGCCTGAGCGCGCCAACCGGCATCTAGCCTACGCGCGTGGAGCGGAACCGCCTGCCCTGGGCAGAGATCGGGGTCACCCTCGCCGGCATCGCCCTGCTGGGCCTGATCGTGGTCCTGGTCGACCCGCTGCGCGACGCCGCCGGCGCCGCGATCCAGGGCGATCACGACGAGGTGCGCGACCAGATCGACCGCCTCGGGGTCGGCGGACCGCTGCTGATCCTCGCCCTCGCCCTGCTCCACAGCGTCGTCTTCTACCCGGCCGAGATCGTCGACGCGGCGGCCGGCTACGCCTACGGGTTCTTTCCGGCGATGGCGCTGGTGATGGTCGGCTGGCTGCTCAACGGGCTGGCCTGCTGGGCGATCGGCCACCGGGTCGCGCGGCCGCTGCTCGACCGCTGGTTCGGCGAGGAGCGCTTCGAGCGGGTGGAGCGGTCGATCGAGCGCGGCGGCGCGACCCTGCTGATCGCGATGCGGCTGATCCCGATCCTCCCCTTCAGCATCGTCTCCTACGCGGCCGGGGCGGCGCACGTCCCCCTCTGGCGCTTCGTCTGGACGACCCTGGTGGGCTACCTGCCGATCACCGCGATCGCGGTCTACTTCGGCACCCGGCTGGAAGGCCTCTCGCTGACCGACCCGCTGGTGCTCGGCAGCGGCCTGGCGTTGCTGGCGCTGCTGGGGGCGGGCCACTGGGTGATGCGGCGGCAGTCGCGGCGCTCCTCGGCCTGAGGGCGCTCCGGGGGAAGCTCGCGCTCAGCCGGCCGCTACGACGCGGAAACGGAACACGACCGGCGTCGGATCGACCAGCCCGGTGGCACCGCGCGCCTTGACCTTGAGCGTGTGGCGGCCGATCTTGAAGCGGCGCGAGAGCGTGGCGCCGCAGGGCTTGAACCCGCCCCGGTCAACCTTGCAGAGGAAGGTGGCGTCGGCCTGGTCGGAGCGGAAGCGGAAGGCGAGCCGGATGGCGCTGCCACCGGTCTTGACGGTGGCGCGCGGACGCTTGGCCAACGAGGTCGAGGGAGCCACCCGTTCCTCGGGCGGCAGCGGGGGCTTTGGCCCCGGCGGGTTGACCGGCGGCGCCGGTGGCGTTTCCAAGCCCCAATCGCCGGGGGCAACGAAGACGGCCCCGGATGCGTCCGGCGGTTCGCACGGGCTGGGACTGGGGGCAGCCGTTTCTTCGACGGTGGCTTCCACCGCGGCCAGGGCTTCGATCAGACCGCCTCCCACCGCGCAGGGGCCGAATTCGCCGACCGGTACGCCCGTTCCCGCCAGGGCCGGGCGGAAGAACTCCGGCCCCTCCGCCGGTGCCGCCTCCTGCATCAGCGCGACCACCCCAGCCGCGTGCGGGGCGGCAGCCGAGGTGCCGCAGAAGCGCCAGACACCGGGTTCGGATTTCGGCTGGCGGGCGAAAAAGGTGGTGCGGCCGCAATCGGTGGCGGCAACCTCGGGCTTGGAGAGCACCTCCGGCGAGACCAGTGGGGCGGCGGGGCCTTTGCCGTCGACCGGGCCGAAGTAGTGGGTCACGGGCCCGCGCGAGGAGTAGGGCTCCGGTTCTTCGCTGTCGTCGAAGGGAACGGCCCCGACCGCGATCGCGCTGGCGGCGCCGGCGTGCCCGTAGATGCTCGGCCCGACCACGTCGCCGCCGCCCGACCTGGGGTACTCGGTGCCGCTGACGCCGCCGCCGTTCTGCTGGAAGATGAACTTGAGACGCGGGTTCGCCGTGCCAGAGAACCTGTTGATCACCAGCTGGACCGTCCGCTCCGCCGCGCTCGGGTTTTCCCACTGGACGATCTCCACCGGCTGCTGGGTGTCGTTGACATTTTCTTCGACCGATCCGGTCAGCACCTCGCCGTCGGCGTCGAGCAGGACGGCGTCGAGGTCGGTTTCGACCCCTTCCCAGGGTTCGGCCCACTGCAGGTCGACGCTGAGGACTTCTTCCGGTTCGACTTTGATCCCGAAGGTGCGGTCGGTCGGCGCTTCCGGGTTGAAGTCCAGGCAGTGACTGCCGTTGAAGCCGGGGAGAGCGGCCACTTCCCGGGGACAGCTTCCGGCGTCGCGGTAGGCCGGCGCTTCCCAGGAGGCGATTTCGTTTCCTTCGCCGTCGAAGAGGTTGTCGTTGCCGGCGGAGGAGAGGTAGGTGTTGCCCACTTCGCTGACGGCGTTGGCCGCCACGGCCACCGGGCCATCCTGGAAGAACGGCTCTTCGAAGTAGCCGACGTCGTCGACGATCACGTCGGCCCCGGCCGCCGCCAGGTCTTCGATCCCTTCGGCGAAGTCGAGTTCGCCGTTGAAGGCGCTGTGGAAGGCGAGGTTCGCCTCGGGCGCGACGTCGTGGATGATCTGCATCATCCCCCGGCCCTCGTCGAACGACTGTTCTTCTTCGAAGAATTCGTAGGGCTGAAGTTCGTTGACCGCGGTTTTCTGCGTCGGGCAGGGACCTTTCGGCCCCGGCAGGTCGCCGGTTTCTTCGTCCTCATCGGCTTTGCTGGCGATCGGCCCGCCGGGCACGGCTTCGGTCGCCTGGTCGAAGGAATCGGAAAGCACGCCGACCGTCACCCCTTGGCCGTCGACTTCGAATTCTTCCCGCGCCGCCGCGACGTTCAGCTGCGCGACCCCCTCGGAGATCACCGAGCCACCGTCGCAGGCCGCTCGCAGCACCGGGGCGCGGACCTGGGTGACGGCGAGGACTCCGGGGGCGTGCGCGACCGCCCGGAGATCGGCCGGCGAGACGGCCGCGGTGATGGTCCGGAAGGCACGGCTGCTGGCGATCACGCGGGCTCCCTCGCCGCGAAGGGCTGGAAGCGTTCCGGCGCCGGGCAGGTGGCGGACGTAGACGAGAACCCGGTTGCCGCGGCGGATCAGGCTCCCCGGCCCGCTCGGCGCGACGCCAAGGGCGCGGGCTTCCCTCACGGGAGGAAGGGATCGGACCGTCGGATCGGCGAGCTTCGCCAGCGCGGGCGAGAGCGGGCCATGCTCCTTGGCCGGCACGGCGGCGAGCGCCGCGGCGGGTAGAAGCAGGCAGATCGCAGCCGCGGCGGCAAGGGCGGCGTGCCGAATTGCTCGGGGCACCAGCATCGCTTCAAGGTATCGACTGATACTGGGCAAAACTGAACGATGACCGTCGTGGCTGGCGATCCTGCTACGGTCCCCACCGTTAGGGCCGGTAGATACCGGCGAAAGTTGTGCGTAGCGCTCGCAGTCGTTGCTTCACCGCATCCTCCGCGTTCGCAGCACATGAAGTGGAGGCAATGCATGCCGACTGGAACTGTCAAGTGGTTCAGTGACGATAAGGGCTACGGGTTCATTACGCCCGACGACGGCTCGAAGGACGTCTTCGTCCATCACACCGCGATCATGGGCGAGGGATTCCGTTCCCTCACCGAGGGCGCGAAGGTGAGCTACGAGTCCGAAGAAGGCCCCAAAGGTCCGGCCGCCGCGAGCGTTCAGCAGCAGTAGCTTTTCCGAACGCTTCAGCAGTGCCGAAGCCCGCCGCAAGGCGGGCTTCTTCTTGGTCGAGGAGGCGCATGGCGCTTCGCATCTCTGCGTCCTCGGTCGCTCGCGTGCAGAGCACGCCACGCTCCCTGTGTCCTTGATCTGCTCGACCATGCACCTCCTCTCTACTCTCCAATCGAAATGACAACCCGAGACGACCTCAGGAACATCGCGATCATCGCCCACGTCGACCATGGCAAGACGACCCTGGTCGACGCGATGCTGTGGCAGACCGGCACCTTCCGCAAGGGCCAGGACGTCGCCGAGCGGGTGATGGACTCGATGGACCTCGAGCGCGAGAAGGGGATCACGATCCTGGCCAAGAACACCGCCGTCAACCGCGACGGGGTCAAGTTCAACATCGTCGACACTCCCGGCCACGCCGACTTCGGCGGCGAGGTGGAGCGGGCGCTGACGATGGTCGACGGGGCGCTGCTGCTGGTCGACGCCTCGGAGGGACCGCTGCCGCAGACCCGCTTCGTCCTCCGCAAGGCGCTGGAGCGCAAGCTGCCGATCGTCCTCGTGATCAACAAGGTCGACCGGCCCGACGCGCGGATCGCCGAGGTGGTCGACGAGGTCTACGAGCTGTTCATCGACCTCGACGCGGACTCCGAGCAAATCGACTTCCCGATCGTCTACACCAATGCCAAAGCCGGCTGGGCGGCGCTCGAGGAGGGGGTCGAGGGGACCGACCTCTCCCCCCTGCTCGACCTGATGCTGGAGAAGATCCCGGCGCCCACCTACGAGGAGGGAGCGCCGCTGCAGGCGCACGTGACCAACCTCGACGCCTCGCCCTACGTCGGGCGCCTGGCGATCTGCCGGGTGCACCAGGGGACGATCCGCAACGGGCAGCAGCTCGCCTGGTGCCGCGCCGACGGCAGCGTCGAGCGGGCCGCGGTCTCCGAGCTCTACGTCACCCAGGGCCTCGAGCGGGTCGCCGCCGAGGAGGCCGGGCCGGGCGAAATCATCGCCGTCGCCGGGATCGAAGAGGTGACGATCGGCGAGACGCTGGCCGACCCGGAGAACCCGCGGCCGCTGCCGGTGATCACCGTCGACGAGCCCTCGCTCTCGGTCGTGGTCGGGATCAACTCCTCGCCGCTGGCCGGCACCCAGGGAGGCGACAAGCTGACCGCGCGGCAGATTCGCTCCCGCCTCGACGCCGAGCTGGTCGGCAACGTCTCGCTGCGGGTCAACGACACCGAACGGCCCGACGCCTGGGAGGTGCAGGGGCGCGGCGAGCTGCAGCTGGTCGTCCTGCTGGAGATCATGCGGCGCGAGGGCTACGAGCTGACCGCCGGGCAGCCGCAGGTGGTGACGCGGGAGATCGACGGCAAGGTCAACGAGCCGGTCGAGCGGCTGGCGATCGACGTGCCCGAGGAGCACGTCGGCGACGTCACCCAGATGGTCGCCGCGCGCAAGGGCCGGCTTGAGCAGATGGTCAACCACTCGACCGGCTGGGTGCGGATGGAGTACCTGGTCCCGGCCCGGGGGTTGATCGGCTTCCGCACCGAGTTCCTCACCGTCACCCGCGGCAGTGGCCTCCTGCACCACGTCTTCGACCGGTGGGAGCCCTGGGCGGGCGAGCTGCGGACGCGGCAGACCGGCTCGCTGGTGGCAGACCGTCGCGGCCAGTCCGCGGGCTATTCGCTGATGAGCCTCCAGGACCGGGGCAAACTGTTCGTCGCCTCCGGCGAAGAGGTCTACGAAGGGATGATCGTCGGCGAGAACTCGCGCTCCGAGGACCTCGACGTCAACCCGACCAAGGCCAAACAGCAGACCAACATGCGCGCCGCCAGCGCCGACGTCCTCGTCCGCCTGGCGCCGCCGGTCCGGCTCTCCCTCGAAGCCGCGCTGGAGTTCGTCCGCGAGGACGAGTGCGTCGAAATCACCCCGGAGGAAATCCGCCTCCGCAAGGTCGAGCTGGACAAGGTCAAACGGCTGAAGGCGTCGAAGGCGCGCGATAAGGCGCCGGCGCGCTAGCGCCTGCCGGCCTGCTCCAGCAGCCGAGCGACCCTGCGAATCACCTCATCCGGTTCACGCTCAAGCCGAGGACCGGTCACCCGCGTCATCGTGATCCCGGCGAGCAGCAGCTCCTCCTGGCGTACCCGATCGCGCTCGAAGGCAGCGCGAGTGCCATGCGTCTCGAACAGGTCGAGTTCGACTGCGAAGCGGTGCTCCGGCCAGTAGCAGTCGAGCTCGAAGCCGCGCTCGACGTAGTTCATGCGCGGCTGCGGAAGTCCGGCGGCCAGGACCAATTCCAGCCATCGCTTCTCCAGTCCAGAGCGGGTGAAGCTGGTGGGTTTGTAAAGCGAGATCGCCTTTCGCAGCCGCCCATGGCCGTGGTGCCCGACGGTCCGCGCAAGCAGGTCCTCCACCGCGCGCAAGTTGAGCAGCTCGAGCTCTTCAGCTCGCTCGACCATCTTCTCCAGCCAGTCGAATCGCACGGTCGCGGCGAGATCTAGAAGCGTCCGCGGAAGGGAGGTCCCGGGATTCCCTCGCGCAGCGCTCGGTCCGCAGGCGATAGGGAGCGTGCTTCGTGAAGTCGAATCGGCGACCGGCGCTTGCGATGCAGCGGAGCGCTTACAGAAGCAGGTAAGGGAGAGGTTTTCGTCAGACCCCAGAGCCACGCAGCGGAGATGTGGCTCAGAAGCGCATCCGGTCCGCAGGCGAGGACGGCGGCCAAGCAGCGGCCATGTGGCGAGAGGTGGGTGTGACCCACGGCGTAGACGCCCGGATGGAGGCGGTGGAGACGACCCGCGTCAACCGCGCGATACACAGCGCTGCGGGAGTAGCCAAGCGGCCCGGTCAACTGGCGAATCGAAACGACGCCATGCTGCCGCTCTGCGAGCTTCGCAAGGTCTCCGCGTACCCCAGGCGTCTGCTCCGGCCTTTTGTTCCGCATAGCGGTGCAAATGACCGGAGCGCTCGATCTCTCCCCTACCCAGCCTGTTTTTCGTCTCTCGACAGCGCTCTGAGCGCAAAAAGCCGCCGGCGCTGGGCCGGCGGCTTTTGGAACTTCGCTGCGCTTTGGAGCTAGACCGTGGCGGCTGCCTGGTCGGACTGGCTCTGCTCGGAGGCCTGGGCCTTGGCGTCTGGGGCCGGTACGTCTTCGACCGGGCGCGGCAGCAGCACTTCTTTGGCGATGACCAGGCGCTGGATCTGGCTCGTCCCCTCGTACAGCTGCATGATCTTCGCGTCGCGCATCAGTTTCTCCACCGGGTACTCCTTGATGAAGCCGTAGCCGCCGTAGACCTGGACGGCGTCGGTGGTGACCTCCATCGCCGAGTCGGCGGCGAAGCGCTTGGCCATCGAGGAGATCTTCGAGTTGCGGACGCCCTGGTCGAGCAGGAAGGCCGAGTTCCAGACCAGCAGGCGGCCGGCCTCGACCTTGGTCGCCATGTCGGCAACCATGAACTGGATCGCCTGGTGCATCGCGATCGGGACGCCGAACTGGACCCGTTCTTTCGAGTAGTCCGTGGCGTACTCGAGGGCGGCGCGGGCGATGCCGACAGCCATCGCGGAGACGCCGGGGCGGGTCCGGTCGAGGGTCATCATCGCCAGTTTGAAGCCCTTGTTTTCCTCGGCCAGGAGGTTCTCGGCCGGGATCTCGACTTCGTCGAAGGAGATGGTCGCGGTGTTGGAGGCCCGCTGACCCATCTTGTCCTCCTTCTTGTCGACGGAGACCCCGGGGAGGTCGGCGTCGACGACGAAGGCGCTGATGCCGCGGTGACCGGCCTCAGGGTCGGTCTTGGCGAAGACGGTGAAGTAGTCGGCGTAGGTGCCGTTGGTGATGAAGCACTTGGAGCCGCTGATGACGTACTTGTCGCCCTTCTTCACGGCCTTGGTCTTCATCCCGCTGACGTCGGAGCCGGCGTC
>JBIOTO010000082.1:0-3914 GCA_044865945.1 Solirubrobacterales bacterium
GGCGACGAGACGCCGATCATCAAAGGCTCGGCGCTGAAGGCGCTGGAAGGCGACGAGGAAGCCCAGAAAGCCGTCTTCGAGCTGGCCGCGGCGCTTGACTCCTACATCCCGGAGCCGACCCGCGAGCTGGACAAGCCCTTCCTGATGCCGATCGAGGACATCTTCTCGATCACCGGCCGCGGCACCGTCGCCACCGGCCGCATCGAGCAGGGGATCGTCAACACCGGCGACGAGGTCGAGATCGTCGGCATCAAGGACACCACGAAAACCACGGTCACCGGGGTCGAGATGTTCCGCAAGATCCTCGACGAGGGTCAGGCGGGCGACAACATCGGCGCCCTGCTCCGCGGTACCAAGCGCGAGGAGATCGAGCGCGGCCAGGTTCTCTGCAAGCCCGGCTCGATCACCCCGCACACGAAGTTCAAAGCCGAGGTCTACTGCCTGAAGAAGGAGGAGGGTGGTCGCCACACTCCGTTCTTCTCCGGCTACCGGCCTCAGTTCTACTTCCGGACCACCGACGTGACCGGGATCGCCAACCTCCCCGAGGGGACGGAGATGGTGATGCCGGGAGACAACGTCGAGATGACGATCGAGCTGATTCAGCCGATCGCGATGGATCCGGGTCTGCGGTTCGCCATCCGCGAGGGTGGCCGCACCGTCGGCTCGGGGGTCGTCGCCGAGGTCATCGAGTAGCACCCAGGGGCGGGCCTCCACCCGCCCCGACCCCCGCCCTCGGGTGGGGAGACAACTGCAAGGACATACGACCGGGGCGGCGCCCCAAGCACAGGGGCCCCGCCCTCTTTGCGCGGTAAAGCGAAGAGAAAGACAAGAGACGCATCGAAGTGGCAACTATTGCGGCACAGAAAATTCGGATCCGACTCAAGGCGTACGACCACGACGCCATAGATCGGGCTGCCCGCGAGCTCGTCGAGACCGCCGAGCGCACCGGGGCCACCGTCTCCGGCCCGGTGCCGCTGCCGACCGAGAAAAACGTCTACTGCGTAATCCGCTCGCCGTTCAAGGACAAGGACTCGCGCGAGCACTTCGAGATCCGCACCCATAAGCGGCTGATCGACATCCTCCAGCCTTCGCCGAAAACCGTCGACTCGCTGCAGCGCCTCGACTCGCTGCCGGCGGGCGTCGACATCGAGATCAAGCTCTAGAGGTCCTGATGGCGGCGATCCTCGGCAAGAAGCTCGGCATGACCCAGGTCTTCCGGGAGGACGGCAGCGTCATCCCGGTGACCGTGGTCGAAGCCGGCCCCTGCAAGGTGACCGCCGTCCGCGACGCGGACCGCGATGGCTACAAGGCCGTGCAGCTGGCCTTCGGAGAGGTCAAGCAGGGCAAGCTGAGCAAGGCCGAGGAAGGCCACCTGAAGAAGGCCTCGGCCGCGCCGATGCGCCACCTGGTCGAGTTCCGCGACGAGGATCTCGGCTCCGAGGAGGGCCCCAAGGTCGGCGACGACGTCACCGTCGAGGGCTTCGAGGCCGGCCAGAAGGTCAAGGTCGCGGGGATCTCGATCGGCAAGGGCTTCCAGGGCGGGATCAAGCGCCACAACTTCAGCCGCGGGCCGGTCAGCCACGGTTCCCACAACGTTCGCGCCCCGGGCTCGATCGGCGCCAGTGCCTTCCCCGCCCGCGTCTTTAAAGGAATGCGGATGCCGGGTCAGATGGGCAACAAGCGCGTCACCCAGAAGGGCCTGGAGATCGCCGACGTCGACGCCGAGCGCAACCTGTTGCTGATCAAGGGCTCCGTGCCCGGCTCCCGCAACGGAATCGTCGAGGTGAGGACCGATGGCTAAAGCAACCGTCCTCGGCAAAACCACCAAAGCCGACCTGCCGAAAGAGCTCTTCGCCGAGCCCTTCCACCAGTCGCTGGTCCACGAGGCCGCTCGTGCCGACCTCAACGCCCGCCGGCGCGGCACCGCCTCGACCCTGACCCGCGGCGAGGTCTCCTTCACGACCGCCAAGGCCTGGCGCCAGAAGGGCACCGGCCGCGCCCGCGTCGGCTCGCTCGGCGTCCCGAACCGCTTCGGCGGCGGTGTCGCCTTCGGCCCCAAGCCGCGCAAGTACACGGTCAAGGTCAACCGCAAAGCGCGCCGCCGGGCGATGCGCTCCGCCCTCTCGGTGCACGCCGAGCGCAACTCGGTTGCCGTCCTCGACGCTTCCACCTTCGAGACGCCTTCGACCAAGGCCGCCGCCCAGGCGCTGGCGAAATGGGGGGCGAAGAACCCGATCCTGATCGTCGTCACCGCCGAGGAGGTCGGGGCGATGAAGAGCTTCCGCAACCTGCCCCGCACCCACGTGCTGGAGGTGGGCGCCGCCGGGGTCGCCGACGTGATCGGCGCCGCCGCCGTGGTGATCTCCGAAACCGCGCTGGAGACGCTGAAGGAGAGGCTCGGCTGATGGACCCCCGCACGATCCTCATCCGCCCGGTGATCTCCGAGAAGAGCTACGCGCTGATCGCCGAGGGCAAGTACACCTTCCGGGTCGATGACCGCGCCCACAAGACCCAGATCGCCCAGGCGGTCGAAGACGTATTCGGGGTCAACGTGGCCGGGGTGCGGACCGCCAAGGTGCGCTCGAAGCCGAAGCGCCGCGGCCTTACCAAAGGCCGCACCCGCGCCTGGAAGAAGGCGATCGTCCAGCTTGCCCCGGGCGAGCGAATCGAGCTGTTCGAGGGCGCCGAGACCGCCTAGGGAGAACCGAGATGCCGAACCGCAAAACGAAACCGACCAGCCCGGGACGCCGCTTCGCGACCTACCCGTTGCGCGAGCAGGTGACCGCCTCCGAGCCGGAGCGGAAGCTGACCGAGGGGCTGAAAAAGTCCGGCGGCCGCAATGTCAACGGTCGCGTCACCTCCCGCCACCGCGGCGGCGGCGCCAAGCGGCGCTACCGGAAGATCGACTTCAAGCGGCTGAAGGACGGCGTGCCGGCGAAGGTCGCCTCGATCGAGTACGACCCCAACCGCACCTGCTACATCGCCCTCCTGCACTACGCCGACGGGCACAAGGACTACATCCTCGCCCCGTCGCAGCTGTCGGTTGGCGACGTCGTCAAATCCGGCCCCGAGGCCGACATCAAACCGGGCCACGCGATGGAGCTCGGACAGATGCCGACCGGCACCATCGTCCATAACGTGGAGATGATCCCCGGGCAGGGCGGAAAGCTCGGCCGCGCCGCCGGCACCGCGATCCAGCTGGTCGCGAAGGAGGGGGAGATGGTCACCCTGCGTCTGCCTTCCTCGGAGATGCGGCTGGTTCGCGCCAACTGCCGCGCCACCGTCGGCACCCTCTCCAACGCCGAGCACCAGAACCTCAAGGTCGGCAAGGCCGGCCGCAGCCGCCACAAGGGCAAGCGCCCGCAGAGCCGTGGCGTCGCGATGAACCCCGTCGACCACCCGCACGGCGGCGGCGAGGCGCACCACACCCCGGGCGGCCACCCGGTCACCCCGTGGGGCAAGCCGACGCTCGGTTACCGCACCCGCAAGAAGGGCAAGCAGTCCGACCGCTACATCGTCCGCGGCCGACGCCGCGGCAAGAAGAAGGGCCGTTAGAGATGGGACGTTCGACGAAAAAGGGCCCGTGGGTCGAGGAGCGCCTGATGGGGCGGATCACCTCCATGAACGAGGCCGGCAAAAAACAGATGGTGAAAACCTGGTCGCGGACCTCGACGGTCTTTCCGGAGATGGTCGGTCACACGATCGCCGTCCACGACGGCAAAAAACACGTCCCGGTCTTCATCTCCGAGTCGATGGTCGGGCACAAGCTGGGCGAGTTCGCTCCCACCCGGACCTTCCGTTCCCACGGCGGCGGTAAGGACTAGCGATGGCCGACGAGAAAAAAGACACCAAAGCCAAAAAAGCCGCGAAACCCGCCGCGAAAAAAGAGCCGGCCAAAAAAGAGGCCAAAGCCA
>JBIOTO010000083.1:0-3872 GCA_044865945.1 Solirubrobacterales bacterium
ACGAGGACGCCGTCCTGGTTGAGGACGCGGGTGTGGACCTTGACGATGCCGCGGTCGGGCTTCGATTTCGACGGCTTGACGTCGAGGACCTCGGTCTCGCAGAAGAGGGTGTCGCCGTGGAAGACCGGGTTCGGGTGGCTCAGTTCTTCGGTCGCCAGGTTGGCGATCGCCTTGCCGGAGATGTCGGAGACGGACATGCCGAGCGCCAGCGAGTAGACCAGCGGCCCGACGACGACGTTCTGGCCCTGCTGGGAGCCGCCGGCGTAGACGTCGTTGATGTGCAGCGGGTGGTGGTTCATCGTGATCAGGCAGAAGAGGTGGTCATCGGCCTCGGTCACGGTCTTCGCCGGCCAGTGCTTGTAATTGGCTCCGACCTCGAACTCCTCGAGGTAGCGCCCGTAGCTGTGGGCGCCGCTCGCCTCGCGCTCGGCCTGGTCGGTGCTCAGCTCGTAACTCTCGGTCATTCTCGCTTTCGTCTCCTTGGAAGTTTGGCGGCGCCGGATGCTATCTGGCGCTCCTGTCCGGGGGCTCTATCTAGACTCCTCGCGATGCAGATCGGGATCATCGGCCTCGGCTACGTGGGCCTGCCGCTGGCCGTCGCCTTCGCCGAGGCCGGCTGCGAGGTGGTCGGCCTCGACGTCAGCGTCGAGAAGGTGGAGGCGCTGAACGCCGGCCAAAGCTACATCGAGGACGTGCCGAGCGAGGCTCTCGCGCCACTCTCCGAGCGGCTGCGGGCGACCACCGAGTACGCCGACCTCGCCGCCTGCGAGGCGGTGATCCTCTGCGTCCCCACCCCGCTGTCGGACTCGCGCGAGCCCGACCTCACCTACCTGGTCGAATCGGCCGAGGCGCTGGCCAAGGTGCTGCGCTCCGGCCAGCTGGTCGTGCTGGAGTCGACCACCTACCCGGGGACCACCCGCGACCGCCTGCTGCCGATCCTGGAGGGCTCCGGGCTCACCGCCGGCAGCGACTTCCACCTCGCCTTCTCGCCGGAGCGGATCGACCCCGGGCGCACCGACTACACCGTGAAGACGACCCCGAAGCTGGTCGGCGGCGTCACCGAGGCCTCGACCGAGCGCGCCCGCGAGCTCTACGAGCAGATCTGCGACACGGTGATCGTCCTCTCGACCCCCGAGGCGGCCGAGCTGGCGAAGCTTCTGGAGAACATCTTCCGCTCGGTCAACATCGCCCTCGTCAACGAGCTGGCCCAGCTCTGCGACCGGCTTGACATCGACGTCTGGGAGGTGATCGAGGCCGCCTCCTCGAAGCCGTTCGGCTTCATGCGCTTCGACCCCGGGCCGGGGATGGGCGGCCACTGCCTCCCCGTCGACCCCTTCTACCTCGCCTTCAAGGCCCGCCAGCACGACTTCTACCCCGAGTTCATCGAGCTCGCCGGGAAAGTGAACCAGGCCCAGCCGGGCTTCTGCGTGGAACGGATCGAGCGGGCGCTGAACGGCGTCGGCAAGCCGGTCAACAGCTCCAAGGTCCTCGTCCTCGGGGTCGCCTACAAGGGCGGCGTCGGCGACACCCGCGAATCGCCGGCGCTGAAGATCATCGAGCGCCTGCAGGAGCTCGGCGGCGAGGTCTCCTACCACGACGCCTTCGTCCCCGAGCTGGCCAAGCAGGGTCTCTCCTCGGTCGAGCTCGACGCGGCGCTGCGCGAGTGCGACCTGGCGGCGATCGTCACCGCCCACCCCGGCCTCGACTACGCCGACGTGGTCGCCGCGGCGCCGCTGGTGGTCGACTTCCGAGGCGTCACCCGCGGCATCGAGGCCGACAACCTCGTCCGCCTCTAGGCGAGTGGCGACTTTTGCCCCCTATAGGGGCCACAACTCGCCACTCGTTCTCAGTGAACTTTTTTGAGGCGGTTCCGTTCCTCTTGTTTCTCGACTACCTGGACGACCAGCTTGGTCACGTTTGAGTCGCCGGTCGCCTTGATGTGGCCGGTCTCGGCCGCGCGGCGATAGCTCTTCAGCGTCCCTTTCTCGGCCAGCTCGTTGAACTGCGGCCGGTCGACCTCGACCAGGATCCGCTCGTCCTGGGCCAGGTCTTTGGAGATCTTCGGCCCCGGCAGCTCGACCCGGTAGAGCTGGACGTCGTGTTTGGCTTTCAGCTGCAGGCCGAAGACGAGCTTCAGGTTCTGCAGGGCGGGGACTTCGGCCTGGAAGCGCTCGACCGCGGTGCGGATCAGCTCGGAGGTGGAAGCCATCGCGTGATGCTAGCCCACGGCCCGTGCTCTTACTCTTGATGACGATGGGCGAATACGCGAGCTGGGAATTCGAGGAGGGCGAGGAGCTCCACCCCGGGCGGATCGTGCTGAAGCCGATCGGCGGCGGCAACCGCTACGAGGTCGTCCTCGTCTGGGACGAGTCGCTCTACGCGCTCGGCGTCGCCAAGGTGCTGCGCCCCGACCAGGCCGGCGACGAGAAGGCGCTGCGCGACCTCGGCCGCGAGGTCGAGGCGCTGGGGGCGCTGGCCCACCCGACCCTGGTCCGCGGCTTCGACGCGGTCCTCGACGGCCCCCGCCCCCACGTCCTGATCGAGCACCTGGAGGGACCCTCGCTGCGGCGCCTGATCCGGCGCGACGGGGCGATCCCGCTGGAGCAGCTGCTGCCGCTGGCCGCCCACGTGGCCGGGGCGCTGCAGTACATGGCGCAGGCCGGCTACGTCCACCTCGACGTCAAGCCGGACAACATCGTCATGGGCCTGCCGCCGCGCCTGCTCGACCTCAGCATCGCCCGCACCCTGGAGCGCGCCGGCCGCACCGACGGCCCGCTCGGCACCGACCCCTACATGGCGCCCGAGCAGTGCGTGCCGCGCGCGGAGGCGGCCGGTCCGATCGGGCCGGCGACCGACGTCTGGGGCCTCGGCGCGACCCTCTTCCACGCGGTCAGCGGCGAGAAGCCGTTCCCCCGCGGCCGAGGCGACGAGGGCGCCGAGCGCTTCCCGCAGCTGGTTGAGGACCCATTGCCGCTGCCCGAGTGGATCCCCGCGGAGCTCTCCGCCCTGATCCTGGAGACGCTCGCGCCCGATCCCGCCAAGCGCCCCAGCTGCGCCGAGCTGGTCGAGCGCCTGCAGCCACTGGTCGCCGCCCTGCCGCGGAAGATGACCCTGGCGCGGCGCGGCGCCCTGCGCTGAACGCCAAAAAGGATTTCCAAACCGGCGTGATCTTCGTCCTCACGCCGTGTTTCGACAGGGAGAACGGGTAGCGGTCCAACCAGTCACCGACAGGAGGCAACAGATGTCCAAACGATCGAACAGCAGACGGGAAATACCGGCAGCGGCAAGGGTGTTCGGCGACCTTCAGGCGGACGACGCGCTGACGCCGGGCGGCGTCTCGGCGGCGCGAAAGACGGGTGCGGTCGTCCTCGCCTTCCTCGTCCTCGGCATCACGCCCATCTTCCTCGCCGCCTACGCGACCGGCGTGATCGGCGATCCACCGGTGGCGCTGGCCAAGAGCGGCAACAGCGGCCCCGGCGGCGGCGATGACGACGACGGCAGCTCGGGCTCGGGCTCGGGCGGCGACGACGATGACGACACCGGTACCCACACGCGGACCGGCCATCAGGCGGGCGTCGAAGGGACCGACGACACCAGCGCCAACGGCCACTCGACCCGCGGCACGACCAACGACAACGACACCAACACCCGCCTCGGCACCGACGACACCAGCCGCAACGGCGCCGACACGCGGGGCACCACCAACGACAACGACACGAACACCAACACCGGCACCCACACCCGGACCGGCGGCGGTGACGGCGAAGGCACGGGCCAGACCCGCACCCGCACCGGCTCCTAAATAAGCAGGAAGCCGGCTAGACGCTGGCAAAGGGGCCCCGGGAGGGGTGCCCCAGACACTCAACATCGAG
>JBIOTO010000084.1:0-13384 GCA_044865945.1 Solirubrobacterales bacterium
GAGGCCCGCCACACTGGGTCGGGTTACGGAGGAACGCTATTTCGGGGGTTCCCGGCGTCACCGAGCATCCCTCTACTTCGCCACAGCGGCGCTCTGGATCGTGAATCGGACTCGAAGGCACGCCCCAGAGCCGGATTTCAAATTCGAAGGGATTGGTGAGAGTGGGGAGGTTGAGGCTGCCGGCGTTTATGCCGTAATCGTCGCCGGTACGCACGCCGGCACCTATGTAGGCGTTGGTGGAGAGATTCACCTCACCCCCCAATCGAGCAGCCTGTCCCATGGCGGGCGTCATGTTGTAGATCTGGGAGTCGAAGGTGTTCGGCGCTTCCCCAGCGGATCGAAGGTGCAGTAGTCCCACCTGACTGTCCCCAGAGCACTTGTCTTCTTCGGCCAAGCGGGTGATGCACTGATCGGCGGCCGTTGGGTTTCCGATCAGACCGGGCGGGAGTTCCGCAAGGATGTCCTTGGCCAGAGCCGCCGCGCCATCTATGCCTTTCACCTGTCCATGCGGCAGGGTGATGCGCGTAACCAGTTCGTAGGGATGGGACCCGGCGGCGCTGTCGGGGTCGCTGGCGGCATCGAGCGCCTCGATGGTGAAAGCTTCGATCCCGAAGGTGTGAAAGACGCCTCCCGGACCTTCCACCGTTTTGGAGTTCGTGGTCGCGATGAAGCGGTAGCGGTATTCGGTATCACTCGACAACCCGAAAAGCTCGGCAGTAACTCGTTGAGCGGGATCCGCTGGGGGGATGGCTTCGGGGGCGCAAGCCGACGATTTGGCGCCCGTCCAACCGTCAGCTTCGAACGCGGCGACGGTCGTGTATTCGACCTGGCAGGAGGTTTCTTCGCCGAGCGGGTCAATCCGCGCTTCCAGGGAAGCGCTGAAGATATGAGGCTGCGCGGCTTCCTGTTGGATTTCCGCGGCATCCGCCCTGCCTGCCGTCCAGAGGACGCCGAGCAGGACCAGAGTCGTGACCGCGAGAGTCCGGCGCGTCAGGGTCGACCTCCAGACCGTCATCGGTTCCCCCTCCCGGATCGGTGCGACGCGCTTCGGTGTTTGTGGTGGCGCTTGGCCTTTTTCACGCATCGGCCTTTCCGGCGAACGTAACCGCGCTTACAGGGCCGTGGCCGAACGTTCCCCGGACCGGTGAATGCGGGGGTGACCGGCGCGCTTGCCGGCGGGGCCGGGCCGGGGGACCGGCACGTTTCCGCGCCATCGCACGGCGAGGACGGCGGCGGAGGTTCGGCGAACCCGCCGTTGACTCGAGCGTCGTAGATGCTTGGCAGGCGGTCCCGGTCGGCGCGGACCAGCGCCTCGGGGGTGATGAAGAACACGTCACGCCCGTCCGCGCTGGCGTCGACGAAGGCCGAGCCGCCTTTCGCGGTGCCGCTGGAGATCAGGCTGAGATCCCCGGAGCGGTACTCGTAGACGTCTTGAAAATCGTTCACGTCTTGGGGGGTAAGCGAGTTCTGGGTTTCAAAGAACACCTGACCGCTGTCGAGGACTGCTCGCGCCGCGTAGCGAGGGCCGGGCGCGAACCGCAGGAATTCCGCTCGCTCCACCAACCTGGTGTGGGCCACCGGCCTACTGTCGCCTGGATCGCATGACACACAACTCAGGTCTTCGGATTCGGCGTCGTAGAGGAAGAGCTCCTCGCAGTTTTCGCCACCACAAAGCCCCGGTTCAGCTGGAGCGTTGTCAAAGCCCGTGAGGGGTTTGCGGGAAGAGAACAGCAGATAGCCGCCGGAAGGGCTCCAAGCCGTTTTCAGGTGGCCGAATTCGGCACCGATCTGCGCCGTTTCCCACCAATCGTGTTGATCCTTTCCACCGATGGGTACCGCTTCCCAAGTGGACAGCGTAGCCACATAGGTCAGCTCCCCGTCACGGGCAAGGTAGAGGTTCGGCTGGCCCGGCAGTGCCGTTGCACCCTGGTCGTTCTGCTCGGAGCCGGTGAGGACCCCGCGGGCGACGAAGTAGAGATGAGAGCCATCGTCTGAGCCGGCACTGAAGCCGCGCACATTCGCGGCTTCACTTGATCCCACGGCGGTGAGGTTGGTCAGTTTGTTGGCGCTGACGTCGTATTCGTAGAGATCGGGTTTTCCGGCCTGCGCGCTGGCGGGAAAGGTGAGTGCGTGATCGCTGATGAAGAAGACCCTGTCGCCGTCACGTGAGGCAAACTGGAAGACGCCTCCCCCGTCGGACCCGGCGCCGAGAGAACGGTCGAGCTGGAGGGTGCAGGCCAGACCGATTTCAGTCGTCGTCCGGCAATTGGCAACGGCGGCAGGGGCCTGCCCAGCGTTCTCGCGGAGATACAGGTTTCCATTCGCTTCGAAGAAGACGCGTTCACCGTCGGTCGATACCGCGTGGCTGACCGGGGCCAGCCCCAACAGCGGGCCGCCCAGCTCATCATCTCCCCAATCCCTGGTGGCTGCGCCGAGCTTCGCCGGGACGTGTGCGCCGCTCGGAAGGATGCCGATCGCGCGGACGGTGCCATCAGCCCACTCGAAGAGATTGGATCCGGAGATCGAATCCGGAGTCAGCGTCGCGGTCTCGCTAAATACGACACGACTGAGGTCCGAGGAGGCTGCCTGAAAAGTCGCGTTCGCCGGAGTCACCCCGACCGGCGCGGGATTGACCAGCGTGTACGGGCTGCTCCCGCGGCGAAGGTAGAGATTCGCGTAGCCGCGCGGTTCTTGCGGAACGAGCTCTTCGGAGGGAACTCCGCATTCACCGGATGCGTCGACTACCACCGATTCCAGATCCCCTCCGGCCGATAGCAGGAAGGCGTCGAGAGCTTCCGAGAGAGCCACCCCCGGCTGACATATCGCGTCTTCGGTTGGGGTCGGGGTCAGCTGCGGGTCGAGGCTCTCGACGGTCCAGCCGCTCGCGGTCCGCCGCGAGAGCCAGGTTTCGCTGCTCGTCCGCGAGCCCTCGGCCGGGTAGCGGCTGAAGTAGGAGATGGCCTCGCCGTCGGGCGAGGCCTTTCCCCCACCAAAATCGAGAGTGCTGAGCTTCGACAGCGAGGGAGTGCTGCCCGGGCTGGCGAGCTCGTAGGCGCGGCAGTCGGATAGGGCAAGGGCCGCGGGGGCCTGTTCCGCGCGGATCGCTTCGTTCGGGCAGGGCGCGGCCCGCACGGAGGGTGCCAAGAAAGCCGCCAGGAGCAGAGCCGCGCACAAGGCGCATAGGACGAGCATCCCGGCCAGCGCTGCTGCTGGGTATCGACTGGATGCTCGCATCGGCTCTCTCCTGACGGTCTACTGCTGGCTTACGACTTACCGGTCTTTGGTGATGGCGCTTACGGGGCGTCGGTGGCTTTAACCGCCCAGGCACCGAACCCCTGGTCGGCTTTGGCGAAGAAGAGCCCCGCCCCAGATTTCGTGACGCCGCTGGACTGGAGCGTCACCGACCCGAAGCTCGGGTAGAGGCACAGCACCCCTGAAATAGCGGCTTCGGGGTTTTCCGCGTTCCCTGGGCATTTGTCCGTTTCGGCTTCAGAGGAATCGACTTTGATCAGAATCGTTTCGGTTGGCACGGTTTCCGGAGGAAACGGGAAGGAAATCGTGGTAACCGCCCATTCGACCCCCGGGAGATGGACCGCGGATTCCCCAAGGACTTCCCAGTAGCCGGACAGCGTTTCCGGCAGTCCTCCACCTGAACCGCCGGTCCCGTCGCAAGCAAACGCAGAACCACTCCCGTTGGTGAATTTGGCGCCGCCGCTCGGGCAGTTCGCATCGCCAGACGAAAGCGGGATGATGCTGACGCTTTCGCCGTCTTTGCCTTTTTCGCCCTGTTTGCCTTTTTCGCCTTCTTTGCCGTCAGCGCCCGGGTCCCCTTTCGAACCTTGGGCACCGGTCTGTCCAGCTGGGCCCTGCGCACCGTCTTTGCCCGCGAACTGTTTGGCGATCTTTTTGACTTCCTTCTTCTGCTTGCCGGTAAGGCCGCTGGCCGCATAGGCGCCTCCTACCAAGGCCGCAACCAATGCAACAACCGCGACGATCAGGCCGGCCTTACCGAAGGGCTCACGAATTCTGTGCAACATGACTATTAAGTCTCTCCTTGTGTGTAGTACCTGCCGGTATCCAGCCGGCCGACTCGATTCGACTTGCTTCCTTGAAGGATGGGGGAGCCAGGGCACTCACCAGCCGACGGCCTTTCCGCCCAGTTCCTGTCGATTGCTGCCATCCGCTAGCTCCCCGCTTCAGCCCCTGCCAGAGGCTCTTCAATGACTCCCCGTCCGTGTGGCCTTTACGCCCACACGGCCTAATAGAAGTATAGGAACGCTGGCGTCCTGTCAAAGACTTTCGCGATTTGTTTTCTATCTCTGTCGCTGCCGCAAAGAAGGGGGCGCATATTGCGCCCCCTCAACACATTCGGTCTGCCGCGTCAGCCTGAACGGGCTATGGATCGAACCTAAGGGTTCCTCCGCCCACCCTGTTGACTTCACTGGCACCAACGTACGTCCCGTTTATGCCAGAGGAGCCACAAGCGCCGCCGGTCGATTCGTAGATGATGCCGGCAACTGTGGGAGTGACTTTCACGTTGCTGGCACCACTGTTTGCGAAGTCAACCAGGCCCAGCGAGGCCTGCGGTTTGACGGTGACCGTGCAGATAGAGGCACCGAACAATGTCGGTGTGATTTTGATCGTATTCTGGACATGCACCTGCCCGGCCGCTGTGAATTGGTATTCAGCTTCTGAGATGTCTACCGTTGCGAAGCCGAACGCGGTGCAGCCGCTGTATTTGACGTTCACTTCCTGCTGCGTATCCGCGGTTTTCGCGATGGTGCCCGACGACGCCGCGGTGGTGCATTCAACTTTGCCGCCGTTCGTCGTGAATACCTGGGTCGCAAGAGCTTTACCGGTTAGCGTGCCGGTTGCGCTTGCTGTGAATTCAGCCGCCGAGGCGTTCGCGGCGCCGATCGCGCAGAGCGCGAGGACAGCGACGAGCGCGCTGAGCTTCTTCATGCTGTGCATTTGTCTCTCCCCTGATTTCGGTTGTGCTGTGAAGATCCAACGGGTGGGCGCCATTGGCGCCCACCCGTCACATCATCTGCCGACTAGGTCAGCTGTTCGGACGGATCATTTGTCGTACTGGACAGTTCCTCCGCCTACCCTGCTGACTTCATTGGCGCCGGTGTAGGTCCCGTTTTCGAATGTGCCAGCGGTGCCGCAGGAACCACCACTCGACACGTAGTGGATTCCAGAAACTGTGGGGTCAACTTTCACAGTGCTGGCAGAGGCGTTTGAGTAGTCAACCGTTCCGACGGTCTGTCCGCCTTTGACAGTGACCGTGCAAAGCGAGGCACCGAAGAGTGTCGGTGTGATCGAAATCGTGTTTTTGACGTGGACGTTTTTGCCGGTACCCGCTGTGAACTGGTATTCGGCTTCTGAGATGTCCACGGTCGCGAATCCGAACGCGGTGCAGCCACTGTATTTCACTTTCACCGTCTGCTGCGTGTCAGCGGTTTTCGCAATCGTGCCGGACGTTGCAGCGGTGGTGCAGGTGACGGTGCCGCCGTTGGTCGTGAATACCTGGTTTGCCACGGCTTTACCGGAAAGCGTGCCGGTGGCGCTGGCTGTGAATTCGGCCGCCGAGGCGTTCGCGGCGCCGATCGCGCAAAGCGCGAGGACAGCGACGAGCGCGCTGAGCTTCTTCATGCTACGCATGTGTTTCTCCTTTTGGACTGGTGTAATGGTTTGCTTACCGACTCGGGAAATCCCTGCGAGTCGGTCCCAAGATCGAGCCGATTAGGTCATCGATCGGCGCAAGCTTGTCATTCAGTCAAGGAAAGTCAAGAAGTCAGGAGATTTGTTTTACAGGTGACACGGTGTGCTTTGCATCCTCTGTCGTGTCTCCTATCCCAAGACGATGGTTTTTTATCTGTCACTGGATCTCCTGAGCAGAACTACGGACATCGACTGCTGGCCCCAGGATCAGGAGCGTGAGGATGGGAATGGCGGCGGTCGTCGCCGAACTCTGATCCTGCACCCGGCGACGTAAAAGAGCCCAGGCCGCGGCGGCCGAGGCCTCTGAGGCGAGCTCGGAAGGAGCCTGACTTGCCGGAGCAATGGCCCTCAGGGCATGGGCGAGCTCAGAGATCAGGCGGTCGCGGCTCTCGATTCCCCCTGTGCCTGCTGCCGTTATCTCGACGAAAAGCACCCGGGCACCGTCTCGATCGTCTTCGATCGCACTGCCGAGCATCCTCAGGGCCTCACGGACAATGTCGGCCCAAGTTGCCGATTCGGGATCCGGGCGCATCGCCACGGCTATGGCTCGGGTGGCGCGCTCCTCGAGTGCCGAGGTGAAGCAGTCGTCGAGGCCATCGAAGTGGCGATCGAAGTCCCGGCGGGAGACACCGGCCTCTCGGCAGATCCGGGGAATCGAGAGCTGGTGATAACCGCTTCGCGCGATCTGGAAGGCGGCGGCGAGAATCATCGCCCGCTCGTCGCCAAACGTTTCTTCCCAGTCGCCGCTTCGGAGTCGCCCCGGCACGGAGAGACCCTTCCGGCGACCGGGTGGAAAGGCGGCAACCGGCAGCTCCGCGTCGTGCGCCGAGGCAATGGTGAGGCTCGCGATCCACTCCACGGCCTCGGCGGCGACTTGTCCGACCTCGTCTTCCTCCCCCGCCGACACCCAGACACGGCCGATTCTGGCCAGGCCGGCAACCATCCCTTCGAGCAGGAGAGGGTGCGGCGGCGGACCGTGGTCGGCGCCTAGACAGAACTCCAGAGCAACGCCAAGCCGCATCGAGGAGTTCCGTAGCGCGCTGGTGAAAGCCGGTCCGGCCGCCGGTGCCGCCTGCAGCATGAACTTCGCGACCCGAGGGGCGGCAGCCATGTCCTGGAAAAAGCAATCGATTGCCGATTCAAGGCGACGACGCGGCTCCAACTCGTTCTGACTGGCTTCCACCATGCGCTGCGAGGCGCGCTCGCAGACCAAGTCGAAGGTGGCGAGGAAGCAATCGTCGATAGTGCGGTAGTGGCTGTAGATAGTGCCGCTGGAGACACGAGCTCGCCTAGCCAGGCCGCGGACGGTGAGCGATTCATAACCACGTGTGGCGACGAGTTCGATCATCGCCCGCTGTAAGCGCGACCGCTGGTGGGCCGCGACCTTGTCCCTGCTGAGACCAGGCCCGGGCGGGAGCCGTTGATAGCGACTTGATGAAGCCGAGTGATCTATGTCGCGGGAATCGTCGCGAGCAGGGACTGGACTCTCCCCCGGCGTTTCTCCGGACCCCATGCGCCCCCTTCCTTTCTGCCCGGATGCCGACGTTTTGACAACCGGAGCCTGTCAGCAGAATCCCCCGGCCGTACCCGTTTCAAACTCGTGGATCTACCTCATTCCGTGCCTATTTAGCTCGGTGAAAGGCCGGCCTATGGGGTCGCCCGCCTTGACCCCCAGCGCGGCCGCTGAAGCGCAAACCCGCTTGCAGACCATCCCCGCCGGCGGGGTGCGGCAGCCCGCGCTTGCCAGCATGGGGTTCTCTGTTGCCCGGCCTGAGAAATGTTCCCGCCGCGCTCGCGGTCGCGCTTGCCAGCGTTCTGTTGCTGGTACTACTTGCTGCGCCCGTCGCCTCCGCCGGCGGCCTGCTGAAGCCGCCCGGCCAGAAGGTCTACTGGGGGGTCTCCGACACCGGCGACCCGGCCGACTTCGGACAGTTCGCCGACATCCTCGACAAGCACCCGGCGGTGATGCAGTCGTTCCGCACCTGGGGGACCGACTTCGACGAGGTGATCCGGCGCTGGCAGCTCGCCAACGCGCGGCCGATGATCCACATCTCCACCGCCGACAACAACACCGGCGCCGAGCTGATCACTCCGGCGCAGATCGCCGCCGGGGCCGGTGACGAGTACCTGGTCCGGCTCAACAAGCTGTTCGTCAACAAGGGGCTGAAGGCCTACGTGCGGCCGCTCGGCGAGCCCAACCGCTGCCTCAACGTCTGGGCCGCCTACGACTGCGCCGGCGCCTCGCGTGGGCCCGACCACAGCCCCCGCGCCTATAAACGCGCCTTCCGCCGCATCTACGTGATCGTCCACGGCGGCGGCAAGGCGAAGCGGATCAACCAGAGCCTGGCCGAAGCCGGGCTGCCGCCGCTGAGCGTCGACGTGCCCGGGCTGGCGAAGGCGCCGGTCGCGATCGTCTGGAGCCCCCTCCCCTCCGGCTCACCGACCGTCCCCCACAACCGGCCGCGCCACTTCTATCCCGGCTCGCGCTGGGTCGACTGGGCCGGGACCGACTTCTACGCCGGCTACCCGGAATGGAAGAGCCTGACCGGGCTCTACCGGCGCTTCTCTGGCAAGCCCTTCGCGATCACCGAGTGGGCGCTAGAAAGCAGCGACGACCCGGCCTTCGTCAGCAAGCTCTTCGCCTGGGTCCGCAGCCACCCGCGGACCAAGATGCTCGTCTACTACCAGGACTTCGGCGCCACCAGCAACTACCGGATCCAGAACTACTCGACCAGCCTCAACGTTTTGCGCGCCCGTCTCCACTCCGGCCGTTTCCCGAACTACGCGCCGGGCGCGCCTCAGCTACCGCCGCCACCCCCCGGTGGGGTTGGAGCGCCGTGATGCTCGAGTACCCGGTCAGGTAGATCCGCCGCCCGTCGGAGATCACCGGCGTGTAGGTCCCCTTCGGGTAGCGGAAGACCCGCTTTCCGCTCCGCATCATGAAGCCGCTGGTCGTCTTGTTGGTGAACTCGGCGACGTAGACGATGTCGCCGATCGCCGAGAGCGAGCCGATCACCTGGCCGCCGGCCGAGCGGCTCCAGCGCACGCTGCCGTCCTTGGCGTCGAGCGCGTAGACGTTGCCGTCGAAGGAGCCGATGAAGACGGTCGGCGGGCTGTGCCGGGTGTTGGCGACGGCCGGGCCGGAGTAGGCGTAGCCGCCGGTCGAGTAGGACCAGGCGAGGTCGCCGTTGGAGGTGTCGTAGCTATAGACGCGGGCGTCGTTGTTGCCGGCGTAGACGCGGCCGTAGGCGACCGCCGGGGTCGAGTAGAAGGCGCCGGAGCCGCCGAAGCCGGGGCCGAGCGAGCCGCTCTGCCAGACCAGCTCCCCGGTCTTGGCGTCGACCGCGTTCATGTGGCCGCCGTAGTCGCCGACGAAGAGCTTGCCGTCTTTGTAAGCGGGAGCGGCCTTGATCGCGCCGCCCAGTGGGGTCGACCAGCGCACCTGCCCTTTGCCGGTGCTCATCGCGAACAGTTCGCCGTTCTCGACGCCGAAGTAGACGGTGCGGTCGATGATCAGCGGCGAGGACTCGGCCCGTCCCGGCAGGTTCCGTTTCCAGATCACCTTGCCGGTTTTCGCGTCGAGCTTGACGATGTGGCCGGGGACCAGGTTGACGATGTAGAGACGGTGGTTGTAATAGGCCGGCGAGGAGGCGTTGAGGCGACCGACCCGCCGTTTCCAGAGCTCTTTCCCGGTGTCGGCGTCGAGCGCGTAGGCGAAGCCGTTGTTGTTGACGAAGTAGAGCTTGCCGCCGACGTAGATCGGCGGGAACTCCAGCAGCGGCCGGTCGGTGAAGCGCCAGAGTTTGTCGAAGGGGGGCTTGATCCCCTTCACCGACAGGTAGCGGGTGCGGGCGTTGTTGAAGCCGAAGACCGGCCAGTTGACCGTCTTCGGTTCCTTCGGCGGCGGCGGCTTCTCGGGCTTGAAGTGTTCGATCGCCTCCTGGTTGTGGACGTCGCCCGGCCGCTTCAGCGACTCGTAGGCGATGACGACGCCGACCACCGCGACCAGCATGCCGACGATCAGGCCGATCGCCCAGGGGCGGTGCTCGCGCCAGAGCTGGCGCGGGTGAAGCAGGAGCCGCAGGGCGTCACGCAGGCGGGAAACAGCGCGCGCTCCGCGCGCAGGCCCACCCTCAGCCATTCGCGACGCGGCGCTCTGACTCTTTCGCGACGCCGGCGATCAGGTCCCGGATCGCTTTCTTCAGGATCGCCATGAAGACCGGCCCTGACAGCGGGATCGTCGGCGTAGTTTTGACGGCGTAGACGAGCTCGGTGTCATCGCCGGCCGCCCTCAGCTCGACCGTGCCGACGTGGTCGCGCACCGGCAGGCCGGAGAGGATCTTGTAGGAGAAGCGACTGGGTCGCTCGTAGGCGATCACTTCCTCGCGCATCGGCGGCCCCGGCAGGGCGCTGAGGACGCGGATCGCGCCGAGCCCGTTCGGCGTCGGCTCTCCCTCGCGCTCCAGCTCGGCCTTGCGCAGGGGCGTGATCTCGGTGTAGCGCCGGTGGTCGGTGAGGACGTCGAAGACGACCTCGGGCGGGGCGGCCACCTGGCGGACGTATCTGAAGCTCGCCATCGCCGACAGGCTACGTCAGTCGCCAGCGTTGCGGGTCCGTGCCCTCGACCGTCTCGACCTCGCCGGCGATCGCCAGGTGGTCGAGGCAGGAGAGGACGATCTGCAGGACCCAGGCGCTGGCCGGGGTTTTGACCATCTCGGGGCCGATGATCTCTTCGACGACCTCGAAGGCGGTCTTCTCGCCCCCGCCGGCGAGCGCCGCCGGCACTTTCTGCAGCAGCTCGTTGACCTGCCGGCGCGACTCGGCGATCTTCGCCTCGGGGTCGCGGAAGGTGCGGCCGTGACCGGGGAGGACGAGTTCGACATCGAGGCCCTCCACCACCTCCAGGCTGGAGAGGAATTCGCCGACCGGGTCGGGGCTGTGGCCGTGGTCGAAGAAGAGGACGGTGCGGCCGAGCAGGTGGTCGCCGGAGATCAGCAGCTTGCGCTCGGGCTGGTGGAGGACTACGTGGGACGGGGCGTGGCCCGGCGTCTCGTGCACCTGCCAGGTGCCGAGGTCGGTCTCCACCTCGACCCCCGGCACGAGGTCGCGGTCGGGCTCCTTGAGGATGTCGATCCCGGTCTCGTCGTCTTCTTCGCGCGCCTCGCGGTAGCGCTCCAGGGACTTCGGCGGCACGCCGCTCTGCCGCGCCACCTCGATCCGCGCCTCCAGAGCCGCCTTCGGGTCGTCGGCAAGCGGCCGCACGTGCCCCCAGCGCGGGTGCATCCACAGCTCACAGCCGGCGGCCTCGACGATCGAGCCGGCGAGCCCGTAGTGGTCGGTGTGTGAGTGGGTGCAGACGACGAGATTGACGTCCTCGACTCCGAAACCGGCCTGGGTCAGGGCCAGGTCGAGCTGGCGCAACCGCCCCTTGCCGCCCATCCCGGTGTCGAACATGACGATGCCGCCGTCGCGCTCGACCGCCCAGGCGTTGCCGTGCGGAACTCCCGGCCAGGGCAGCGGCAGACGTAGCCGCCAGATGCCGGGCAGGACCCGTTCGGTCCGGGGCGCCTCGGCTTTCTTGTCGCCCGCCACGGCGGCATCCTTTCAACTTGGCCAGGCGGCCAGTCCTCAGGGACGCTCGAACTCCTGCATCAAGCCGGCGATCGCGAAGCAGGCGGCGCCGGCGAAGGTCGCCCAGTTGGCGATCCCGACCGCCAGCTCGTCGCCGGTCTCCGGCCGGACGAAGGCGGCGACCGCGGCGGCCATGAACAGAGCCGAGCCGAGCTGGTTGACGACCACGATCCACCAGCCGAGGTCGGCGCGGCGCCCGCGCGGGCGGTCGCGGTGCATCTCGGTCAGGGCGAGGTGGCCGGAGACGAGGAAGAGGACGCAGCCGATGAATTCGGGGCTCCAGACGAGGCGGTGGATCTGGGCGGTGGTGAGGTCGCCTAGCAGCGCCGCCGCCAGGCTGGCGCCGAAGTAGAGGGTGCCGACGAAGAGGGCGACGGCGCTCGCCCAGTCCAGCCGCCCCGGCTCGGTCGACCACCAGCGCCAGGGCTCGGCCCGCACGACCCCGTCCGCCCCCGCCTCACGCGGAGCGTTGGCGACCTGCAGCACCGAGGCGTAGCCGCCGGTGGTGAAGAAGACGCCGCCGACCATGAACACGGCAGCGGCAAGCCGCGGCCCCCCAACATGCGCCTGCGCCAAGAAAGCCCCGAGACAGAACAACGACCCGCCGATCACAAAAGCGGTAGCCGCGACGGCGTTGATCAGCCTCAGCCGCCGCCGAGTTGCCTCATCCGCCTTCGCCCTGGCTTCGGCCGGGTTCCCGCCCCCAGCGACAACCAACCCCCGCTTGCGCAACAGCCGCCGATCGAGATCCACGGCGGCAGCGTATTTGGGTCGGCTCAGTCGGCGTTGAAAGTGCCCGGATCGGGCCCGATCCGCTCGCCCGTATCGAGCCGCTCCAGCGTCGCCATGTCGTCCTCGCTCAGCTCGAAGTCGAAGATCTCGAAGTTCTCGTGGATCCGCTCCGGGGTCGCCGATTTGGGGATCACCACGTTGCCGATCTGGATGTGCCAGCGGAGGATCGCCTGGGCCGGCGTGCGGTCGTGGTGGGCGGCGATCGTTTCGACCGTCCCGTCCTTGAGCAGATCGCCCTGCGCCAGCGGGCTCCAAGCCTCGGTGGCGATCCCCTGATCGGCGTTCCAGGCGCGTAGCTCGGCTTGCTGGAAGCGCGGATGGAGCTCGATCTGGTTCACGGTCGGCAGCTGTTCGGCATCCTTCCCGAGCCGCTCGAGGTCCTCGACGCGGAAGTTGGAGACCCCGATCGAGCGCACGCCGCCTTCCTCGCGGATCCGTTCGAAGGCGCGCCAGGTATCGACGAAGAGGTCGCGTTCGGGCCGCGGCCAGTGGATCAGGTAGAGGTCGACGTACTCGGTGCCGAGCCGCTCCAAGCTCTTCTCGAAGCCGGCCAGGGTCGAGTCGTACCCCTGCTGGGAGTTCCACAGCTTGGTGGTGACGAAGACGTGCTCGCGATCGACCCCGGAGGCGGCGATCGCCGCCCCGACTCCAGCCTCGTTGCGGTAGGCGGCGGCGGTGTCGACGTGGCGGTATCCGACCGCGAGGGCCTCCTCGACCGCCGCCTGCGTCTCCTCAGGCGGAATCTGGAATACCCCGAACCCGAGTTGAGGAATTTCGACCCCGTCGTGCAGGGTTACGGCAGGTACCTCGGCAACATTGCTCATTCATCCCGGCTACCCATGGGGCAGCTTCTCTAACGAACTAGGCGGTGGCGAGGCCGATGGCGATGAGCGGGAATGCGCTCATCACGCCCAGGTAGGCGCCCATCGCGGCGCCGCTGCCGAGGGTAGCCGTGCGCGAGCGCGCGCCCGCGACCGCGCCGATCAAGACAAACGCGGCGGCGATTCCGAATCCGAGCCAGAAGACCTGAGGCATGCGGCGGCGAGAATACCCGAAGCCGGGAAGGAATCGCCGCCCGCGCGGCAAAGCCGCAGGCATGAACCAGTCAGGCGCCCAGAACAGCAAGCTGATCCTCGCGGCGATGATCTTCGCCGTCTCGATGACCTTCATCGACCAGACGATCGTCGCGATCGCGATCCCGACGATCCAGGACGACCTCTCGCTCTCGGCGACGGGC
>JBIOTO010000085.1:0-6365 GCA_044865945.1 Solirubrobacterales bacterium
TCCGCCTACGAGCGCGGCGGAGCCGCCGCCCTCTCGGTGCTCACCGACGAACCGCACTTCGGCGGCTCGCTGGCCGACCTGCGCGCCGCCCGCGCCGCCTGCGAGCTGCCGATCATCCGCAAGGACTTCATCGTCGACCCCTACCAGCTCTACGAGGCGGCGGTGTACGGCGCCGACGCGGTGCTGCTGATCGTCGCCGCGCTGGGCGACGAGGACCTGCGCTCGCTGCACCAGGAGGCGAGGGCGATCGACCTCGACGTCCTGGTCGAGGTCCACAACGAGGGCGAGCTGGACCGGGCGCTGGAGGCCGGCGCCGAGGTGATCGGGATCAACAACCGCAACCTCGACGACATGAGCGTCGACGTCGCCACCACCTACGAGCTGATGCCCGACGTTCCCGCCGGCAAGACCGTGGTCGCCGAGAGCGGCATCTCCTCCCGCGGGGAGCTGGTCGAACTCGACCGGGTCGGGGTCGACGCGGCCCTGATCGGCGGCGCCCTGATGTCGGACCCTGACCCCGAGGCGAAGGTGCGGGAGCTGACCGGGTACGACGAAGGCACCCGCGAACACCTCGTCTAGGCGTTTTGCCCTCGCCAGCGCGCCGGCGAATTTAGAAAACATTTGAAGAGCGTTTAGGGATTGGTCACGGCCCGGCGCGATCCTGACTCCCATGCCAGAGCCCAACTCACCCAACTCAAAGCCGCGCAGCCCGTTCTTCGCCGCTCTCCTTGGCGGCGCCGTGGTCGCCGTCGTCGGACTGATCGCGATCGCCGCTGGCGTGGTCAAGTCCGACGGTGGTACGACCACCACCGTGGCGGCGCCGCTTACCGCGCCGGTCGACGCCAAGGGCGAAGACGGCGATACCAATCTCGTCAACCAGATCTACAAAGCCGATGGCGACGGCGTCGCCTTCATCGAATCCCAGATCGAGGCGCGGGAACCCGAAAGCTTCAGCCCGTTCGGCGAACCGGAACCCGAAGGCGGCGGCGAGGCCACCGGCTCGGGCTTCGTGATCGACACCGAAGGCCACGTCATCACCAACAACCACGTGATCGAAGGCGCCAGCAAGGTGACGGTCAAACTCGGCGACTCGGAAACCTCCTACGACGCCGAGGTGGTCGGCACCGACCCCGGCACCGACATCGCCCTGCTCAAGGTCGACGCCCCGGAGAGCGAATTCCACCCGCTGCGGCTGGGCCGCTCCTCTGACCTCGAAGTCGGCGACCCGGTGGTCGCGATCGGCAACCCGTTCGGGCTCGACCGCACCGTCACCAGCGGCATCGTCTCGGCCCTGCAGCGCGACATCCAGGCGCCCAACGGCTTCTCGATCTCGCACGTGATCCAGACCGACGCGGCGATCAACCCCGGCAACTCCGGTGGTCCGCTGATCAACGCCGAAGGAGCGGTGATCGGGATCAACGCCCAGATCGCCACCGGCGGTGGCGGCAACGGCAACGTCGGCATCGGCTTCGCGATCCCGATCGACACCGTCCGCGCCAACCTCGAACAGCTGAAAGAGACCGGCGAAGTCGAACATGCCTTCATCGGCATCTCCGGCGGCACGGTGACGCCCGAACTGGCCAAGGCGCTGAACCTGCCGGTCGACGAAGGCGTGCTGGTGCAGACCGTGGTCAAGGGCGGCCCGGCCGACAAGGCAGGCCTGGAAGCCGGCAACACCTCGGCGACGATCGACGGCGAAGAAGTCCAGCTCGGCGGCGACATCATCACCGAGGTCGACGGCGAGAAGGTGAAGAGCATGGACGAGATGATCGAACTCGTCCAGGAATCGAAGCCGGGCGATGAGCTGAAGCTGACCATCCTCCGCGGCGATCAGGAAAAGACCGCCGAAGTCACCCTCGGAACGCAGCCCAAGAGTTCCGAATAGGCGAGAAGGGGCCGGGCTTCTCTCCTTAGCCCGGTCCCTTCTTCGCGTACGCTGGCTCCTGTGCGAGTCAAGTTCTGCGGAATCACCAATGCCGACGACGCGGCCGAGGCGGTGCGCCTCGGCGCCTGGGCAATTGGGCTGATCCACTTCCACGGCAGCCCGCGCAACGTCGATCCGGCTGTGGCCGGGGGAATCGCGGCCGCCTTCCGGCGCAAGTGCGAGATCGTCGGCGTCTTCGTCAACCCGACGCTGGAGGAGGTGACGCGGGCGGTCGAGGACGAGGGGCTGACGATGGTGCAGCTGAACGGCGCCGAGGGGGCGTCCTTCTGCGCCGAGGTGCAGCGGCGCACCGGGCTGAAGGTGGCGAAGGCGATCCACGTCGCCAGCGCGGCCGACATCCACGCTGCCGAGGCGTTCCGCACCGACTTCCACCTCTTCGACCGGCGCGGCAAGGGGCTGTGGGGCGGGACCGGCGAGAGCTTCGACTGGGAGCTCTTGCGCGGCCACCGCTCCGAGGTGCCGGCGATCCTCGCCGGCGGGCTGCGCCCGGACAACGTCGCCGCGGCGATCGAGATCGCCCGTCCCTACGCGGTCGACGTCGCCAGCGGGGTGGAGCTGGAGCCGGGACGCAAGGACCACCAGGCGATGACGGCCTTCTTCGAGGCGGCCAACTCGGTCGGCGCCAACGCGGCATGAGCGCGATCGAGGAGAGGTTCGGGCCCTACGGGGGCCGCTACGTACCGGAGACCCTGATTCCGGCGCTGGACGAGCTGGCGGCCGCCTGGGCGGAGGCACGCGAGGACGCCGAGTTCATGGGCCGGCTGGAGCGGCTGCGGCGCGACTTCATCGGCCGGCCGACGCCGCTGTATCCGGCCGAGCGGCTGTCCGAGCGGCTCGGTTCGCGGGTGTACCTGAAGCGCGAGGACCTCGCCCACACCGGCTCCCACAAGATCAACAACGCGATCGGCCAGTCGCTGCTGGCGGCGCGGATGGGCAAGCCGCGGGTGATCGCCGAGACCGGCGCCGGCCAGCACGGGGTGGCGACCGCCACCGCCTGCGCCCTGCTGGGGCTCGAATGCGTCGTCTACATGGGGACCGAGGACATCCGCCGCCAGGCGCCCAACGTCGAGCGGATGAAGCTGCTGGGGGCCGAGGTGGCGCCGGTCGAGGCCGGGGCGCGGACCCTGAAGGAGGCGGTCAGCGCCGCGATCCGCGACTGGGTCGCCAACGTCGCCACCACCCACTACGTGATCGGCTCGGCGGTCGGGCCGGCGCCCTATCCCGCCCTGGTCCGCGACCTGCAGCGGGTGATCGGCACCGAGGCGCGTGAGCAGGCGCTGGCGGCGGAGGGCGGCCTGCCGGCGCGGGTGATCGCCTGCGTCGGCGGCGGTTCCAACGCGATCGGCATCTTCACCCCCTTCGTCGACGACGCCGAGGTGGCCCTGGTCGGGGTCGAGGCGGCGGGCGAGGGGCTGGACACGCAGCGCCACGGCGCCTCGCTGCAGGGCGGCGTCAAGGGCGTCCTGCACGGCTCGCTCTCCTCGGTGATCGCCGACGAGGAGGGCCAGATCCTCGAGGCGCACTCGATCTCGGCCGGGCTCGACTACCCCGGGGTCGGCCCCGAGCACGCGCAGCTGCGCGACAGCGGCAGGGCGGAGTACGTGGCGGTGACCGACGAGCAGGCGCTGGCGGCGTTCTCCGCGCTCTCGCGGCTGGAGGGGATTATCCCGGCGCTGGAGAGCTCGCACGCGATCGCCTGGCTGATGGAGAACCCGGGCGAGGAGGGCTTTGACGTGCTCTGCCTTTCGGGGCGGGGCGACAAGGACATGGCCGAGGCGACGGCCCGGCTGAAACCGCCCGGAGAGATCCTCCCGTGAGCGGCGAGGAGCGGATCGCGGCGGCCTTCAAGGCGGCCGCCGACGAAGGCCGGGCGGCCCTGATGCCGTACATGATGGCCGGCTATCCCGACCGCGAGACCGGGCTGGCGGTGGCCGCCGCCTACGCCGACTCGGGGGCCGACCTGATCGAGCTCGGGGTGCCGTTCTCCGACCCGCTGGCCGACGGGCCGACGATCCACGCGGCGGCGACGACGGCACTGGAGGCGGGGGCGACGCTCGCCACCGCGCTCGAGGTCTGCCGTTTGGTGGCCGACCGGGTGCCGGTGGTCTTCATGGCCTACACCAACATGGTCCTCGCCCACGGGGGCGCCGCCGAGTTCGCCAGGCTGATCCGCGCCGCCGGGGCGGCGGGGGCGATCGTCCCCGACCTGCCCTTGGAGGAGGCCGCCGAGGTGCGCGAGGCGATGGCCGCCGAGGGGCTGGCACTGGTGCCGCTGCTGGCGCCGACCACCCCGCCCGAGCGGCGCAAGCGGATCTGCGAAGCGGCCCAGGGCTTCGTCTACGTCGTCTCCACCGTCGGCACCACCGGCGAGCGGGCCGAGATCCCGCCCGCGGTGACCGAGCTGGTCGCGGCGACCAAGGCGGATGCCACGACCCCCGTCGCGGTCGGCTTCGGGATCGGCACGCCCGAGCAGGCGGCCCAGGTGGGGGAGATCGCCGACGGGGTGATCATCGGCAGCCGCCTGGTCCGCGCCGGGGGCGAGGGCGGCTCGGCCCAGGGTGCCGCCGACGCGGTCGGTTCCTTCCTAAGCGAGACGCGCGTCGCCCTCGCGGCCGGATGACGCACCTGGCGCTTCGCATCTCGGCGTCCTCGGTCGCTCGCGTGCAGAGCACGCCACGCTCCCTGCGTCCTTGATCTGCTCGGCCAGGTGCGCCCCCGGCCGAGCCATCGATTAGGATGCCGTGCGATATGGGAATGGTCGTCAGCCTCTTCCTCGCGCTCGCCCTCACGGTGATCGGCTACGCGGTCTTTGGCCAGGGCGGTGGCGTTGCCGGCATGGTCTTCTTCGGCGTCGTCCTGATCGGCGCCGTGGTGCGCGTTCTGCAGCCAGGCAAAGAGAACGCCGACCTGCGCTAAGCGCGGGTCGCGATTACCTGCAGGTATTCCGGCTCCACGACGAGCGCGCGGTCGCCGCCGACGCTGAGGTCGTCGAGGACCACCTTGAGGTCGTCGGTGAGCGCCTGCTCGCCCTCCGGCCCGACTTTGTCGTAGGCGGATTTGATCGGCCCGAAGTAGCTGCGGAAGAAGTCCAGGTAGTGGTCGGCGGAGCGGAACGCCTGGCGCGATTTCCGCCGTTCGGACCGCAGGTCGGTGACGCCATCGCCGAGCAGCCCCCTGACGTGGTCCTCGCTGCCCCAAAGCACGGGCGGGACGAACCCCGGCGGCGGTCCGCCGGTGTGCTTGACGATCGTCGCGAAGAAGTCCTGCAGGCCGCCGTCCGGGCACCAGCTGGAGAGGCCGATGCGCCCGCCCGGTTTGGTCACCCGCAGCAGCTCGCCGGCGCCCTTCTCCTGGTCGGGGGCGAACATCACGCCGAAGATCGAGGTGGTTACGTCGAAGCTGGCGTCGTCGAACGGCAGGTCCTGGGCGTCGGCCTCGACAAACTCGATCTCCAGCCGCTCCGCCGCCGCCCGCTCGCGGCCGCGCTCCAGGAGCGCGGGGACGAAGTCGGCGCCGACGGTGTTCCCCCAGGCGCGGCGGGCATCCGCCAGGGCGCCGTTGCCGCTGCCGCAGGCGACGTCGAGGCAGCGCTCGCCGGGGACTATCGCCAGCGCCTCGGCCAGGTCCTCGGAGACTTTGACGACGAGGTTCGCGACCATCGCGAAATCCCCCTCCGACCAGATCGCCTGCTGGGCCTCGGTCGCCGCCTGGAAGTCCGGTGCGTCGTTCACCTGCCCAACCCTCTCACGTGCGGGCCCTCACGTAAAGAACCGTCTCGCGATCTCCAGCATGCCGAGGTCGACCTGCTTGACCTTGACCGCCTCCTCCAGCGGAACCCCGGTCATTTGGGTGCCGTGGATCGCCGCCATCTTGCCGAATTCGCCGGCTTTCACCATCTCGTAGGCGTGGGCGCCGAAGCGCGAGGCGAGGACCCGGTCGGTCGAGGTCGGGGTGCCGCCGCGCTGGACGTGGCCGAGGACGGTGACGCGGGTCTCGTAGCCGGTGCGGCTCTCCAGCTCCATCGCCAGCGCCGCGCCGATCCCGCCGAGTCGCGGGTAGCCGTATTCGTCGCTGTCCTTGACCGGCTGGATCAGCCGTTCCTCGCCGCTCTCGAAGGCGAGCTTGGCGCCCTCGGCGACGACGATGATCGAGAAGTCCTTGCCGCGGTCGTGGCGGCGGGTGACGTCGCGGCAGACTTCCTCGACGGTGGTCGTCTGCTCGGGGATGACGATGCAGTCGGCGCCGCCGGCCAGCCCGGCGTAGGCGGCGATCCAGCCGGTGGTACGACCCATGACCTCGACGACCATGATCCGGTCGTGCGACTGGGCGGTGGTGTGGAGGCGGTCGATCGCGTCGGTGACGATCTGCACCGCGGTGTCGAAGCCGAAGGTGAAGTCGGTGCCGCCGACGTCGTTGTCGA
>JBIOTO010000086.1:0-8845 GCA_044865945.1 Solirubrobacterales bacterium
ATTCCGGGGAAAGGACGAACGCCGATCAGAGGGGGATCGGGTCGGCCGCGGCGGTGCCGAAGCGGCGGTGGGCGGCGTCGAGCAGCGGGCCGAGGGCGGGGTCGGAGAGGGAGCCGTGGCGGCGCAGCAGCGCCTGCACCTCGCGCTGGGCTTCGAGCAGCACCGGGCCGTCGTCCGGCAGTTTGGCGACGGCGAAGCGCGGCAGGCCGGACTGGCGGGTGCCGAGTATCTCGCCTTCGCCGCGCAGTTCGAGGTCGACCTCGGCGAGCTTGAAGCCATCGCGGGTGCCGACCACGGCCGCCAGTCGCTTGCGCGCCATCTCCCCCGCCTCTTCGGCGAACAGCAGGCACTGGCTCGGGTGCTCGCCGCGGCCGACCCGGCCACGCAGCTGGTGGAGCTGGGAGACGCCGAAGCGCTCGGCCCCCTCGATCACCATCACCGTCGCGTTGGCGACGTCGATCCCGACCTCGATCACCGTGGTCGAGACCAGCACGTCGGTCTCGTGGGCGGCGAAGGCCCGCATCGCCTCCGCCTTCTCGGCCGAGGCCATCTGCCCGTGCAGGAGGCCGACGCGGAAATCGCGCAGCTCGCCGGCGCGCAGCCGCTCGGCCTCGACCTCGGCCGCCTTGCCGGGCTGTTTCTCGGACTCGGTCACCAGCGGGCAGACGACGAAGGCCTGGCGCCCCTCGCGCAGGCGGCGACGGAGGAACTCGAAGGCTTCGCCGCGCTGGTGCTCCTCGACCAGCTGGGTCGTCACCGGCTGGCGGCCGGCGGGCAGTTCGTGCAGCGCGGTCGTGTCGAGGTCGCCGTACGCGGTCAACGAGAGCGTGCGCGGGATCGGCGTCGCGGTCATGTGCAGGACGTGGGGCGCCATCCCCTCCACCCCCTTCTCGTCCAGCGCCCGCCGCTGGCTGACGCCGAAGCGGTGCTGCTCGTCGACCACGCAGAGGCCGAGCCGGGCGAACTTGACGGTCGGCTCGATCAGCGCGTGCGTCCCAACTAGGAGGCCGAGCTCGCCGCTGGCGAGGCGGTCGAGGGTCTCGCGGCGGCGCGCCGCTTGGGTCGAGCCGGTAAGCAGCGCGAACGGGGTCGCCTCCGCGGCGAGCAGCTTGCCGAGGGTGATCGCGTGCTGCTCGGCGAGCGTCTCGGTCGGCGCCATCAGCACCGCCTGGTGGCCGGCTTCCAGCGCCCGCAGCATCGAGTAGACGGCGACCACGGTCTTGCCGGAACCGACCTCGCCCATCAGCAGGCGCTGCATCGGCTCGCCGGAGTCGAGGTCGGTCTCGATCGCGTCGAAGGCCTTGAGCTGGTCGGCGGTCGGCTCGAAGGGAAGCGAGTCGAGCCAGCGGGCGACGAGCTCGCCGGGCTTGCCGAAGCGGGGCGCCGGGCGGGCGGTGCGGTGGGTGCGCTTGCGGGTGGCGAGCAGGGCCTGGTGGAGGAAGAGCTCTTCGAAGGCGAGGCGCTCGTAGGCGGGTTCGAGTTCTTCGGCTGACTCAGGGAACTGGACGACCTTCAGGGCGTCGGCCACCGCGGCGAGGTGGCGGCGAGCGCGGAGCTCGGATGGGAGGCCCTCGAGGGCGTTCGGGGCGAGCGCGATCGCCTGCTCGACCCAGTCGCGGATTTGCTGGCGACGAATGCTCTCGGAGGTGGAGTGGATCGGGACCAAGCCCTCGGGCGACGGGGCCCGTCGAGGGCTGTTCGGGGACCCCTGCGCGGGATGCTCGGGGTCCCCGGCGCCCTCGCCACCCGTCGCGGGAGCGTTGGCAACCAGCTCCCATTCACTGACCGCGAAGCCTTTGTCGGATCGTTTTCCGGTGACCAGTAGCTGAGTTCCTGGAGTCAACTTCGACGCTACCCACGGTTGGTTGAACCAGGTGGCTCTCACGTGGCCGGTCTCGTCACCCACTTTGACGCTGACCATGCGGAGGCGGCCGCGGCGGAAGGGGCGGGGTTGGCTGCCCTGGACTTCGACCTGGACGGTTGCGGTTTCGCCCGGTTGGACGTCGCCTAGTTGGCGGATACGCAGGTCCCGGTGGCGGCGGGGGACGTGGTAGAGGAGGTCGCCGACGGTGCGTAGGCCCGCCGCGGCCGCGGCTTCGGCGGTTTTCGGACCGACTCCCTTCAGCGCGGCGAGGCCTACCTCGAGGACGCTGGGCCGGGGCCAGTGGACCGGGGCCGCCAGCAGCTCGCCGCGATCGAGCTCGCGCTGGCCGGCGAACGACCGCACTACTGCGCGGCCAGCAGCCACCACCAGCTCGGCTGTCCCCCCTCGTGGGTCTCGATCTCGACCCCGTCGGGCACGTGGGTGTCGATCTCGGAGAGCGCGATCGGCGCCCCCTCGCCGGCGATCACGGTGACGATCTCGGCCCCCGCGGCGAGGTGCTGCAGGGTCTTGGTCAGGGTCGAGCCGGCGCCGCCCCAGGCGACGATCTCGCCGCTGGCGAAGCCGACCGCGTCGCCCTGCTTGAAGCGGCCCTGGGCGTCGTCGCGCGCCGCCGGGGCGATACCGCCGGTGGCGACCCCCTCCAGCGCCTCCCCCAGCCGCTCGGCGTTGTCGGCCAGGGACGCGTCGGGGTCGAGCTCGACCAGCGCCAGCAGGCTCGCCTGCTGCGATTTGGCCGCCACCACCCGCGCCGGCTTGTCGGAGAGCTCGCAAGCGCGCTCGGCGGCCATGATCACGTTCGAGGAGCTGGGCAGGACGATCACTTCCTCGCTGGCGACGCTGTGGATCCCGGCGAGCAGCTCGTAGGTCGAGGGGTTGAGCGTCTCGCCACCGGGGACGACGAGGGCGCCGAGGTCGCCGAAGAGGCGCAGCATCCCCTCGCCGGCGGCGACCGCGACGACCCCGGTGCGGCCGGCGGCGAGGCGGGCGTCGCGCTCGGCCATCTGCTCGCGCATGTCGGCGACGTCGAGGTTGGTCACCTCCCCCACGCCGTCGAAGACCGCGACCGCCGCCTCCGGCTCGTCGGTGTGGACGTGGACCTTGAGGGTGACGTCGTCGCCGACGACGAGGACCGAGTCGCCGAGCTTCTCCAGCCGCGGCAGGTACTCGCGGTTGCCGAGCCCGCGGCCGGAGACGATGAAGTTGGTGCAGTAGCGGTAGCGGCTGTCCTCGTGGTGGGGCAGGCTGCGGCGAGGCGCCTCGTGGTGCGGGACCTCGGGCAGGTCGCCGTCCCTGCGCAGGGCCGCGACGACGCCGGCGAGGATCAGGACCAGGCCGTGGCCGCCGGCGTCGACGACGCCGGACTCGCGCAGGACCTCGAGCTGCTCGGGGGTGCGGGCGACGGCGCGCTCGCCGTCCTGGATCGCCCGTTCCAGGACCTCGGCGAGGACCGCGTCCTGCTCGGCTTCGCCGGCGTCGGGGCCGAGCCGCTGCTTCTCCTTCTCGAGGTGGGCGAGCTGGCGGGCCAGCGAGTGGGCCATCTCGCGGAAGACGGTCAGCATCGTCCCCTCGGCCGGCTCCCGGACCGAGTCGTAGGCGGCGTCGGCGGCCCGGGCGAAGGCGGCCGCGACCAGGGTCGGGTCGATCAGCTCCCCGGGCCGGCTGGCCAGCTCCTCGGCGGCGCCGCGGACGATCTGGCTGAGGATCACGCCGGAGTTGCCGCGGGCGCCCATCAGCGCCGCCCGGGCCAGCGCCTGGACCAGCTCGGTGCGGCCGACCTCGTCGACTTCCTGGCCGTCGAGGCGATCGAGCTCTTCCATCACCGCCCGCATCGTCATCGCCATGTTGTCGCCGGTGTCGCCGTCGGCGACCGGGAAGACGTTGAGGTCGTTGACCTCCTGTCGGCGGGCCTCCAGAGAGGCATAGGCAGAGCTGACGACCCGTCGAAAGCGGGCGATCTGGGGTTCGGGCATCCAAGGGGAATCTAGTCCTCTGCCGCGACGTGACGGTGGACACATCCCGCCGCCTGAGGCATTGGTACGGTGCGCGACCCAATGAGACGTTTTGCCACCTGGACCACCGGTCACCGCGCAATCGTGATCCTCGGCTGGATCGCCACGCTCATCGTGATGGGATTCATCGCCGCCGCGGCCGGCTCGGACTTCACCGAAGAATTCAGCCTGCCGAGCTCCGACTCCAAGGACGCTCTCGACCTGCTTGAAAACCGCTTCCCCGCGCAGGCGGGCGACTCGGTGCAGATCGTCTACAAGGCCGAATCGGGAGTCGAGGCACCGGCGGTGAAGCGCGAGATGGAAGCGGTCTTCACCAAGGTCGAAGGCTTTCCCCACGTCAGCGAAGTCGCCAGCCCCTACGAAAAGGGCGGCGCCGGGGCGGTCAGCGACGACGGCGAAATCGCCTACGCGACCGCCCAGTTCAACGTCACCACCGACAAGCTGGGCGACGACGAAGTCAAAGAGATCATGGACACCGCCCGGGACGCGGGCGGCGACGGCCTCCAGGTCGAGGTAGGCGGCTCCCCGGCCGAGGAAGTTAGGGGCGAAGAAGAAGAAGGCGGCTCAGAGATGATCGGCGTGCTCGCCGCGATCGTCGTGCTGCTGATCAGCTTCGGCTCGGTCGTCGCGATGGGGCTGCCGATCATCACCGCCCTGTTCGCGCTCGGCGTCGGAATCAGCGGCATCACCCTCTTCACCCACGTCTTCGATACCGCCGAGTTCGCGCCGCAGCTGGCCTTCATGATCGGCCTCGGCGTCGGCGTCGACTATGCCCTCTTCATCCTCACCCGCTTCCGCAACGGGCTCGACGAGGGGATGGAGAAGCGCGAAGCGGCGATCGCCGCCGTCGACACCGCCGGGCGCGCGGTCCTCTTTGCCGGGATCACGGTGATCATCTCGCTGATGGGGATGCTGCTGCTCGGGCTTCCCTTCCTCTACGGGGTCGCGACCGCGGCGGCGATCGCGGTGCTGTTCACGATGATCGCGGCGCTGACCCTGCTGCCGGCGCTGCTGGCGATCGCCGGCAACTGGGTCAACCGGCTGCGCATTCCCGGCCTCGGAGGCGGCGCCCGCAGCATCGACGAGAACGGCTGGTGGTTCCGTTGGAGCCGTCGCATTCAGCGGCGTCCGTGGCTCGCGGCGCTGCTCTCCGGCGCCCTGCTGATCGCGCTCTGCATCCCCACCCTCTCGCTGCGACTCGGCACCAACGACGCCGGCACCGACCCGGCGGGGACGACCACGCGCGAAGCGTATGACCTGCTCGCCGAAGGGTTCGGACCCGGCTTCAACGGGCCCTTCCAGCTGGTCGCGGCGCTGCCCGAAAAGGGCGAAGACGAAGCCCTGCAGGAGCTGCGCACCGAGCTGAAGAGCGAAAAGGGGGTCGAGGCGGTCACCGACGTGACCCTCAACCCGGACGAAACGGTCGGCGTCTTCCAGCTCTATCCGACGACCTCGCCCCAGAGCGAGGAAACGACCGAACTGCTCGACCGCATCCGCGACGACGTGATCCCACCCGTCGAGACCCAGACCGGCGCCCAGGTGCACGTCGGCGGCATCAACGCGATCTTCGAGGACTTCGGCAACGCGATCGCCAACAAGCTGCCGCTCTTCATCGGCGTCGTCGTCCTGCTCTCGGCGCTGCTGCTGACGATCGTCTTCCGCTCGATCTGGGTGCCGCTGAAGGCGATCCTGATGAACCTGCTCTCGATCGGTGCCGCCTTCGGCCTGATCGTCGCCGTCTTCCAGTGGGGCTGGGGCGCGAGCCTGATCGGGGTCGACGCGACCGGGCCGATCATCTCGTTCTTCCCGATCTTCCTCTTCGCGATCATCTTCGGCCTCTCGATGGACTACGAGGTCTTCCTGATGTCCCGGATACACGAGGAGTGGGAGCACAGCCACGACGCGACCGAATCGGTCACCCGCGGCCTCGCCCTCACCGGCCGCGTGATCACCGCCGCCGCGGCGATCATGGTCACCGTTTTCGCCTCCTTCATGATCGGCGAAGACCGGATCATCAAACTCTTCGGCCTCGGCCTAGCCTCGGCGGTCTTCATCGACGCCGTGATCATCCGCTCGGTCCTAGTGCCGGCAGTCATGCAGCTCCTGGGCAAAAACGCCTGGTGGTTCCCCGACTGGCTGGACCGCATCCTCCCCCGCCTCCACGTGGAGCCAGCGGAGGGCGACCCCGCCCCCACGGGCGAGTTCAAAGCGGTCGATCCGGCTGGCTCGAAGTCAGACGGCTGAACCGCGCGCCCACTTCGCGAGTCCGCGACAGATGCCGCATATCGACGCCTCTGGCGGACTCGATGATCCTAGGAGTTGGCGGGTGAGAGAAAATCCTTCTCAGCCGCCCGAAAAGCATCCGCGATGAGCAGCCACATCTTCCTCACCACGGCTATCGACTGCTCGGCTTCTTCCTCTTCAAAATATTTACCCGAGTGAGTTACCTCGTTCCGCCGTCCAAGATGGGCTTGATAGCTCTCCCACTCCGGCATTTGAGTGAGGTTGAGACCCAAGAAACGCTCAAGCATCTTCCGGCCAGCAGCATGCTGAATCCTCGTGTTGTTGCGATGCTGCAAAAGGACCTCTTCAAAAGCAGGCGCCATACCCCTGACTGCCAACTCGATCATCGTCTTTGCTTGGGCCTCTAGGTGAATCTCAGCCGTCACGATTGCGAGGCTGAAGCTTTCTTCTTCAAAGAGTTCTTCAGCTTGATCTAAATAACTCTCTCCGCTCTCCAGATGGCCCCTCGGAGAGACCCATGCCACCGGCACGATCCTGTCCGGCAAGCCTGCTGCGCGGCGTGCCCGATAGATAATCCCCAACGCTCGATCTTCCGCAGCGACTGCGGAACTCGCAGCTACCTCTAGGCGCAGATTCTCAAAATCGCTGCCGTCCACCTCTGGAGGCGAGGAAAACCGAAGATAGTGCCCCTCCGTCGCTTCCATGATGTACATGGCGACTGAGTTCTCAGAAAGATGTCGAGATTCGGCGTCGTTAACCACCAAACCCACCGACCAGATTGGTTGCTCGTCCATAGAAGTCGGTTTAGCAAGAGAGAGCGCAGGAAACCTGCCGATCGACCGGCAAGGCGCAGATCTCTACGGAAACTGGGTTGAGATGCGTCTCAGGCGGCCTTGGTGACCTTGCCGGCCTTGAGGCAGCGGGTGCAGACGTAGGCGCGCAGGGGGCGGCCGTTCTCTTGGATCCTCACCTTCTGCAGGTTCGGGTCGAAGCGGCGCTTGGTGGCGACCATTGAGTGGCTTCGGGAGTGGCCGAAGGCCGGTCCCTTGCCGCAGCTGTGGCATACCTTGGCCATAAGGATCGGGGATGGTACCTGAGTCGGTGCCTGTGCCGTCAGCCCATCTTGCGCTTGAGCAGGGCCATGCGGGCGACGGTCAGGGCGGCGTTGCGGCCTTGGTCGCGTTTGCCGCCGCCGGCCCGGGCCAGGGCCTGCTCCATCGTGTCGCAGGTGATGACCCCGAAGGCACAGGGGACGTCGGTCGCCAGCTGCACCTCCTGGATGCCGCGGGCCGACTCGGCGCAGACGAAGTCGTAGTGGTCGGTCTCGCCGCGGATCACGACGCCGAGACAGGCGACGCCGCCGACCTCCTGCCCCCCGCCTTCGCGGGCGTTCTTGCGCCGCACTCCGTCGATGAAGGACTTGGCGGCGAAGGGCAGCTCGTAGGCGCCGGGGACCGAGAAGTGCTCGACGTTGCCGATCGGCACCCCGGCCAGCTTGAAGCCGGCGTCGGCGCCCTCCATCAGCCGCAGCGCCAGGTCCTCGTAGAAGCGGCCGACGACCACCGCGAAGCGCAGGTTCTCCAGCTTCGCCTTCTCCTCGTCGGAGAACTCCTCGAGGAAGGCGCCAGGCTCAGCCATCGGCTGCCTCGGGCCCGCGCCCGTCCTGGGCGTCACGTTCCTCCTCGTCGCGGATCATCTCCTCGTCGAGGGCGAGGCCCTGGTGGTGCAACGAGTGACCCATCTTGTCGCGCTTGGCGCGCAGGTAGGCCTCGTTGTGCTGGTTCGGGACCGGTTCGATCGGCACCTGCTCGGTGACCGAGAGGCCGTAGCCCTCCAGCCCGACGATCTTTTTCGGGTTGTTGGTGAGGATGCGGATGCTGGTCAGGCCCAGGTCGCCGAGGATCTGGGCGCCGATCCCGTAGTCGCGCAGGTCGGCCGGCAGGCCGAGTTTGAGGTTGGCCTCGACCGTGTCCGCCCCTTCCTCCTGCAGTTTGTAGGCGCGGAGCTTGTTCAGCAGGCCGATCCCGCGCCCCTCCTGGGAGAGGTAGAGGAGGACGCCGCGGCCCTCGCGCTCGATCATCGCCAGCGCCGCTTCCAGCTGTTCGCCGCAGTCGCAGCGCATGCTGTGGAAGACGTCGCCGGTGAGGCACTCGCTGTGGACCCGGACAAGCACGTCGCTCTCGCCGTCGACCTCGCCCTTGACCATCGCCACGTGGTGTTTGTCGTCGACGAGGGATCGGTAGCCGACGGCCTGGAAGTCGCCGAAGGCGGTCGGCAGGGCGGTGCCGACGACGCGCTCGACCAGCTTCTCGGTCCGGCGCCGGTAGGCGATCAGCTCGGCGACGGTGATCATCTTCAGCCCGTGCTTCTGGCAGTAGGGGATCAGGTCCGGGACCCGGGCCATCGTGCCGTCGTCGTTCATCACCTCGCAGATCACCCCGGCCGGCGTGAGGCCGGCGAGGCGGGCGAGGTCGACGCTGGCCTCGGTGTGGCCGGTGCGCTCCAGGACGCCGCCGTCTTTGGCCCGCAGCGGGAACATGTGGCCGGGGACGACGATGTCGCGCGGGCCGGAGTCGGGGTCGATCGCGACCTGGATCGTGTGGGCGCGGTCGTGGGCCGAGATCCCGGTGCTGACCCCGCCGGCGGCCTCGATCGAGACCGTGAAGGCGGTTTCCAGCGGCGCCTCGTTCTTCGCCGCCATCAGGTT
>JBIOTO010000087.1:0-10888 GCA_044865945.1 Solirubrobacterales bacterium
GGCCGCTTCTTCGGGATGATGACCACCGCCGCCGGCACCGTGCCGCCGGCCAAGGTCCTCGTCCTCGGCGCCGGCGTCGCCGGCCTGCAGGCGGTCGCCACCGCCAAGCGCCTCGGCGCGATCGTCACCGGCTTCGACATCCGCCGCGCCGCCTGGGAGCAGATCGCCTCGCTCGGCGGCCGGCCGCTGGAACTGGACTTCATCCCCGACGCCGAGGGGGAGGGCGGTTACGCCCGGCCGCTGACCGACGAGGAGAACGCGCAGGTGCGCGACGCCCTCGCCGAGAACGCGGCGAAACAGGACATCATCGTCACCACCGCCGCGATCCCCGGCCGCCCGGCGCCGCTGCTGGTCACCGCCGAGGCGGTCCGCAACATGGCCCCCGGCTCGGTGATCGTCGACCTCGCCGCCGAGACCGGCGGCAACTGCGAGCTGACCCAGCTCGGCCAGACCGTGATCGAGGGCGGGGTGAAAGTGATCGGCAGCCGCAACCTCCCCTCGGAGATGCCGGCGCCGGCCTCCCAGCTCTACGCCAAGAACCTCGAGAACCTGCTCGGCCTGATCGTCACCGACGAGGGCGAGGCCAAGGTCGACTTCGAGGACGACATCATCGCCGCCGCCTGCATCACCCAGGGCGGCGAGATCAAAAACGAGAGGGCAGCGAAGTAGCCATGGACCTGATGACCGAGATCACGATCTTCGTCCTCGCCGTCTTCGTCGGCTTCGAGGTGATCTCGAAGGTCCCGACCACCCTGCACACGCCGCTGATGTCGCAGACCAACGCGATCCACGGCATCGTCATGCTCGGTGGCCTGATCGTGCTCGGCTTCGCCGACGACGGGCTCGAGTACGTGATCGGCACGATCGCGGTCGCCTTCGGCGCGATCAACATCGTCGGCGGCTTCATGGTCACCGACCGGATGCTCGGCATGTTCTCCAAAAAGCCGAAACCGAAGGCCTCCTCTGACGGGAAGGGCGGCGCCTGATGGTCAACGCCGTCTTCGAGCCCGGTGGCGACGCCGCCACCGCGTTTTACATCGTCGCCTTCTCGCTGTTCATCGTCGGGATCAAAATGGGCACCCACCCGACCACCGCCAAGCGCGGCAACCTCGTCGCCGCCGGCGGTATGGCGGTCGCGGTCGTTACCACCCTGCTGCTCGACGGAATGGGCAACTGGGGCCTGATCTTCCTCGGCCTCGGGATCGGCACCGCCGTCGGCGTCATCGCCTCGATCCGGGTGCAGATGACCGAGATGCCGCAGATGGTCGCCCTCTACAACGGCGTCGGCGGCGGCGCCGTCGCCCTCATCGCCTGGGCCGAGATCCGCCACGGGATCAGCGAGATCGATCACGGCACTATCGCTTCGATCCCGCTGGACACCCTGATCCCGATCCTCTTCGCCGGCGTCGTCGGCTCGGTCTCCTTCTGGGGCTCGAACGTCGCCTTCGCCAAGCTTCAGGACCTGATCCCGACCCGGCCCCTGGCGGTGCCCGGTCAGCAGGTGATCAACGGCGTCCTGGTAATCGGCATCGTCGCCGCCTGCGTCAGCATCGCCGTCGGCAACGACGATCCCTCGCAGCTCACCTTCGTCGCGATCCTGATCGCCGCCGGGATCCTCGGCAACCTCGTCGTGCTGCCGATCGGCGGGGCGGACATGCCGGTTGTGATCTCGCTGCTGAACGCCTTCACCGGCCTCTCCGCCGCGGCTGCCGGTTTCGCCCTCGACAACGTCGCCCTGATCGTCGCCGGCACCCTGGTCGGCTCCTCGGGAACGATCCTGACGATGGAGATGGCGACGGCGATGAACCGCTCGGTCGCCAACATCCTCTTCTCCGGCTTCGGCGGCGCGCCGGCCGGCGGCGGTGGCGGCACGGGCGAGGAGAAGCCCCACGTCTCGATCGGCGCCCAGGACGCGGCGATCAAGCTCGCCTACGCCGACACGGTCGTGATCGTCCCCGGCTACGGCCTCGCGGTCGCCCAGGCCCAGCACGCGATCAAGGAGGTCGCCGACGAGCTCGAAGCGCGCGGGGTCACGGTCAACTACGCGATCCACCCGGTCGCCGGCCGTATGCCCGGCCACATGAACGTGCTCCTCGCCGAGGCCGACGTCGCCTACGAGAACCTCAAGGAGATGGAGGAGATCAACCCGGAGATGGCGCGCACCAGCGTCGCCGTCGTCGTCGGCGCCAACGACGTCACCAACCCGGCGGCGAAAAACGACCCCGACTCGCCGATCGCCGGGATGCCGATCATCGAGGTCTCCGAAGCCCAAGAGGTGATCGTCATCAAGCGCTCCCTCAGCCCCGGCTTCGCCGGCATCGACAACGACCTCTTCTACGAACCGAACACCTCGATGCTGTTCGCCGACGCCAAACAGGCCGCGGCGGACATCGCGGCCGAGATCGGCAACCTCTAGCTGGCGTCCCAGTTCTCCCGCGGCGCGGCGGGCTTTGGTGGAGAAGGTTCTCGCATTTACTGCTTGAAAAGCGGCGTTTGCCGTGTAATTTGCTGAGCGCGAAGACTGTTTCGAGTGGTGACTCTCGTCCGGCGCTCGAGACCTCGGCAAATGGGAGGCAGGGAGATGAAGAAGTTCCTCGTCGTATCGAGTGTCATGGCCGCTCTAATGGTGTTCGGCGTGGCCCCCGCCGGCGCGACCGAAGCGACCGATGTCGCCGCGGTTCCGGTCGTGGACGCGCTGAACCGCTCAGAAGCGAACCTCAGCAACGGTGGCAAGTGGTCCGCCCTGCAGTGGACCACCGCGAGCGCCAAAACGGGCACCGACTACGGCGCCTCCGGCTGGGGTCCGTCACCGCTCGACGCCCATCCGAAAATCGCCGGGGCCTACTGGTCAACCACTCCCAGCGGAGGCGGCAGCGGCGGGACTGCCGCCGGCCTGACCCTCAACGTCAGCCCGGAAATCGCCGAACGCCATGTCGCGGTCTGGCTCTCGATGCCCAATCCGGGTGGTGAAAAGGCGGGGTATCAGCTGCGCTGGACCCTGGTCTCGGGTCTCAACACCTACGCGGTGAAGCTCCTGAAGTGGACTGCGGGTTCCGAAAAAGAACTGGCATCCAATGCTTCGGTCTCGATCCCAAGCGGCACCCGGCTGATGCTTTCCGACAACGGCGGCACGGTGACGGCCTGGACCGGCAGCGGCTCGACCGTGAGCTCGCTGCTGAGCGCAAGCGACTCCACCTACGGAGGCGGTTACGCGGGGATCGAGGCGTCTGGCAACATCGGCCGCTCAATCGACTTCCGCGCCGGCAGCCTCGAGCCCAGCGTCTACTGGGGCGCCTGGATGGGCGGCAACGTCTACCCGCCGGAAGGGACCTACGGGGACGCACCCTGGGATGGCGAAACCTGGAACAAATTCGAGTCTCACGCGGGCAAGCCAGTCTCGCTCGTGCACTTCGGGCAGCCTGCTCCCTGGAGTCAAGCCTTCGCGTCCAGCCCGCTGAAACTGGCGCGCGAACGCGGCGCGCTCCCGGTGATGTCGATGAGCAGCTCCGGGGCGACGTTGAAAGAAATCGCCAGCGGGGCCAAGGACTCCGACCTGATCGCTTGGGCCAAAGCGGTGCGCGAATACGGCTACCCCTTCTTCTTCCGCTGGAACGCCCAGATGAATGGCACTTGGTACACGTACGGCAAAGAAGCGGCTGAAAGCCCGACCACCTTCAAAGAAGCCTGGTGGCACTTCCACGACATCGCGGAAGCCCAGGGCGCCACCAACCTGACCTGGGTCTTCTGTCCGAACACCTCGTTCACCGGCAGCACCTCGATCTCCAGCCTCTATCCAGGTAAGGAATCGGAAGGCAAATCCAAGTACGTCGACTGGAACTGCGTCAGCGGCTACAACTCAGGCACCAACCCGAACAAGCCGGATTCCTGGAAGAGCTTCTCGACGGTCTTCTCGACCACCTACAACGAACTGCTCAGCCTCGACGCAAACAAGCCGATCATGATCGGCGAAGTCGCCTCAAGCGAGTACGGCGGTTCGAAGGCGAGCTGGATTACCGACGCCTTCGCCACGCAGATTCCGGTCAACTTCCCCAAGGTCAAGGCGATCGCCTGGTGGAACAAATTCGGCAGCGGCGTCGATTGGCCGATCGAGAGTTCGGCCTCGGCCGAAGGCGCCTTCACCAGCTCGATCGCGCCGTCCTTCTATGCCAGCAACAGCTATTCCAGCCCGCGGCAGCTGACGCCGATCTCGCCGCTGCCGGCGGGCTCGGCACCTTCGATGCCGACGGTCAGCTCGGTCACGCCGGCCGGTCCGGCGAACAACAATTCGCCGACCGTGAAAGGCACGGGACCAGCCGGCTCGGCGGTCCACCTCTACGCCAACAGCAGCTGCACCGGCACGCCGATTGGCAATGCCCTGGCGGCGTCCTTCGGCTCCGGGATCACGGTCAGCGTCGGTGACAACACGACGACCACGTTCTACGCCAACGCCACGAACTCATGGGGCGCTTCGGCTTGCTCTACGACGAGCGTCAGCTACACCGAGGACTCTGCTCCTCCGGCGAAACCGACCCTGGCCTCGACCGGCCCGGTCAGCCCCGCCAACAACAACCTGCCGAAGGTGATCGGCAGCGCCGAGGCGGGCAGCACGGTCAAGCTGTACACGAACAACACCTGCGCCTCCGGCGTTGCCGCCACCGGCACCGCCGCGGCCTTCGCGTCGCCCGGGCTCACCGTCATCGTCGCCGACAACACGACGACGACCTACTTCGCGACCGCGACCGATGCCGCCGGCAACGTGTCGGCCTGCTCGACCAGCTCGATCTCCTACGTCGAGGACTCGGTGGCACCCGCCGCGCCGACCGTCAGCTCGACCAGCCCCGCGAGCGGCGCTAACGACAACGCGCCGAAGGTGATCGGAAGCGCGGCGGCGGAAACGACCGTGAAGGTCTACCCGACCGCCGGCTGCACTGGCAGCCCGCTGTCGAGCGGCACGGCTGCCTCCTTCTCCAGCCCGGGGATCACGGTCAGCGTCGGCGACAACACGACGACCACGTTCAAGGCGACGGCCACTGACGCGGCGGGCAACGCGTCCAGTTGCTCGGCTTCCTCGGTCACCTACGCCGAGGGAACGCCGAAGGTCTATTGGGGTGCCTGGACCAAGACCTCGGAAATCAACGGCGGCGCGGAGTCGCCCTGGACGATGCCTACCCAGGAAGCGCTGGAGACCGCCGCGGGCGGCAAGACCGCCTCGCTGATCCACTGGGGCAGCGCCTGGGAAGCGTCATATTGCGGCTCGACGCCGCCCTGCGAGTTCCCGACCACGCCTTTCAACTCGGTGCGGAGCCATGGCTCGATCCCGTTCTACTCGTGGGGACCTGACTTCACGATGTGGCCGGAAGCGACCCCTTATCCGGATGACGGCGCGATCGCCGGCGGCGTCGCCGACGAATACATCGAACAGTGGGCGAAAGAAGCGAAAGCTTGGGGCCACCCGTTCTTCCTCCGCTTTGCCCACGAGATGAACGGGGGCTGGTTCCCCTGGGGCGTCGGCGAACACAAATACCGCGGCTCGACCTACACGAACACGGCCAAAGAGTTCGTCGAAATGTGGCAGCACGTGCACGACATCTTTGACGAAGTGGAAGCCGACAACGTCACCTGGGTCTGGTGCCCGAACATCGACCCGACCGGCACCGGCGGAGCTCTGTTCGGCGAACTCTATCCGGGCGGTGAATACGTCGATTGGACCTGTCTCGACGGCTACAACGGCAACAACGGGTCCTCGCCGACCTTCCGGTCCTTCAGTGAAGTATTCAGCGGGCCGTACGCGACGATTACCGGCACCGTTGCTCCGGGCAAGCCGATGGTGATCGGCGAGACTGCGAGCACCGAGACTGGCGGCTCGAAGCCCAACTGGATCACCCAGATGGGGTCGGTGCTGCGGTCGAGCTTCCCCGCCATCCACGGCCTCCTCTGGTTCAACAAGAACGAACTCGGACCGGGCGGCAAGAGCGACTGGCCGATGGTCACCACCGCCGAAACCAAAGCGGCCTTCGCGGCGGCGATCCAGCCGGAAACTTTCGTCCCGGCCAACTTCAAAGAACTCGCGACGAGCCCGATCCCCGTGCCTTAGCCACGGCTATCCGCCGGCTTGAGACCAGGGCTGGCGAGCTCGGTGGCGAGGGTGTGGACGGCCTCGGTGCCGCGCCTGACCAAGGTGCCGCCGGCCCGCCGTGGGAGCTCGGTGACGAAGGCGGTGCTGTCCTTGAATTCGTGGTTCTGCCAGCGGGAGGCGCTACCGGGGTAGGGGCCGGGCAGGCGGACCAGGGGGAGGCCGATCAATTGGGCGAAGCGGTGAGCGGCGGAGGGGTTGCCGTTGGGGCGGTCGATCAGGCCGAAGGGTTGGTGGAACCAGATCGTCAAGTCGGGCTCGATCTGGCGGATGAAGGCGAAGGCGGCACGGGTCTCCGGCTCGGAAAGGGGTTCCGGGCCGGAGTATTCGCCGCCGCCCAGCGGGCGCCAGCGGTAGGGGAAGTTGCGGTTGAGGTCGACGCCGCGGGCGTTGCCTCTGGTACCGGCCGCGACCCCGTCGGGGTTGATCGTGGGGACAACCATGAGGCGGACGCGGTCGATCGCCGCCGCGACGATCAGGCGGCGGGCGATCCGCATCCCAGCGGTCTCGTCGCCGTGGATCGCGCCGACCACCAGGACCTTCAGAGGCGCGTCCCGGGGACCGCTCTCGAAGGCCACGATCGGCCGGCCCTCGACCGAGCCGCCGATCCTCACGCGCTGGTCGGCCCTTGCGATGCCGCCCACGCATAGGAGGGCCGCGAGCGCCAGGGCTCCGATGGTCCAAAGTCGCAACCGTTCCGACACGAAGCCGGCACTCTAGGCACCCACGCGTCAAACCTCCCTCCGTAGCGTCGGCCCATGCGGTCCGAGCGGGGGCAGGGGACGGTCGAGTGGGTGGGTCTGACCCTGCTCGTTTCGCTGCTGATGCTGGCGGCGGTCGCGGGCGGAGTGCGGGTGCCGGGGGCGACGCTGGCGCGGGCGCTCGCCGACCGCCTGCTCTGCGCCGCCTCGCTGGCGGGCGGCTGCGGCGACGAGCCGGCGCTGATCGCCGCCTACGGCACCGAGGTCGGCGAGTTGGCGCGCCGGCACATGCCGATGCTCGTCTTCGAGCGGGGGTCGAGCGCGGTGCCGGTCGACTTCCGCCGCTGCCGTGCCAGCGCCTGCGGCGACGCGGCGGGGGAGGGCCTGATCGACGGGACGGATGAGCACCTGGCCGTCACCGCCTTCGTCCACGTGGTCGACTGCCGCGAGGAGGAGGCGGAGCGGACCGAGGCCGCCGGCGCGAACTGCTCCGGCGAGCGTGCCGGGAATCTCTATCTGCAGTTCTGGACTTTCTATCCCGACTCGGCGACCCTGCGCGGCGTGCCGGTCGCGGGGGAGAAGGGCTACCACCGCGACGACTGGGAGAGCGTCCAGTTCCGCATCCGCCCCGGCGGCGAGGTCGACCAACGCGCCTCCTCCCATCATGGCTACAACTACTTCCTCTCCGACCTCAACTGGATGTCGGACGCGGGGATCGCCGCTCACGACGGCTGGGGGCCGGCGACCCACCTGCTCATCGTCTCCGGCGGAAGCCACGCCGGCAACACCGCCGGCTTCCCTCACGTCAACCGCTTCACTCCGAGCCACCGCGTCCACCTGATCCCGCTTGAGCGGATCGCCGCCGAGACCACTGCCCGCTTCGCCGTCTCGCCGCCATGGCTGAAGAAGGTCTGGCTGGACCCCGAGGCCCGGGGAACCGACTGATTCACAGGCGGGTATCCAATGCGCGCTAGGGTTTTTTCATCCCGGCCGACGTGACCTCACAGTCGAAGGCAGCGATCGCGGACGCGCTTTCCGAGGCACGGGAGCGAACCCTGGCCCTGGTCGAGCCGCTCGACGACGAGCAGCTGAACACCGTCTACTCGCCGATCCTCAGCCCGCTGGCCTGGGACCTGGGCCACATCGCCAACTTCGAGGAGCTGTGGCTGGTGCGGACGATCGGCGGTCGCGAGCCGCTGCACGGAGACCTCGGCCGCTTCTACGACGCGATCGAGAACCCGCGCAGGATCCGCGGCGAGCTGCCGATCCTGCGCGATGCCGAGCTGCGCTCCTACATGGCTGACGTCCGCGAGCGGACTCTCGACGTACTGGAGGATGTGGAGATCGACCCCGATGCCGAGGACCCGCTGCTGCGAGAAGGGTTCGTCTACGAGATGCTGCTCGCCCACGAGCTGCAGCACAACGAGACGATGCTGCAGCTGCTGCAGCTGGTCGAGGGATATGAGCCGCCGGCCTCGGTCGAGGCCCAGCGCGACTCCGCCCGGATCGCGGCAAGCGCCTTTGGCGCTGAGGAGATGATCGCGGTCGAGCCCGGCGAGCACGAGATCGGCGCCCCCGCCCGCGGCTTCGCCTACGACAACGAGCGCCCGCGCCACAGCGCCGAGCTGGCCGCCTTCGAGATCGATCGAACCCCCGTCTCCAACGCCGCGTACATCTCCTTCATGGAGGACTCCGGTGCCGAGCCGCCGACCTACTGGGAGCGCGAGGGCGAGGGTTGGGTCGACACCGCGCGAGGGCGCCGGGCGCCGATCGACCCCGACGACCCCGTCATCCACGTCTCCTGGGAGCAGGCCGACGCCTTCGCCCGCTGGGCCGGCAAGCGGCTGCCGAGCGAGCACGAGTGGGAGGCGGCGCGCGACCGCCTCGACGGGGTCGGCCACGGTTGGGAATGGACCTCCTCAGATTTCCTCGCCTACCCGGGCTTCGCCGCCTTCCCCTACCCGGAGTACTCCGAGGTCTTCTTCGGCGACGAGTACAAGGTGCTGCGCGGCTCTTCCTGGGCCACCCACCCGCGCGTTGCCCGGCCGACCTTCCGCAACTGGGACCTGCCGCGGCGCGGCCAGATCTTCGCCGGCCTGCGCTGCGCGAGGGACGCATGACGATCGCGATCGACGTCCACCTCGATGCCGAAGCCGCGGCGAAGATGGCCGCTGACGTCCGCGCCGGCCTCTGCGCCTACCCGAAGGAGGTGGCGCCGAAATACTTCTACGACGACCGCGGCTCGCGCCTGTTCGAGCGGATCACCGAGCTGCCCGAGTACTACCCGACCCGGGCCGAGCGGCAGATCCTCGAGCGGCGCTCGGCCGAGATCCACGTCGCCGCCGGTTGCCCCAGCACGCTGATCGAGCTCGGCTCCGGCTCGGCGGCGAAGACCCGCCACCTGCTCAGCGCGATGCGCGCCTGCGACAGCCTCGAGACCTACGTCCCCGTCGACATCTCCGAGGAGATCACCGAGCGGACCGCGGCCGAACTGGTCGACGAGTACCCGGGTCTCGACGTCCACGGCCTCGTCTGCGACTTCGAGCAGCACCTGGAGCGGGTGCCCCACGGCACCGACAAGCGGATGATCGCCTTCCTTGGCGGCACGATCGGCAACCTCTACCCGCGCCAGCGCCACGCCTTCCTGGAGCGGATCCGGGCGCTGCTGGGGCCGGGCGACAACCTCCTGCTCGGCACCGACCTGATCAAGGACCGCGCCCGGCTCGAGGCGGCCTACGACGACTCGGCCGGGGTCACCGCCGAATTCAACAAGAACGTCCTCGCCGTGCTCAACAGCCAGCTCGGCGCCGACTTCGACCTCGACGCCTTCGAGCACGTCGCCCGCTACGACGCCGAGGCGGAGCGGATGGACATCCGCCTGCGCTCGCTCGCCGATCAGGAGGTCCGGCTCGACGACCTCGACCTGGAGATCTCCTTCGCCACCGACGAGGAGATGCGGACCGAGATCTCGACCAAGTTCACCCGCGAGCGGCTTGAATCCGTTTACGCCGGTGCGGGCCTGGAGCTACGCGGCTGGTTCACCGACGAAGACGGCGACTACGCCCTCAGCCTCGCGGGACCTGCTGGGTGACGCAGTGGATGTTGCCGCCGCCGAGGAGGATCTCGCGCGCCGGCACGCCGACCACCTCGCGGCCGGGGAAGGCGCGGCGCAGGATCGCCTCGGCCTCGCTGTCGTGGCGCGGGTCGAGCAGCGGCATCACGATCCGCGAGTTGCCGAGGTAGAAGTTGACGTAGGAGCCGGCCAGGCGTTCGCCGGCGAGGCGGGGCTGGGTGCCCTCCCGGGAGTCGATGCCATCGGCCTCCTCGGCCGAGAGCTGTAGCGGGCCGGGGGAGGGGAGGAGCAGGACCTCGAAGGGCCGGCCGCGGGCGTCGGTGGCGGCTTCGAGCCGCTCGCGGGCGTCGCGGGAGATCGCGTGCTGGGGGTCGCTCTCGTCGTCGGTCCAGGTCAGCAGCACCGTCCCCGGCCGGGCGAAGCAGGCGAGGTTGTCGACGTGGCCGTCGGTCTCGTCCTCGAAGACCCCCGCGCCTAGCCAGATCACCTTCTCGGCCCCGAGGAAGTCAAGCAGGACGCGCTCGATCTGCTGCTTGGAGAGCTCCGGGTTGCGGTTCGGGTTGAGCAGGCACTCTTCGGTGCTCAGCACAGTCCCCTCGCCGTCGACGTGGATCGAGCCGCCCTCGAGCACGATCGGGGCGCGGTAGCGCTCGGCGTCCTCGATCTCCAGCACCTTCGCCGCCACCCGTTCGTCGCGGTCCCAGGGGGAGTAGATGCCGCCCCAGGCGTTGAAGTGCCAATCGACCCCGCGCCGGCCGCCCTTGCCGTCGACGACGAAGGTCGGCCCGTGGTCGCGGATCCAGGCGTCGTCGGTCGAGATCTCGACCACGCGAACCGAAGGCGGCAGTATCGCCCGCGCGTTCTCGAACTGGGCGTCGGAGACCGCCATCGTCACCGGCTCCGAGGCGGCGATCGCCGCCGCCAGGGCCGCGAAAGCCTCCTGCGCCGGCTTCGCGCCCAGCCGCCAGTTGTCGGGTCGCT
>JBIOTO010000088.1:0-3908 GCA_044865945.1 Solirubrobacterales bacterium
CGCGGCGTCGATGTCCTCGACGGCGACTCCGATGTGGTCGATCCTTCCGAACAAGGTGGCGAAGTCTATGCGGCCTCGGCGCGAAGGATCTCGTTCAGCGCCGCGATCCCGACCTCGAGCTGCTCGGGCGTCGGCTCCTTGGTCGCCACGCGGCGTTGGATCTCGCGGCCCGGCGTGTGGAAGGCCTCGGCCAGGGGCTCGCCGTGGTGACGATCGCTCCAGGCGAACATCTCGACCGCCAGCGAGGCGCCGCCAAGACCGACGCCGGCGCGGGCGGCGGCGCTCGGGCTCTCGACCAGTCGCTCGAGCAGGACGGTGCCGCCGGCGGAGAGCAGCATCATCGGCACGATCAGGTTGGAGCCGCAGCGATCGTGCTCCTTGGGGACGGCGGCGACTTCAGCGGTCTCCGGGGTCCCCTCTCCCTGCTCGTAGGCGGCGATCGCCTTGTGCTCGACCCCGTGGTAGGCGGCGAGGTCGCGATCGCTGAGGGCGACGAGGGCGGGAACGGCACCGATCGCCTGCACAAGCCCCTCGCGCACCGCGCTGGTCGGCAGCCGCTTGCGCAGCAACGAGGTGAGGAGGATCGTCCCCGCGGCGGCGCCCAGCACCCGGGCGTCCTCGAAGGGAAGCCGCGCCGCCGGCAGCCGTCGCCGCGCCAACGGCAACACCAGAAGCGCCTCGGCCAGTTTCAGCGGCCCGCGCAGGCCCGGCAGCTTCGCCACCAGGCTCGGCGCCAGCTCCGGCTTGCGTTCGGAGCCGACTTCGATCCCGCCGTCGCGGTCCCGCACCGCCGCCGCCCAGTGGGTCGGGCCGTGGATCAGCAGCCCGTTGCGAAGGGCCATCCCGCCGAGGCGGAGCTTTTCCGGCGTGTTGCCAGCCACGCGTTCACGATAGGCCATCGTCTACGGGTGCAGCAGAGGGCGCCGAGCCCAGTCCTCTCGACGCCCTCGTGCCCCCCTGTTTTTCGGCCAATCCGGCCGGAGCCCCCCAGTCCAGGTTCTCCGGCCGGGTTGTCGGCTCTCCCTGGCTTAGCTTGGTGAGCCGATCCAAAAACCCGACCCGGGCCGGGAAGTTGCGCGGCGATTTACAAGTTGTCTAATTGTTTTCTTAAGGCCGCGAGGCGGCGACCGAGCTCCTGCTCGAAGCCACGGTCGGTCGGCGCGTAGAAGCGGCTGCCGCGCAGCTCCTCGGGCAGCAGCGGTTGCCCGCTGACCCCGCCGGGCTCGTCGTGCGCGTAGCGGTAGCCCTCGCCGCGGCCGAGCTTCTCGGCGCCGGGGTAGTGGGCGTCTCGCAGGTAGTCCGGCGGCGTCTTGGCGCCGTTGGCGCGGACCTCGGCGCGGGCCGCCGAGAGAGCCTTGTAGGAGGCGTTCGACTTCGGCGCCAGGGCGAGGTAGACGGTGGCCTGGGCGAGGTTGAGCGCGCACTCGGGCAGGCCGACGCGGTCGACGGCGCGGGCGGCGGCGTCGGCGACCAGCAGCGCCCGCGGGTCGGCGTTGCCGACGTCCTCGGAGGCGAGGATCACCATCCGGCGGGCGATGAAGCGCGGGTCCTCGCCGCCCTCCAGCATCACCGCCAGGTAGTAGAGGGAGGCGTCGACGTCGGAGCCCCGCGTCGCCTTGATCCAGGCCGAGACGAAGTCGTAGTGGCGGTCGCCCTGGCGGTCGTAATCGATCGCCTTGCGCTGCATCGCGTCTTCGACCGCAGCGACGTCGACCGCGGCCGACTTTGACCCCACCCCGCTGTGGTCGATGTCGGCTGCGCGCTCGACCGCCCGCTCCAAGGCGGAGAGGGCGACCCGGGCGTCGCCGCCGCTGCGGGTGGCGAGCATCGCCAGGGCCTCGGCGCTGACCGCGGGTGGGTTGGCGATCCCCCGCTCGGGGTCGGCCAGTGCCCGGCGCAGCAGCTCTTCCACCTGTTCCGGCTCGAGTGGGCGCAGCTCGTAGACCTGGGACCGCGAGAGCAGGGCCGAGTTGACCTCGAAATAGGGGTTCTCGGTGGTCGCCCCGATCAGGGTCAGGGTCCCGTCCTCGACCGCCGGCAGCAGCGCGTCCTGCTGGGCCTTGTTGAACCGGTGGATCTCGTCGAGGAAGAGGATCGTCGGCCGCCCGTTGGCCCGCCGCCTCTCCCGCGCCCGCTCGATCACGGCCCGGATCTCGGCTTTGCCGGCGTTGACCGCCGACTCCTCCTCGAAGGCCCCCCGCGCCCCCGCCGCCGCGATCCGCGCCAGCGTCGTCTTCCCCGCCCCGGGCGGCCCGTAGAGGATCGCGCTGTGCGGTTTCCCGGACTCGATCGCGCTCCGCAGCGCCGACCCCTCGCCGAGCACGTGCTCCTGCCCGATCACCTCGTCGAGCGAGCGCGGGCGCATCCGGACCGCGAGCGGGGCGTCGGCTGAGACCCCAGCGTCCAGTCCTGGCTGCCCCCCGCCGCCATCGCCCGTATCGAAGAGTTGATCGGCCACCGTAGAATCGAAGTATGGAGAGCGCTACGGCAGTACCCACTTCGTCCCTGTCCACCTCGACCCTGGAGTCGTTCAACCCGGCGACCGGCGAGCTGATCGGCTCGGTGCCGACGATCGTGCCGGAGGAAGTGCAGGGCGTGGTCGACGACGTGGCGCGGATCCAGCCCGCCTGGGCCGAGCTGCCGATGAAGACGCGCGCCTCCTACATGAAGCGCGCCGCCGACGCGCTGCTCGACGACATCGACGAGATCGCGAAGCTGCTGAGCGAGGAGCAGGGCAAGCCGCTGACCGAGTCCTACACGATGGAGCTGCTGCCGACCGTCGACGCGCTGCACTGGTGCGCGAAGCAGGGCCCGAAGATCCTCGCGGACGAGAAGGTGCCGATGACGCAGGCCTTCACGCTCTCCAAGAAAGGCCGCTTCAGCTACGAGCCGATTGGCGTCGTCGGGGTGATCGCCCCCTGGAACTACCCCTGGTCGATCCCCTTCGGGGAGGTCGCGATCGCGCTGATGGCCGGCAACGGCGTGGTGCTGAAGCCGGCCAGCCTGACGCCGCTGCTCGGCGAGCGGATCCGCGACGTCTTCGAGAAGGGCGGGCTGCCCGAGGGCCTGGTCCGGGTCGTCCACGGCGGCGGCCGGATCGGCGACGCGCTCTGCCGCTCCAGCGTCGGCAAGGTCTTCTTCACCGGTTCGGTCGAGGTCGGCCGCAAGGTGGGTGAGGTCTGCGCCTCCAGCCTCAAGGGCTCGGTGCTGGAGCTCGGCGGCAAGGACCCGATGATCGTCTGCTCCGACGCCGACATCGACAACGCGATCTCCGGCGCCATCTGGGGCGGCTTCGCCAACGCCGGCCAGACCTGCTCCGGGATCGAGCGCGTCTACGTGATGCGCGACGTCGCCGACCGCTTCATCGAGGGCGTCGTCCGTGAGTCGGAGAAGCTCCAGGTCGGCAACCAGCTCGACTGGGACACGGCGATCGGCGCGATGACCTCAGAGGATCAGTACGAGATCGTCGTCGACCTGATCGAGGACGCGGTCGCCTCCGGTGCGACCAAGCGCTGCGGCGGCCCGGTCGACCCGCCCGGCCTCTCCGGCAAGTTCGTCGCCCCCACCGTGCTCACCGGGGTCACCCACGAGATGCGGATCATGCGCGAGGAGATCTTCGGCCCGGTGCTGCCGATCGTCATCGTCGACTCCGAGCAGGAGGCGATCGACCTCGCCAACGACTCCGAGTTCGGCCTCGGCGCCTCGGTCTGGACCAAGGACCGCCAGCGCGGCGCCCGCATCGCCCGCCGGATCGAGTCGGGGATGGTCTGGGTCAACGACCACTCCTTCAGCCACGGCGCCTGCCAGTGCGCCTGGGGCGGGGTCAAGGACTCCGGCCTCGGCCGCTCGCACTCCAAATTCGGCTTCTACGAGTGCGTCAACATCAAGATGAACGCCTGGGAGCCGGG
>JBIOTO010000089.1:0-36587 GCA_044865945.1 Solirubrobacterales bacterium
GTGCCGCCGCTGAAGAAGGTCTCGACCCCGTTGCGGAGGTCTTCGGTCGCCATCGAGTCGGCGATTCCGTGCCGCTCCAGCTGCAGGTGGTCGTTGATCGAGTTCTCGATGCTGACCCCGACCAGCTTCTTCGCCATCCGCACGTAGTGGGGCGCCTTCTTGGCCAGTTCGTCAGCCAGGGCCCGGGTGCTCGCCATCAGCTCGTCGGGCTCGACCACCTCGCGCACCAGCCCCAGCTCCTTCGCCTCGGCGGCGCTCATGTTCGGGTCCTCGAGCAGGATTTCCAGCGCCTTGCTCGGACCGACCACGCGGGGCAGGAAGTAGGTCATGCCGCCGTCGGGCGAGGCGCCGATCCGCCCGTAGGCGGGGGCGAAGAAGGCGGCGCTGGAGGAGATCCGCATATCGCAGGCGAGCGCCAGCGAGAAGCCGGCGCCGGCCGCCGGACCGTTGATCGCGGCGACCACCGGGTAGGGGATCCGGCGCAGGTCGATGATCGCCTGGTGCAGGGCCTCGGCCCCGCGCCGCACGTCGGAGGGCAGGTCGATCTCATCCGACTCGACCCCTTTGCGGAACCAGGTGACGTCGCCGCCGGCGCAGAAGGCCTTGCCCGAGCCGGTGACGATCAGCCCGCGCAGCGGCGCCTGGTCCGCGAGCCAGCCGAAGGCGACGATCAGCTCGCCGATCATTTCCGGGCTCATCGCATTGAAGGCGTCGGGGCGGTCGAGGGTCAGGGTCCCGATCTCCCCGTCGATCTCGATCCGAAGGGTGTTCAGCTGCGGCGGGGCGATGGTCTCGCTGGTCATCTCTTTCCTCTGTGCGTCCGAAATTGGCTGAGTGGCCAGCAGCCTACCCTTAGAGGGATGGCGAAAGGCAAGGACAGCGGCGAGCTCTCGCGCGCCGAACGGATCGCGCAGCAGCGCAAGTCGCTGCCGGACCAGCCCGGCGTCTACCTCTTCTACGACCGCGAGGGCGAGCTGCTCTACGTCGGCAAGGCGCGCTCGATCCGCAAACGGATCGCCTCCCACTTCTCCGGCGGCGACACCCGCCTCACCTCGCGGATCGACCGGATCGACACCCTGGTCACCGCCAACGAGGCCGAGGCGCTGCTCACCGAGCAGAGCTTCATCAAGCGGCACCGGCCGCGCTTCAACATCCGCCTGCGCGACGACAAGTCCTACCCCTACGTCGCGGTCAGCCTCGACGAGGACTACCCGCGCGTCTACTTCACCCGCGAGAAGCACCGCTCCAACCGCGCCTACTTCGGTCCCTTCTCCAGCGCCCGCAGGGTGCGCGAGACCCTCGACCTGCTCGGCCGCCTCTTCCAGTTCCGCACCTGCGAGGGCAGGGAGCCCGGCCGCCGCTCCGGCAGCCCCTGCCTCGACTACTACATCAAGCGCTGCGGGGCGCCCTGCGTCGACTACGTCAGCAAGGAGGAATACCGCCGCAACATCGACGCGATCGTCGACTTCCTCTCCGGCCGCTACCGCCAGATCGAGCGCGAGGAGGAGGAGAAGATGGCCGCCGCCGCGGCGGCCGAGGAATTCGAGCGGGCGACGATCCACCGCGACCGGCTGAAGGCGATCCGCTCGCTGTTCGAGCGCCAGCGGGTGGCCGGGCAGGCGATGGGGACCGCCGACCTGATCGGGGTCGCGGTCGAGGGGGTCGACGCCAACGCCCAGGTCTTCCAGGTCCGCGACGGGATCCTCGCCCAGCGCCAGAGCTTCTATCTGGAGAACGAAGGCGAACGGGAGCCGGCCGAGGTGGCCGAGGAGTTCATCTCCCAGTACTACGCCGCTTCGCCGGCGATGCCGAAGACGATCATTGTCGGCCCCTATCTGCGCGACCGCGCCGGGGTGCTGGCCGAGGCGCTGAGCGAGCGCCGCGGGTCCCCGGTCGAGGTCCGCGCCGCCGAGCGCGGCGACAAACGGCGACTGCGCGAGCTGGCCGAGCGCAACGCCAAACTCGCCCTCGACCAGGACAAGCTGCGCCGCGAGCACCGCCGCACGCGCCGGGTCGAGTCGCTCTCGGCCCTGGCCGAGGCGCTGGGGATGGAGGAGCTGCCGGTCCGGATCGAGGGCTTCGACATCTCGACGATCGGCGGCGAGCACACCGTCGCCTCGATGGTCGTCTTCGAGGGCGGGGCGACGAAGAAGTCCGACTACCGCCGCTTCAAGGTCCGCGGCGACCTGCGCGAGGAGGGGACCGGCAACGGCGGCCCCGACGATTTCGCCTCGATGGAGGAGGTGCTCTCGCGGCGCATGGCCCGCTACCTGGAACAGGCCGACCTCTCGCCGCACGACCGCAAACGCGACGCCAGCTTCGCCTCGCTCCCCGCGCTGATCCTGATCGACGGCGGCAAAGGCCAGCTGGCGGCCGGAGTGCGGGCGCTGCGGCCGTTCACCGAGCGCGGCGTCACCGTCGTCAGCCTCGCCAAGCGGCTGGAGGAGGTCTACGTCCCCGGTCGCTCCCAGCCGCTCGACCTTGCCGCCGAGTCGGAGGCCTCGCGGCTGCTGCAGCGGGTGCGCGACGAGGCGCACCGGTTCGCGATCGAGCACCATCGCGGCCGCCGCGACAAGGGCATGCTCGAAGGCTCGGTCCTCGACGACCTGCCCGGCGTCGGGCCGGCGCGCAAGCGGGCGCTGCTGCAACACTTCGGCACGCCGGAGCGATTCCTCGCCGCCACCCGCGAGGAGCTCGAGGCAGTGCCCGGTCTGCCTGGCAAAGTAGGCCGCGAGATACACGAGCAGCTGAACCGAACCAACTGAGGCAATCGATGGCGGAGCGGGTGGAGACTGAGATCGAGGCGAACGGCGCGGACACCCGTCCCGCCAAGCCGGTCACCCTGGTCGTCATCACCGGCCATTCCGGAGCCGGCAAGTCGGAGGCGATCGCCGCCTTCGAGGACGGCGGCTACTTCTGCGTCGACAACCTGCCGCCGCGGATGATCGCCGGGCTGGGGGAGCTGTTCCGCCACGAGGGCAGCGGCGTCGAGCGCGCCGCGGTCGTCTCCGACGTGCGCGGCGGCGAGTACTTCGACGGTCTGCTGCAGGTGCTCGACGACCTCGAGACCGAAGGGCTGCGGCCGATGGTCCTCTTCCTCGAGGCCGACGAGGAGACCCTGCTCGACCGCTACAAGGAGACCCGCCGCCGGCACCCGCTGGCGCCGGAAGGGCGGATCGTCGAGGGGATCCGGGCCGAGCGTGAGCTGCTGGCGCCGCTGCGCGAGCGCGCCGACAAGGTGATGAACACCAGCGACCTGACCGGCGCCGAGCTGCGCCGCCAGATCACCGAAGAGCTGCTGGGTCAGGAGGAGACCGGCAAGCTCGCCCTCACCCTGCTCACCTTCGGCTTCAAGAACGGGCCGCCGCGCGACGCCGACCTCACCCTCGACGTCCGCTTCCTGCCCAATCCCCACTACGACGAGGAACTGCGGCCGATGACCGGCCTCGATGCGGAGGTGCAGGCCTACGTCGAGCAGGGAACCCAGGCCGGCGAGTTCTACGGCCGCTTGCTACCGCTGCTCGAGTTCCTCGTTCCCGCCTACGTCGCCGAGGGCAAGAGCCACCTGACGATCGCGGTCGGCTGCACCGGCGGCCGCCACCGCTCGATCACCGTCGCCGACCGCATTCGCCGCGACCTCGCGGCCCGCGAGGACGTGATCGTGCGGGTCAAGCACAGGGACGTCGAACTCGGCTGAGCCTAGACTCCCGGGTTCTTGGCTGAACCTGTCATCTCCATCAAGGGCCTGCGGAAGAGCTACGGCGACACCGAGGCCGTCCGCGGCATCGACCTCGAGGTGAACCGGGGTGAGATCTTCGCCTTCCTCGGCCCCAACGGGGCCGGCAAGACGACGACCGTCGAGATCCTCGAGGGCTACCGCAAGCGCGGCGGGGGGGAGGTGGCGGTGCTCGGCGAGGACCCGGAGCGGGCCGGGCGCGAGTGGCGCGGGCGGATCGGGATCGTCCTGCAGAGCTGCCGGCTCGACCCCTACCTGACCGCGCGCGAGTCGCTTGAGCTCTACGCCGGCTACTACGCGAACCCCCGCCCGGTCGACGAGGTGATCGAGCTGGTCGGACTCGCCGGCAAGGCCGACTCCCGGACCGGCAAGCTCTCCGGCGGCCAGCAGCGGCGCCTCGACGTCGGCATGGCGCTGGTCGGCGACCCGGAGCTGCTCTTCCTCGACGAGCCGACGACCGGGTTCGACCCGGCCGCGCGCCGCCAGGCCTGGGACACGATCGCCGGCCTGCGCGAGCTCGGCAAGACGGTCTTCCTCACCACCCACTACATGGACGAGGCCCAGCGCCTCGCCGACCGGGTGGCGATCCTCTCCGGCGGCCAGGTGGTCGCCCGCGGCGCCCCGGAGGAGCTCGGCGACCGCGACACGCAGCCGACGGTGATCACCTATCGCGGCCCCGACGGCGAGGTCAGCCTGACCACGACGACGCCGGTCGAGACGCTCAACGAGCTGACCGGCAGGGCGCTGGCCGAGGGGTTCGCGCTCGACGGCCTGGAAGTGAAGCGACCGAGCCTCGAGGACGTCTACCTGGAGCTGACCGAGCAGCCTTCCAACGGCGCCGTCGAGCAGGAGGTGGCGCGGTCGTGAACATGCTGATCCACCAGCTGCGCTACGACCAGAAGGCGTTCTGGCGCAACCCGGCTTCGGTCTTCTTCACCGTCGCCTTCCCGGTCGTCCTGCTGCTGATCTTCGCCACCGTCTTCAACGGCCAGACGATCGAGGTCGACGGCGGGATCGAGATCACCGCCTACTACGTGCCGGCGATCATCACCCTGGCGGTGATCTCGGCGACGATGCAGAGCCTGGCGATGTCGCTGGTGATCGCCCGCGAGGACGGTCGCCTCAAGCGCGGCCGCGGCACGCCGATGCCGGCCTGGATCTTCATCGCCGGCCGGGTCGGCAACTCGATCGTCGTCGCGCTGCTGATGCTCGCGGTGATCGCCCTGCTCGGCCGCGTCCTCTACGGCGTGCCGGTCCCCTGGGACGAACTGCCGGCGATCCTGGTCACGCTGATCGTCGGCGCCGCCGCCTTCAGCTGCCTCGGCATCGCCCTCACCGCGCTGATCCCCTCCCAGGACGCCGCCGCGCCGATCGTCAACGCCCTGCTGCTGCCGCTCTACTTCCTCTCCGGCATCTTCATCCCCGACGACGAGCTTCCCAGCGGAGTGATCGAGTTCGCCAACCACTTCCCGATCCGCGACTTCTTCCAGGCCTTCTTCACCGCCTACCTGCCCGGCGGCGGCTCCGGCCTCGACTGGGGCAACCTCGCCGTCGTCGCGATCTGGGGCGTCGGCGGCCTGCTGCTGGCGATCCGTTTCTTTAGGTGGACTCCAAGGTCAGGCTGAGCCTGGCGACTTGCCGGGAAGCGCCCCGATAGCCTCCCGTCCTCAATGCTCCACCACGTCCTCCTGGAGGTCGCCGACCTCGATCGCAGCGCGGCCTTCTACGACTCGATGCTGGCCCCCCTGGGTTGGCGACGCCATTTCGAGCAGGACCAGACGATCGGCTGGGGCATCGCCAAACCCGTCTTCTTCGTCTCCGCCAAGCACGACCCGGCGCCCGGCTTCGGCCTGCTGAGCTTCTCGGCGCTGGGGATCGTCGCGGTCAAGGCGGCCTGGGAGAACGGGGTGAAATCGGGCGGCACCAGCGTCGCCGACCCCGGCGAGCAGCGCTCGCACGGGTCCGGCTCCTACTCCGCCTTTCTCAAGGACCCCGACGGGTACGAGATCGAGATCACCATCGGCTCCGACTGATCCGGAGCCGGAAGTGCCGAGTCCATAGGATTCGGCTCCCCCAAACGACCCGCTTCACCACAAATCAGGAGGAATCAGTACATGGCTGTGAAGGTCGGCATCAACGGTTTCGGCCGCATCGGGCGCAACGTCTTCCGCGCCGCCAAGGCAGCGAACGCTGACATCGATTTCGTCGCGGTCAACGACCTCGTCGACACCGGCACGATGGCCAACCTGCTCAAGTACGACTCCATCCTCGGCCGCTACCCGGGCGGGGTGGAGGTCGACGGCGACACGATCGTCGCCGACGGCGACGAGCTCAAGGTCCTTTCCGAGCGGGACCCGGCGCAGCTGCCCTGGGGCGACCTCGGCGTCGACGTCGTCATCGAGTCAACCGGCTTCTTCACCAAGCGCGAGGACGCCGCCAAGCACCTCGAGGCCGGCGCCAAGAAGGTGATCATCTCCGCCCCGGCGACCGAACCGGACGTCACCGTCGCCCTCGGCGTCAACTTCGACGAGGCCTACGACGCGGAGAACCACCACGTCATCTCCAACGCCTCCTGCACGACCAACTGCCTCGCCCCGCTGGCCAAGGTGCTGCACGAGGCCTTCGGCATCGAGCAGGGGCTGATGACGACGATCCACGCCTACACCGCCGACCAGCGCCTGCAGGACATGCCGCACAAGGACCCGCGTCGCTCGCGCGCCGCGGCGCTCAACCTGATCCCGACCACGACCGGCGCCGCCAAGGCGGTCGGGCTGGTGCTGCCGGAGCTGAACGGCAAGCTGAACGGGTTCTCGATGCGCGCCCCGGTCCCGACCGGCTCCGCCGTCGACCTCGTCTTCACCACCCCGAACCCGGTCGACCCCGACCAGGTCAACGCCGCCCTCAAAGCGGCCGCGGACGGTCCGCTGAAGGGCATCCTCGCCTACACCGAGGACCCGATCGTCTCCAGCGACATCGTCGGCGACCCGCACTCCTCGATCGTCGACGCGCCGTCGACGATGGTGATCGGCGACGGCCGCATGGTCAAGGTGATCAGCTGGTACGACAACGAGTGGGGCTACTCGAACCGCTGCGTCGAGCTGGCCGGCAAGGTTCTGTAGTCGCCTGCCGCGGACGCCGATGAGCTTTTCCAAGGCCAGCGTCCGCGACGCCCAGGTAAAGGGCCGCCGGGTCCTCGTCAGGGTAGATTTCAACGTCCCCCTGACGGATCACGCCCCCGGACGCGAAGCGGAGGAGGTAGGTCGTCATGTTGCCGACGACACCCGCATCCGGGCAGCGCTGCCGACGATCGAACTGCTGCGCGAACGGGGCGCGGCGCTGATCCTGATGTCGCACCTGGGGCGCCCGAAGGGCGCGCCGGACCCGGCGCTCTCGCTGGCGCCGGTGGCGAAGCGGCTCGGCGAGCTGCTCGGGACCGAGGTGAAGCTGGCCCGGGGGGTGATCGAGGGCGACGTCGACCTCACCTGCGGCGCGCTCGGCCCCGGCGACGTGCTGCTGCTGGAGAACACCCGCTTCGAGCCGGGGGAGACGAAGAACGACCCGAAGCTGGCCGAAAACCTGGCCCAGCTCGGCGACCTCTTCGTCAACGACGCCTTCGGCGCCTCGCACCGGGCGCACGCCAGCACCGCCGGCGTCGCCGACTACCTGCCCGCCTACGCGGGGCTGTTGCTGGAGCGCGAGGTGACCGAACTGACCAGGGTGGTCGAGTCGCCCGAGCGGCCGCTGGTCGTGGTGCTGGGCGGGGCGAAGGTCTCCGACAAGGTCGGCGTGATCGACCGTTTCCTCGATGTCGCCGACCGGGTTCTGATCGGCGGCGCGATGTGCTTCGGTTTCTTCAAGGCGCAGGGGATCGGGACCGGCAACTCGCTGGTCGAGGGGGTCGAGCTGGCCGGCGAGGCACTGGAGCGCGCCAAGCAGTCCGACTGTGAGCTGATGCTGCCGGTCGACCTCGTCCTCGGCCGCGAGTTCTCCGCCGACACCGAGCACAAGGAGAGCGACGGGGTCGAGGTGCCGGAGGGCTGGATGGGCCTCGACGTCGGCCCGAAGACCGCCAACGCCTACGCTCAAGCCGTCGCCGACGCCGGCACCGTGCTCTGGAATGGGCCGATGGGTGCCTTCGAGCTGGAGCCGTTCGCCGCCGGCACCCGCGCCGTCGCCGAGGCGGTCGCCGCGGCGCCGGGGACGACGGTGGTCGGCGGTGGCGACAGCGTCGCCGCGCTGAACCAGTTCGGCCTCGAGGACAAGGTCGACTGGGTCTCGACCGGTGGTGGTGCTTCGCTGGAGCTCTTGGAGGGGAAGAAACTGCCGGGCGTCGAGGCCCTGCTTGACGCCGAGGAGGAGAAGACCGATGCCTGAGCGCACGCCCTACATCGCCGCCAACTGGAAGATGCACAAGACGGTCGCCGAGGCGGCCGAGTTCATCGACGCGCTGCTGCCGCGGATCGCCGCGACCCAGTCGGACGTCGTCATCTGCGCGCCGTTCACGGCGCTGACCGCGGTGGTCGGGCGGCGCTACGGGACCGCGGTCAAGGTCGCCGCCCAGAACATGCACGAGGAGGACTCGGGGGCCTTCACCGGCGAGATCTCGGCGCCGATGCTGGTCGAGCTCGACGTCGAGGCGGTCGTCCTCGGCCACTCCGAGCGGCGTCAGTACTTCAACGAGACCGACGAGGCGCTGGCCCGCAAGGTGCCCGCCGCGCTCGCCGCGGACCTGGAGCCGATCCTCTGCGTCGGCGAGAGCGAGGCGGCGCGCGACGCGGGGGAGACCGAGGAAGTCTTGGAGCGCCAGCTACAGGCCGACCTCGCCGGCCTCGAGGCGGGTCAGATCGAGAACGTCGTCATCGCCTACGAGCCGATCTGGGCGATCGGCACTGGCCGCACCGCGACTCCCGAGCAGGCCCAGGAGGTCTGCGCCTTCATCCGCGACGTGCTGCGCGCCCGCGGCGCCGCTGCCGACAAGGTGCGGATCCTCTACGGCGGCTCGGTCAAGCCGGCCAACGCCGCCGAGCTGCTGGCGCTGCCCGACGTCGACGGCGCCCTGGTCGGCGGCGCGAGCCTCGACGCCGAGGAATTCGCTGCGATCGTCGACGCGGCAGACTGAGGTAGATGAGTCCGCTCGTCCCCTCGCTGGCGCTGATCATCCTCGACGGCTGGGGACTGGCCGAGCCGGGGCCGGGCAACGCGATCTCCCTTGCCGAGACGCCGGTCTTCGACCGCCTGTGGGAGGAGTTCCCCCACACCCAGCTCTCCGCCCAGGGTCCCGACGTCGGCCTGCCCGAGGGGCAGATGGGCAACTCCGAGGTCGGCCACCTGAACCTCGGCGCCGGCGCGATCGTCAAGCAGGACCTGGCCCGGATCGACGACGCGATCGCCGACGGCAGCTTCTTCGAGAACGAGGCTCTGCTGGCCGCCTGCGAGCACGCCCGCAACAGTCCCCGTGGCCGCCTGCATCTGCTCGGCCTGGTCTCCGACGGCGGCGTCCACTCGGGTTGGGAGCACCTCGAGGCGACGATCGAGCTGGCCGCCCAGGAGGGCGTCCCCGACATCGTCTTCCACGCCTTCACCGACGGCCGCGACACGCTGCCGCACGGCGGTAAGGGCTACCTGGAGGAGCTGGAGCGCTGGCTGCGCCAGGCGGGCCGGGTCGGCACCGTCAGTGGCCGCTACTACGCGATGGACCGCGACACCCGCTGGGAGCGGACCAAGCTCGCCTACGACGCGATCGTCCACGCCCAGGGCCTCAGCGCGCCGAGCTCCGCCGCTGCCATCGCCGAGTCCTACGAGCGCGGGGAGACCGACGAGTTCGTCAAGCCGACGGTGATCGGCGACTACGACGGCGCCGCCGAGGGCGACGTCGCGATCTTCATCAACTTTCGGCCCGACCGCGCCCGGCAGATGACCCGCGCCCTGGCCGAGCCGAACTTCGACGAGTTCCCCCGCGGCGGCGGCCCGGTGCTGGACCTGACGACGATGACCGAGTACCGCAAGGGTTGGCCGTACCCGGTCGCCTTCCCCGAGCAGCGGCCGGAGACGACGCTGGCGGAGACGATCGCCGCAACCGGCGGCAATCAGCTGCACGTCGCCGAGACCGAGAAGTACGCCCACGTCACCTACTTCTTCAACGGCGGCAAAGAGCAGGAGATCGAGGGGGAAGAGCGAGCGCTGGTCGAATCGCCGCGCGACGTCCCGACCTACGACCACAAGCCGGAGATGAGCGCCGAGGACGCCGCCGAGGCCTTCGTCAGCCAGTGGGGCGAGGGCAACTATCGCTTCGGGATCATCAACTTCGCCAACCCCGACATGGTGGGACATACGGGCGTGATTCCCGCCGCGGTCAAGGCCGTGGAGACGGTCGACGCCCAGCTCGGCAGGGTGGTCGAGGCGGTCACCGCCAAGGGCGGCGCCTGCATCGTCACCGCCGACCACGGCAACTGCGACCACATGCTCGAGCCCGACGGCTCGCCCAACACCGCCCACTCGCTCAACCCGGTCCCCCTGATCGTCACCAGCAAGGGCCTCGACCTCCGCGACCACGGCATCCTCGCCGACGTCGCCCCAACCGCCTTGGACCTCCTCGGCATCCCCCAGCCGGAGGCGATGACCGGCCGCTCTCTGGTCAGCTAACGATTGGCGAATTGAGGCCCCTATAGGGACCCAAACTCGCCAAACGTCGATATGAGACGGGACGAAAACAGACTCCGGTTCGAGATCGAGGCCCGTGACGGCAGGGCTCGCGCTGGCGTCATCCACACCGCCCATGGGCCGATCGAGACTCCGGCCTTCATCCCACTGGCGACGAAGGGGACGGTGCGCGGGCTGGAGTCGGCCGAGGTGGCCGCGCTCGGCTACCAGCTGATCCTCGGCAACACGTACCACCTGTTCGTCTCGCCCGGGCCGGAGCGGATCGCGGCCGCCGGCGGGCTGCACGGCTTCATGAACTGGGAGCGGGCGATCATCACCGACTCCGGCGGCTTCCAGGTCTTCTCGCTCGCCCACGGCGGCGTCGCCAACGAGGTCAAGGGCTCAGGCCGCTCCGGCGACCACGGCTCCAAGGTCGAGATCAGCGAGGAGGGCGCCCGCTTCAACTCGCCGCGCGACGGCGCCGAGCTGTTCATCTCTCCCGAGGTCTCGATGAGCGTGCAGGCGGCACTCGGCTCCGACATCGCACTCGTCTTCGACGAGTGCACGCCCTTCCACGCCGACTACGAGTACACGGCCCGCTCGACCGAGCGCACCCACCGCTGGCTCGATCGCTGCCTCGCCTGGCACGACCGCGAGGGGCCGGAGCGGCAGGCCGTCTTCGGGATCGTCCAGGGCGGCACCCACGAGGATCTGCGGCGCGAATCGGCCGCGGCGATCTCCGCGGCGGGGGTCGACGGTATCGCGATCGGCGGCACCCTCGGCCGCGACAAGGAGGAGATGGCAGGCGTGCTGGCGATGACCGCGCCGCTCCTTCCGAGTGAGGCGCCCGTGCACCTGCTCGGGATCGGCGAGGTCGACGACCTGCTCGGCGGCATCGCCCTCGGCCTCGATGTCTTCGACTGCGCGGTGCCGACCCGCCTCGCCCGCCACGGCGTCGCGCTCGCGCCCTGGCCCGAGACCCGCTGGCGCCTCGACATGCGCAAGGGCGGCTGGGTCGGCAATCGCGAACCGCTGGTCGAGGGCTGTCCCTGCCCGGCCTGCCGGCACCATGACCGCGACTACCTCAGCTACCTCTCCCGCGCCGAGGAGCTAACCGCCGTCCGCCTCATCGTCCAGCACAACCTCACCTACATGCACGAGCTGACCACCCACGCCCGTCGCGCGATCGAGGCCGGCCGCTTCGAGGACTACCGCGCCGCCGTGCTTGGCGGCGCCACGCCCTGGGCTGCCTAGAACCGCCTATTCCGTGTTTTCGCGGACCAGGTCCTTCACTTCTTCGACGACCTTGTCGACGGTGTCGCCGGCTACTTTCGAGACCTTGACGCCTGCCGCCTTGTCGGTGGTGACGATGACCGCGGTCGCCACCACTGCCGCCACCAGCACTAGGACCACCGCCGCCAGGACGAAGCGGACGAAGCGGGAGAAGGCGCCGCGCTGGGGAGGCTGGGCGGCACGGGGTTGTGCCGGAGCCTCGCGCGGCGGCGGCGGCGGAGCGACCCGCGGCTGCGGCCGCCGCGTCTGCGACTGCGACGGGCGGTACTCGGTCTGGGCGGTGTCGCGGCCCATGTGGCGGGTCGCGGCGGTGTCGCCGCCGAGCACCCGCGTCGCCGAGGTGCCCTCGTCCAGCGGCAGGGTCACGTCGGTGCCTTCGAGGCCCAGCCGCAGCCCACTCGCCAGCTCGTCGGCGCTGGCGTAGCGCCGGCTCGGGTCGCCCTCCAGCGCCCGCAGTACCGCCGCGCCCAGGGTCTCGGGCACTTCGCCGTTGTAGGTGTCGGGCGGCAGCGGCTTCTCGTTCTGCTGGCGCACCGCCAGCTCGGCCAGCGAGGATCCCTCGTAGGGCAGCCGCCCGGTGAGGAACTGGTAGAGCACGACGCCGAGCGCGTAGACGTCGGTCGCCGGGGTCGCCTCCTCACCGCGCACCTGCTCGGGCGCCAGGTAGGCGGCGGTGCCGACCACCGAGCCCACCTGGGTGATCCGCGTCTGCTCGATCGCCCGGGCGATCCCGAAGTCGGTCAGCTTGACGACCATCTCGCCGCCGCCGACCGGGCCGCCGACGACCATCAGGTTGCCCGGCTTGACGTCGCGGTGGATGATCCCGCGGCGGTGCGCGTAGTCGAGCCCGGCGCAGGCCTGGACGCCGATCTCGGCCGCTACCTCCGGCTCCACCGGGCCAGTGCGCTGCAGGATCTGCGCCCCGCTGCGCCCCTCGACGTACTCCATGACGATGTAGTGGCGCCCCTCGTCGATGCCGGTGTCGTAGACCTGGACGATGTTGGGGTGGATCAGCTTCGCCACCGCCAGCGCCTCGCGCCGGAAGCGGGCGACGAAGCGCTCGTCGTCGGAGAGGTGCTCGGCGAGGATCTTCACCGCGACCGTGCGCTCGAGGATCCGGTCGGTCGCCTTGTAGACGTTCGACATCCCGCCGGTGCCGAGCTTCTCACCGGTTTCGTAGCGACCCGAGAGGGTGCCCGCGCCTGCCTCCATCATTCGACTCCCACGCTCGGACCTACACCGCCGGAAGGAGCGGTTTCTTCGGGTTCGGTTTCGGTCGGCGGGCCGCCGCCTTTTTCCTCGCCTTTGCCGTTCGCCTGCGGCGGCAGATCCGGCCCTTCGCCTTCGGCCGGCTCTTCTTCGGTTTCGGCCGGCTTTTCCTTCTCGGGCTTCTCCTTCTTCGGCTTCTTTTCCTTCTCGTCTTCCACGTCTTCCGGTTCAACATCGGTTTCCACCGATGGTTCCGTTTCTTCTTCGGTGTCTTCTTCTTCGCAGCGGCCGACCACTTCGCTCAGCTTCGCCGTGCCGTCCTCCAGCGCCCGCTTCAGCTTCGCGTCGACGCCGTCCAGTTCTTCCACCTCGGCGGCGACCTGCGCGACCGCGTCTTCGGCGCCGAAGCAGTCCTGTTCGGCGGCCAGCTGCTCGACCGCGTCGAGGTTGGCTTCGATCTCGTCCGCCGTCGTCCCGGGCAGCAGGTTGGCGTCGTTGCCGCTGCCACAGGAGACCAGCGCGACCGCGCAGGCGGCGCCCAGGGCGACAGCGAGCAGAAGTGCGCTCAGACGGGCCATGATTCGAGTCTAGACAAAGGCTTGGAGCCGATATTTGCCCTGCAATTTCCGCTCATCGGCCAACCTCCAGGCGCTCGGCGAGGAGGTCGGGGAGGCCAGCCGCCCTGATCGCCGCCGCCGCGCCCTCGACGTCGTACTCGACCCGGTGGTAGCGGGCGAGCCAGGCCTCGGTGTCGAGCTCCAGCCAGGCGGCGCGGGGGTCGCCGTCGCGCGGCTGGCCGACGCTGCCGGGGTTGAGCAGCCAGTCGCCCTCGCCGACCTCGATCTCGGCTTCGTCCGCCGCCTGGGCACCCTGCGCGTAGCCGCGAGACTCCGGGGCGCGGCAGAAGAAGAGGGCGATGTGGGAGTGGCCGATCAGCCCGACCCGCTCCTCCTGGGCTTCGAAGCCCGCCTCCGCCTGGTCGGTGGAGAGCACGTACTCCCCGACCGGGTCGCGCGGCGAGGCGTGGAAGAGGCCGACCCCGTTCCTGGAGGCGGCGGGGTCGAGCGTCGCGAGGAACCCGAGCGTCTCCTCGCTGACGTTCTCCCGCGTCCACCCGACCGCGGCGGCGGCCGCCTCGGAGAAGGTCGAGATGTCGAGCGCGCCCAGCACCGCAAGGTCGTGGTTGCCGACCAGGCAGACCGCGCTGCGCTCGCGGATCAGCGCCGTGCAGGCGTCGGGCTCGGCGCCGTAGCCGACCATGTCGCCGAGGCACCAGACCTCGTCCACCGCGGCCGCGTCGACGGCTTGGAGGGTGGCCTCGAGGGCATGCCGGTTGGAGTGGATGTCGCTGATCACAGCCGCGCGCAAGCAGGGGAGCGTAACGTGGCCGCGCCCCGGTCCATACGATTGGCCGGTGACCGCCACCGATTCAGTCAGCCTCCTGCGGGGTGCCGTGGAGGGCGCCGCGCGGGCTCTGCGCGACGGCGAGCCGACCGGCCAGCGGCCCACCCTGGAGCGCCCGCCGAAGCCCGAGCTGGGCGACTACAGCTCCAACGCGGCGATGCTGCTGGCCGGCCCCCTGGGCGACAACCCGCGCGCCGTCGCCGAGCGTCTGCGCGGCGAGCTGGAGGCCGATTCGACACTGGCGCCCGACCTGGAGCGGATCGAGGTGGCCGGCCCCGGCTTCGTCAACTTCTTCCTCGCCGACTCCTGGTACCTGCGGGCGCTGGACGCCCTGCTGGGGGCCGGCGATGCCCTCGGACCGGCGCCGACCGAGACCCCCGAGAAGGTCCTGGTCGAGTTCGTCTCCGCCAACCCGACCGGGCCGATCCACGTCGGCACCGCCCGCAACGCCGCCTTCGGCGACTCGCTGGTGCGGCTGCTGCGGGCGACCGGCGACGAGGTCCAGCGCGAGTACTACGTCAACGACGCCGGCAGCCAGATCGGCCGCTTCGCCGACTCGATCGCGGCGCGGATGCGGGACGAGGAGCCGCCCGAGGACGGCTACGCCGGCGCCTACGTGTCCGAAGTGGCCGAGCGCCTGGCGGCCGACGGCGTCGACCCCGGCGATCGCGAGACGCTCGAACTGCGCGGCATCGAGCTGATGCTGGATGAGATCCGGGAGACGCTGGAGCGCTTCGGCGTCCACTTCGACAACTGGTTCTCCGAGCGCGGCGTCTACGCCAAGGGCGAGGTCGACGAAGCGCTCGCCGAGCTGGAGAAGCGCGGCCACACCTACCGCCACGAAGACGCGCTCTGGCTGCGGACCACCGACTTCGGCGACGACAAGGACCGGGTCCTGATCCGCTCCAACGGCGAGGCGACCTACCTGACCCCGGACATCGCCTACCACTGGGACAAGCTGCAGCGCGGCTTCGAGCGGCTGATCAACGTCCTCGGCGCCGACCACCACGGCTACGTCGCCCGGGTCCGGGCGGCGATCGAGGCGCTCGGCGCCGACCCGGAGCGCTTCGAGGCGCTGCTGACCAGCCTCGTCCACGTCGTCGAAGGCGGCTAGCGGGTGCAGATGTCGAAGCGCACCGGCGACTTCGTCACCCTCGACGAGCTGATGGACGACATCGGCGTCGACGCGACCCGCTGGTTCATGCTCTGGCGCAGCCAGGAGACGACCGTCGACCTCGACCTCGAGCTGGCCCGCAGCCAGTCGAGCGAGAACCCCGTCTACTACGTCCAGTACGCCCACGCGCGGATCGCCAGCATCCTGCGCAAAGCGGGGGAGGGGGCGGAGCCGGCCGTCGCCGCCACTCGCGCGCCGCTGGAGCGGAGCGAGAAGGTCCTGGTCAAGCGCCTATTGGAGTTCCCCGAGGAGGTGCGGACGGCGGCGGCGCGGCGAGCGCCGCACCGGATCTGCGCCTACTCGACCGCGGTCGCCGCCGACTTCCACGCCTTCTACCGCGACTGCCAGGTGGTCGGGGCCGAGGGCGAGGGCGTCGAGGCCTCGCGCCTGGCGCTCTGCCTGGCGACGAAGCGGACGATCGCCGCCGCGCTGGGGCTGCTGGGGATCTCGGCTCCCGAGCGGATGTGATGCCGCTCGGCCGCTCCAGGCTGCCGCTGCTGGCGGAGATCTCGGGGCCGGCGGACGGCCGCGCCTGGGCGCTGCGACGGGCCGACTTCGACAGCCTGCGCGAGGCGCTGCCGCGGCTGGCCGAGCAGCGGGCGGTGGCGATCGTGGGGGAGGGGGAGGCGCCGGCGGTGGCGGCGATCGCGCTCGCCGCGGCGGCCTCGGCCGGCGGCCGCTCGACGATCCTCGTCGACTGCGACCTCGCCCAGCCGAGGCTGGCCGGCAGCGTCGGCCTCTCCGCCTCGCCGGGCCTGCACGAGTACCTGCGCTGGGAGGCCGAGCCGCGCGACGTGCTGCAGCCGGTCAGCCTCGCCGGTGCGGCAGCCGGCAACGGGACCGCGCAGCTCGTCTGCTTCACCGCCGGCCGGCCGGCGGTGAAGACCGAGACCCTGCTCGGCCTGCAGAGCTTCGCCCACATGGTCGCCAAGCTGCGCGGGGCCTACGAGCTGGTGCTGCTGCTGGCACCGCCGGTGCTCTCCGAACCGGCCGCCTGCCTGCCGGTCACGGCCCAGGCCGACGCGGTCGTCGCCGGCGAGGCGAAGGGGGGCGACCGTGTCGTCGGCAAGGCGGTCCGGCGCCTGCCGGTGCCAGCGCTGGGCTCTATCGCCGTCGGCGGTTAGGAGGGCCTAGAGGTCGTAGCGCGCCAGGTCGGCGTCGAGCCGCTCGGCGTCCTCGCCGCTCGGGCCCACCGCCCGCGGGGTGCCGCCGTCCTTCGGCCCGCCGGCCCGCCGCCAGCGCCAGACGCCAAGCGCCAGCGCCAGCGCCGCGATCAGGAAGGCGACGATCGGGACCACGTAGGCGGAGAGGCTGAAGCCGGAATCGGGCGGCAGCGCCAGCACCTCGTCGCCGTACTCGGCGACCAAGGCGTCCTTGATCTGCGCTTCGGTCTTTCCTTCCGCGATCAGCCGCTTGACGAAGGCCTTCTCGCGCTGGGCCTGGGGCGATTCGGCCAGCTGCAGGAGGGTGCCGCAGACGGGGCACATCACCTGCTTTTCGATTTCGGCCAGCGAGGCGCGCTGCTCGGCCGCGGCCGCCGGCGCCAGCGCCGCCACCACCAGGATCGCGACCAGCAGGCCCCGCGCCCTCACGACTTGGCCTTCGGCAGCAGCGGTTCGACTTCCTTGCGCAGGTAGTCCTCGTCGACCGTTCCCGGGACGGCCAGGCGGACCTTGCCGGCGGGGTCGATGAGGAAGGTCTCCGGCACGCCGGTGGTGCCGTATTCGTCGCTGGTGTCGCCGTTGCCGTCGCGCAGCTGCGGGTAGGACACGCCGAACCTCTCGACGAACGCTTGGGCGTCGTCGCTCAGGTCCTGGGTGTCGATACCGAGGACCGTGAATCGCGGACCGCCGTGCCGCTGCTGGAACTCCTCCAGCGCCGGCGTCTCGGCCCTGCAGGGGGGGCACCACGAGGCCCAGAAGTTGACCAGCACCCATTTGCCCCGGTAGTCGGCCAGCGATTCGCTGCCGCCACCCTCGAGCCGAGGCAGCGCCGCGGTGGGGGCCGCGTCGCCCTCTTCCAGCCGCGAGGACCCCTTGCTGGCCAGTCCGAAGACGAGCAGGCCGACGACGGCCAGCACGGCGAGGAGAACGATGACAGAGCGAGCGCTCACGGGACAGGGAAGCCTAGATGCCGCCGCTCACCGGCAGCCGCCCGGGACGTAGAATCAACCCCACGCGGACGTAGCTCAGTTGGTAGAGCGCAAGCTTCCCAAGCTTGAGGTCGCGGGTTCGACCCCCGTCGTCCGCTTCTTCTCCGGTCCTCTCCTGGACCCCGTGATTGATCAAAGGTACTTGTGTAATTACAGGGCCTTTGCTATCACCGTTGACGGGAGGCGGGGGTTCCCAACAACCAGGAGAAAGACATGAACAAGGCAAGAGCCGTCTCCGCCGCTCTTCTGCTTTTCCTCGCCGCGCTGATGGCATTCGCCGGCACCGTTTCCGCGACCACCCTCACATCGCCCACAGGAACCGTCGCCACACCGACGGTCAAAGTCGAAACCGATTCGCTGGGTGCCGTCCTCCATCCCCCCGAATTCGCCATGAACTGTCAGTGGTCCACAGAAGGCACGGTGGAAAGCCACGGTGAAGGAAAACGGGTCGTGATCCCCCTGAGCTTCACGATCAAAGTCTGCCGGAGCCCAACGCACGGGACAGTGGTGGCACCGGGGAAATTCGAAATCGAATGGACGAGCGGCTACGAAGGCAAAGTCTTCTGGATTGGAGGCACAGTCGAAATGAAATGCTGCTTCGGTCTCAACTGCAGCTTCGCCTCCAACCCAGAAGCCCCCTACGGCACGATCACAAGTGGATCGCCGGCAAAAATCCACCTGACCGGAGGCACAGTGATTCAGCACCAGGGCAGTGGCCTCTGCTCGGTCTTCAAAGGGCCTAAGTCGGTGACAGGGACCTTGCTGATCGGCAGTCCCTTCTCGTTGTTCGTTGACAGTTAGGCGCTGCTAGGCACCCGTCCTTACATCGGAGGTTCGTCAACCCGACCTCATCCGTCGGAATTCCCTATCCTGCCGCGATTAGGCAACCCTAATTAGGGTGCCCTAATCGAGAAAGGAGCGGGATTTTGTTCGTCGTCATGAACGTCGTCGAAGCGAAGGAGGGCCGGGTTGAGGACTTCGAGCGCGCCTTCCGCGAGCGCGAGCGGCTGCTGACCCAGGCTGAGGGATTCGTTGAATTCGAACTGTTGCGTCGCGACCGCGATCGCGAGTACATCGTCCTCACCAAGTGGGAGAGCGACGAGGCCTTCAAGGCCTGGGTGGGAAGCGAGCTCTTCAAGCGCAGCCACCGCCACGCCGACGGCCAGTTCGCCCACGGCAACGAGCTGCGCCGCTACGACGTGCTCGACGTCGAGGTGGCGGCGTGAGGCGGAGCCTTCTCCTCGGGCTGGCGCTTGCCGCCCTATTCCTGCCGGCGAGCGCGCGGGCGACGCCACGGATCGTCGCCCTCACCCCGTTCGGGGCCAACACCCTGGCCAAGCTCGGGGTCAAACCCGTCGCGGTCGGCCAGACGCTCGGCGGCCGCGAACGGCTCTCGCCGAAGCTGAAGGGGGTGCCGGTGCTGACCCTCTCGCACCCGAACGGCCCCAACCTCGAGCAGCTCGCCTCGCTGGAGCCCGACGTCGTCCTCTCCTCGCCGACCTGGGCGAAGGGCAACGAGTCGATGGGGGACCTCGGGATCGAGGTGCTGATCCGCGAGCCGCGTCTGGTCCGCGACTCCTACTCGCAGACGCTGGCGATCGGCAAGCTGGTCGGCAGGGCGAAAGCGGCCAAGGCCCTCGTCAGGAACATGAAGAAGCGGGTGGCGCGGGCCCGCCGGGACATCGAGTCGCGACTGCGGGTGATGCTGATCCTCGGCGTCGGCCGCACCCCGTTCGTCTTCCTCCCCAACAGCTGGGGCGGCGATCTGGTCACCAAGGCCGGCGGCGAACTCCTCACCGGCGGGGTCGAGTCCGACTCCGGTTTCGAGCGGATCTCCGACGAAGTCGTGGTCGCCGAAAACCCCGACGTGATCATCGCCGTGCCGCACGCCGAGGAGGACGACATCCCCAGCCTCGCCGAGTACCTGCGGACCAACCCCGCCTGGGCCGGGACCAACGCGGTCGAGAACGACCGCATCTACATCTCGGTCGATAACTCGCTGCTGCAGGCCGGCACCGACGTCGCCAGGACGATCCGCGAGGTCCGCCGCGGCTACCTCGACAACTGGCCGGGATGAGCGCCCACGGCCTGGCGATCCGCGAGGCCGGCGTCTCGATGCGCCGGCCCCTCGTCTATGCGGCGCTGCTCGTGGCGCTGGTCGCCGCGGTCGTCGCCTCGCTGGCGCTGGGCGCGGTCAAGGTCCCGGTGGGGGTGGTGATCGACGTCCTGCTCGGCAACGAAGTGACCGGGCCCGACCGGCAGATCGTCGAGACGCTGCGCCTGCCCCGCACGGTCGAGGCGCTTTGCGTCGGCGCCGCGCTCGGGGTGGCCGGGGCGATCCTCCAGGGCGCCCTCGCCAACCCGCTCGCCTCGCCCGACGTGATCGGCGTCACCGGCGGTTCCGGCTTCGGGGCGATCCTGATCATCATCCTCTTCCCGGGCTCGATCGCCCTGCTGCCGCTCGGGGCCCTCTTCTTCGGCCTGCTCGCCGCCGCGCTGGTCTTCGCGATCGCCTGGAGCGGTCAGAACCGCGGCAGCACCGGCAAGGTGATCCTCGCCGGGATCGCCGTCCTCTCGCTCTTCACCGCCGGCACCACCGGCTTGCTCGCCGCCTACCCGGAGAAAGCCCCCTCGGCGATCTTCTTCATCGCCGGCGGCCTGACCTCCAGCGGCTGGGAGGAGATGGGGACGATCTGGCCCTACTTCGCGGTCGGCTTCCTCGCCGCCCTCTTCCTGATCCGGCCGCTCGACCGCCTCGCCCTCGGCGACGACGTCGCCGCCTCGCTCGGCTCGCGCCCGCACCTGATCCGCCTCGGCGCCGCGATCGCCGCCGCCCTGCTGGCCGCCGCCTCGGCGGCGATCGCCGGCCTGGTCGGGTTCCTCGGCCTGGTCGTCCCGCACGTCGTGCGGATGGCGGGGGGAACCTCCAGCCACACCTTCGTCGTCCCCGCCTCGGCGCTCGGCGGCGCTGCCCTGCTCGCCGCCGCGGACACCCTGGCGCGGACCCTGCGCGCCCCGGTCGAGATGCCGGTCGGCCCGTTCATGGCGATCCTCGGCGTCCCCCTCTTCCTCTGGCTGCTGCGGAGGGTGGTGTGAGCGCCACGCCGCTGCTGACGGCCCGCGACCTCGAGGTGGAGATCGCCGGCGTGCCCATTCTTCGTGGCGCCGACTTGCACATCGACGCTGGCGAGCTGGTCGCGGTGGTCGGCCCCAACGGCGCCGGCAAGTCGACCCTGGTCCGCGCCGTCTCCGGGCTGCGGCCCTACTCGGCCGGCGACGTGCGCTGGACGGGACGGGTGCTGCCGAGGTTGCGGGGGCGCGAGCTGGCCCGCCTGCGCGCCTTCGTCCCGCAACGGATGCCGGTCCCGGCCGGGGTCGTGGTCCGCGAAGCGGTGACGATCGGGCGCTCCTCGCACCTGCGACCGCTGCGCCGCCTGCGGGGGGAAGACCGGGACGCGATCGAGGCGGCGATGGAGAGGGCCGGCGTACTGCGGTTTGCCGAGCGGCAGCTGAGCACCCTCTCGGGAGGCGAGCTGCAGCGGGTCCAGATCGCGATCGGGCTCGCCCAGGAGACGCCGGTGCTGATCGCCGACGAGCCGACCTCGCAGCTCGACCTCGGCGCCGCGGTCGGGATCGCGACCCTGCTGCGCGGCCTCGCCGACGGGGGGCTCGCGGTCCTGCTCGTCGTCCACGACCTGGCGCTGGCGGTCGCCGTCGCCGACCGCGCGGTGGTCGTCTCGGAGGGGCGGACGGTCGTCAGCGGCAACCCCGCCGAGGTTCTGACCAGCGACCTGCTCGCCGGGGTCTGGCGGGCCGACGCCGAGCTCAGCGCGGTGGGCGGCCGCACCGCCCTGCACGTCGCCTGGCTGCCGAAGGAAGGCATTAGGGCGCTCTAATTCCGATCGTGTTAGTGTGGATTTATTAGGGCACCCTAATAAGGCTGCCGCGCACCAGTCAAAGGAGAAGACCGCAGAGATGGATCGGAAGCGACTGAATGAGAACGGCCTGCTCGCCGGGGGAATCGCCCTCGGCGCCCTGGCCTGCGTCTGGCTGCTGGCCGCGTCATCGGCTTGGGCCGCAAACGCCACCGGCAGCGCCGAGCTGAAGCTCGCCCAGCACGACAAAGGCCGGACCCTCAGCGGCCAGGGCGCAAAGCTGGTCGCCGGGGGCTGGCTGCCGATCGTCGCATTGGACCCCACCAAGGCAACCGCCAGCACTTCGGGCAGCCTCAGCTTCCGCAAGGGCAGTCGCGAGACGACCCTCACCAGCATCCACTTCGACTTCGTCGCCGGCACCCTCAGCGGCCTCCTCGACGGACAGGAGACGGCCGTCTTCAGGCTCGCTCCGGCACAGCTGGATCCGGCCGCCGGTTCAGTCCGGCTCAGCGAAGCGGTGCTCCGCTTCACTCCGGAGGCGGCCAAGGTCGTGCGCGAGAAGCTCGGCCTGACTCGTGCCCTGCGCCACAACGGTGTCGGCATGCTCTGGCTCTCCGCGCGGCTGACCTCCACCGAGACCCCGAAGCCCAAACCGGCCGCGGTCACCCGGCCGGTCGTCTCCGGCGCGATCGACTGGGGCTTCAAGTCCTCCTGGCGCGCCTACGTGCTCACCGCGCCGCCGGCCGGCTCGCAGGAAGTCCTCGGAGGGGCCACCGCCACCGGCCCGCTGACCAGCCCGGCGACGACCTATGGCTTCCCCGGTTCGAGCGGCTCGCTGACCGCCGTGCCGAACGGCGCCGTCGAGGCCCTGACCCTCGCCAGCGGCGGCGCGGTCAAATGGGCCAAGCCCGGCCACGGGATCAACGAAGTCCGCTTCTCGGACCTCGAAATCGAGATCGGCAGCGAGGGGTCGTGGCTGGTCGGCGACGTCAAAACCGAAATCGGCCCGCCGGCCGAAAGCGAGGACGTCCGTATCGCCGAGCTTGCGACGGCGGCGGTGACCCCGGTCTGGTCGGACGGCGGCGACACGCTGACCTGGCCGGAGGTGCCGGCGACGCTGACCGCCGAAGGCGCCTCCTCGTTCTCCGGTTTCTACGAAGCCGGGACCGAACTGGACCCGGTGACGATCACGGCAGGTCTTGGGTGATCCGGGGGTTCGCGATCGCCGTCGCCCTGGTGGCGGTCACTGCCGCTCCGGCGGCGGCCGCCCCGGGACAGGCCGTATTGGAGGTGGGTGGGCCGGCCGCCAAGGCGCTGCGCGCCGAGGGGGTCGCGATCGCCCCGCTGGGCGCGGCCAAGGGGGGTGCCCAGCGGATCGTGCTTCCCGTCCGGACCGGACTGGTCGGCTCCACCGCGACGGTGCTTCGCTTCGGCGGCGGTATCTCGTTGCGGAAGGGCAGGCGAGCGGCGCGGCTCGGCGACCTCCGTCTCACCCTTGGCCGTCGCGGCGGAGTGGCAGGGAAGCTCGCCGGTAGCGCTTCGGGTCTCTTCCGCGTGCTCAAGGGCGGCCGGCGTCAGATCGACCCCGCCCGGGGCAGCGCTCGGCTCAGCGGCCTCCGTCTGGAACTGACTCGGCCTGCGGTGCGTGACCTGGCCGAGAAGCTCGGCCTCGAGCGCCGGCCCAGCGGCGTCTTCGGAACCCTCTCGGCAGCGGACGAGGATCTTCCCCAGGCCGCTCCCGTTGCCGCCAAATCAGAGGAGCAGAACACCGGCTGCTCGCTGCCGAGCTCCGCCGGACCGGCCCCGGAAGACCCGCTGCCGGTCGCCACGCGCCCACCCGGCGCGGTCGACGTCACCGGCGCCAGCCTCAGCTGGAGCGTGCGTGACTCGTTCATCCGCTACGTCAACACCGGCGAGGGGACGAGCGTCTCCGGCGGCGCCACCGCGGCCGCGCCCGAAGTTCGCGCCGGTAGCTCGCTGCCGCTGACCTACGCCTTCGGCTTCCCCTTCGCCAACGGCTGGCACGACGCCGGGGCGAACCCGGCCGATCCCGCCGACGACCGGGCGGCGATCTATTTCAACGGCGGCGTCCGCTTCCTCTACGGCGCCCACGAAATCGACCTGCGGACCAGCGCGCCGGAGATTGAGCTCGGCGGCGGCTCTTCGCGGGCGATCTTCTCGGTCGCCGAGGGCGAAGCTCCGGCCGAGCGCCAGGTGATCGTCAACCTCGACCTCGGCCGGGCCGCCTCGGTGCAGCGGAGCGGCGGCACCGTCACCTACGACCGGGTGCCGGGGGCGATTCCGGCCGGCACCGCCACCTCGACCTTCGCCGGCTTCTACGCGCCGGGGACCGACTTCGGATGCTTCACGGTCAGCTACTCGCTCGGCTCCTGATCGCGACCTTCGCCCTCGCGGTATCGACCCTGGCGACGCCGGCGATCGAGGCCGCCCGCGCCGACGCGGCGCGGGCCACGGTCGTCTCTCCCGGCGGTAGCCAGCAGACACTTTCGCTCGACGCGATGGCGGGCGGCGAGGACGTGGTCGGGCGCGACTACCTGCTGCGCTCCGGCAGCGGCGAGAGCAGCCAGGCCGTCACCGGCTTCTCGCTGGCGGCGTTGATCGAGGCGGCGGGTGCCGACCCCTTCGGCTTCTCCTATCTCGAAGTCCTGCGGCCGGCCGGAGGCTCGGTCCTGCTCAGCCGCGACCAGGCGCTCGACCCCGGCTCCTTCGACGACGGCCCACCGGTCGTCTACGCCAGCCCCGCCGGCACCTCGTTCCTGCGCCCGAGCGGCGGTTCAGGCGACCTCAACGCGAGCGACTCCTTCGAGGCCCCGCAGGGGGTGACGATCGTCCTGCGCAAAGGCTCGCCGTTGCGGGTCACGGCCGAGGCCTCGACCCCGCGGACGCGGCCGGGGAAGACGGTGCGCTTCTCGGCCGCGGTCGAGGGCGCCGGGGCGGGGGAGGACCTGACCTACTCCTGGTACTTCGACGACGGCGGCTCGGCCAGCGGCGCCAAGGCCAGCCACACCTTCACCCGCCAGGGCAGCTTCGACGTGGTCGTCGGCGTTACCACCCCGGGCGACAGCACCGGCAGCTCGGCGGTGGTGACCGTCCAGGTCGGGCCGCCGCTGGCAGGGCCGGACCGCAAGGGGGGAGGGACTCGCCGCGACCGCGAGGCGCCCGACCACGGCGCCGCGACTGGGACCGGCGGTTCGGTCAGCGGGCCCTCGGGTTCCGGCCCGGCCCCGACCGCCGCCCCGCCCGAGCGCCAACCCAAGCCCTCCCGCAAAACCGCGGCGACCAGTCAGGCACCCGCGGGCGCGCCCGTCAGCGGCCAGCTGTTGAGCGCGCCCGCGGCGGCCACGTCCGAGCCAAAGGAGCAACCGGGCGCCCGCGCCGGCAGCCCCGAGAACGAGAGCAGCGGCTTCGGCCTCCCCGGCGCCGCGCTCGGGCTGCTGGTCACCGCGGGACTGCTGGGCCTCGGCGCCTTCAGTGAGGCGAGGAGGTTGCTGCCGTGAACGTCGAGCAGCTCCTCTTCGAGGTCTCTGAAGCGCTGCGGGTGCCGGTCCTGATCCTTGCCCTGGTCGCGCTGGCGATCGCCGTCGTCGAAGCCGGCGCCCTGGCGATGGAGCTCTGGCGCCGGCGCGGCCGCGGCCTCTGGCAGCTCGATCGCGCGATCGCCGAGTGCCGGGGAAGGCTGGCCGCGGGGATGCGGGAGCAGGCGGTGGGCGCGCTGCTGCCGACCGCCCGAAATCCGGCGATGGAAGAGGTGCTGTCGGACCTCGTCGCCCAGCGGGGAGCGCACGACAGCGAGGCCCGCGCCGCGAAGATCCTGGCCGAGTACGACTACCGCTCGCTGCGCAAGCTGGAGCGGACCCGGATTCTCGTCCGCCTGGGCCCGGCGCTCGGCCTGATGGGGACCCTGATCCCGCTCTCGCCGGCGCTTGCGGGCCTCGCCGACGGCGACGTCGCCACCCTGACCGAGAACCTGCGCGTCGCCTTCGGGGTGACCGTCGCCGGCCTCCTCGTCGGCGCCATCGCCTTCTCGATCTCGCTGGTTCGCGACCGCCTCTACGCCCAGGACTACTCCGACGTCGAGTACGTCGCCGCCCGGCTCTCCTCGCCGCCCGCGAGCAACGGCGCCCCGGCCGGCCAAAGCCACTGGGCGGTGGCGCCGTGAGGGTCACCGCCCGCGCCCGCGCCCGCGACGACCGCGCCGGCGACCCGCTTGACGGCCTCGTCAACCTCTTCGACCTCGGGATCGTCCTCTCGGTCGCCTTCCTGCTGGCGGCGCTCTCCTCGCTCGACCTCACCTCGGCCCTGACCGAGAAGGACCAGGAGCCCGCTGCCCAGACTCGGCAGCGGGACGCCGTCGTCGCCGGCCGCGACCAGCGGGTGAAGCCCCTGAAGCTCGAGCCCGGTCAGCGGGTGGTCGGCCGCGGCGTCGCGGTCGGCACCGTCTACCGGCTCGCCGACGGCCGCACGGTGATCGTCAGGAAGGGCCGCTAGCCGCGGCTGTAGAGGCGGTCCTTGGCCGCCAGCAGCTCCCGGTCGGCGGTCGCCACGAGCGCCTCGCCGTCGAGGCTCTCGCTGGTGGCGATGCCGAAGGAGACACCGATCTCGCCGTCGCCGACCTCGGCGCCGCGCACTTCCTCCGCCAGTCGCCGCGCGGCGATCTCCGCCTCCTCGGCGGTGGTCCCCGGCATCAGGATCGCGAACTCGTCGCCGCCGATCCGGAAGCAGTCGTCGGTCATCCGCGAGTCCCGAAGGACGGCCGCGATCTCACGCAGGACCCCGTCGCCGGCCGGGTGGCCGAGGCGGTCGTTGACGCCCTTGAAGCCGTCGAGGTCGAGCAGGACCAGCGAGAGCGGCCGGCCCGAGCGGGAGAAGCGGGAGAGCTCGACCGGCAGCCGCTCTTCGAAGGCGCGGCGGTTGGGCAGACCGGTGAGCGCGTCCTGGCGGCTCTCGCGCGACTCGGCCTCATAGAGGTTGGCGTGGGAGAGCTGGGCGGCGATCAGTTCGCTCAGCAGCTCCAGCGTCTCCACGTCGCCATCGTCGAAGTGGTGGGCCCGCGGCGAGTAGACCTTGAGCACGCCGACCGTCTCGCCCCGGTGGGCGAGCGGCACGCAGATCATCGAGGCGGCGTTGACCCGCCGGCAGGCAACCGCGTCGACGCGGGGGTCGTCGCTGGTGTCGTCGCTGCGCAGGACCCTGCCTTCGCGCACGCAGAGCCCCGAGAGGCTGGTCGCCCGTTTCAGCGAGGTCCCCAGGTAGGGCGTCGCCTCGCCGGTGGTCACCGCGTAGACCATCTCCTCGCCTTCGGCCAGCTCGATCACCCCGCTGCTGGATCGGGTCAGCTCCTGGGCCCGTTCGGCGATCAGTTGCATGGTCGCCGCGGGGTCGAGGTCGCTGGCGGCAATCTCCGTCTGGATGCGGATGATCTCGCGCAGCTGGGAGTTGGAGCGCTCGCTCGTCATCCCCCAACTGATCGACCGCTGGCGCCCCCGGATTTAGGGCTGGGCGCCTGGGCGCGGCGTCAAGCCATCGCCCAGGCGCGCTCCGAATCCTCGACCGGCTGCTCCTCGCGCTCCGCCGTCCCGCCGGTGCCCGGCAGGCGGTAGAAGTGCTCGGTGGCGCCGCGCACCTGTCGCTCCCGCACCAGTTCGATCAAGCCCGATTTCGCCAGCTCGGTGACATGGTAGTTGGTGTTGCTGAGGGGGATCTGGAGCTCGCGGCTGAGATCGCTGGGGGAGAGGACCCTGCCGCCGTCGATTCCGAGGATTTCGAGGATCGAGACCCGCAGGGGGTGAGCGGTGGCCCGCGCCAGATGCTCCCAGTTGACTGGAACCGCCGAGCGCGCGCCGTTGTGGCCATTTTCCGCCTTATGTGCAGCGGAATTGCCGTTTGAGGTGTGTCCGTTGTGGGGAAAACCGTCTTGGGGTGGCATGAGGCGACATTACCAAAAATTATTGACTCATGTCATCAATTTCGGGTAGGTTATTCGTCGAGAATGCTTACTGGGAGGAAAAATTGAAGCGGCAAATCGCCCTGCGGACGCTCTTGGTCACCGGCCTTCTGGCCCTGATGTTGCCGGCGTTCGCGCTCGCCGACACCGACGACATCATCGCCCCCAGCGATGTAACCCACCCCAGCGTTGACTCCGGCTGGCAGGCGGGAACCTGCAACGAAGAAGCCCCTTATGACGTCGGCGCCGAAACCTGCTCGATCGCTACGCCCGACCAGTTCTTCGACACGGCCGGGGCCCATCCCAACTGGGGCTTCACCCAGTTCATCATCAAACACGGCCCGCCGCCCGGGGAAGCCCCCGTCGGCGAACTGAAGACCGTCCGCGTCGACCTCCCCGTCGGTCTCAGCGTCAACCCCAGCGCCACCGTCCGCTGCAAACTCACGGTCTTCAAAGCCGGCGCCAGCGGATGCCCTCCCGAATCGCAGGTCGGCGAGAGCTTTGTCACCGCCGCCGGTCCCCTGGGCCCGATCGCTCCGGTGGACGGCGTCACCAGGGTCCCCGTCTACAACGTCGAACCGATCCAGGGTGAGGCGGCGCGCTTCGGCCTCGAACTGGCCGGCAACGAGGTCTACCTCGAAGGCGACGTCGACTCCTCGGGCGACTTCCACGAGGGATTCACGATTCATGTGCCGGAAGCCCTGCCGGCCGATCTGGGCAAAGTGCTCGGTCTGCTGACGGGACAGAAAGGGGTGATCCTGAAAAACCGGCTGGTCTTCGACGGCCGCTCCGGCGACGGCACCTTCCTGACCACGCCGACCACCTGCTTCGGGCCCGCCTACGCGGACGACTGGAAACCGGGCGACCTGCCGGGCGGACCCTCTGGCCAGCTCTACTCGACCTTCCTCCGCGCCGACTCCTACGAAGAACCCGATCCCGAATTCCCCAGCAATTCTTCGTTCTTCGAGTCGCCGATCCCGCCCGAAAGCGAAACCAGCGGGCCGGGGACCGAACCGAAAGAGTGCGGCACGATTCCCTACGACCCGGAGATCGCGGTCGACCCGGGCACCGACCAGACCGATTCTCCCGCCGGGGTGTCGGTCGACGTCACCGTCCCGCACCTGATCCCCGACTTCGGAACCGAAGAGAACGAACAGGACAGCTCTCACACCAAGCAGGCGACGGTGACCCTGCCGAAGGGCATGGGGCTCAACCCCTCCGCCGCCAACGGCCTCAAGACCTGTAAAGACGCCGAGTTCGGCAAAGGGACCGAAAACCCGGTCGCCTGCCCGCCGGAGTCGATCGTCGGCAGGGCGAAGATCGAATCGCCGCCGCTGAAAGACATCGCCAACCCCCAACCCGAAGAAGCGCTCGAAGGCAACGTCTACGTCGGCAAACAGCTCAGCCGCGACCCGACCTCCGGCGACGAGTACCGGATCTTCATCGAAGCCAAGTCGGATCGCTACGGGATCTCGGTGCGCCTGATCGGCAACGTCCGCGCCGACCCGCGGACCGGGCAGCTGACGACGACGATCGCGGACACCCCGCAGGTTCCGTTTACCTCCGTCGACCTCTCCTTCAACGGCGGCGCCCGCGCGGTGCTGACCAGCCCGCCGACCTGCGGACCCAACCAGACGACCACGACGATGACCCCGTGGTCCGGCAACCCGGCCGCGCACCCGGACGACAGCTTCTCGGTCGCCAACGCGCCGGGTGGCGGCAAATGCGCGAAAACGATGGCCGAGCGGCCCTTCGCCCCCGGCTTCGGGGCGGCCCCGGAAAGCACCAAGGCCGGCGCCTTCAGCCCGCTTTCGATCCAGATCACCCGGCCCGACGGCGCCCAGGAGCTGAAGGGCGCCGACGTCGTCCTGCCGCCGGGGATGACCGGCAAGCTGCGCGGCATCCCGTACTGCCCGGAGGCGGCGATCGCCGCGGCGGGTGGCAGGGGCGGCGAGGAAGAGAACGCCAGCCCGAGCTGCCCGGCCGCGAGCCAGGTCGGCAGCGCCGCGGTCGCCGCCGGCAGCGGTCCCAGTCCCTACAAGATCCAGGGCAAGGTCTTCCTCTCAGGTCCCTACAAGGGGGCCCCTCTCTCCCTGGCAGTGATCACCCCCGCCACGGCCGGGCCGTTCGATCTCGGCACGGTCGTGGTGAGGGTGGCGCTGTTCGTCGACCCCGAGACGGCGCAGATCCGCGCCCTCTCGGACCCGATCCCGCACGTCTTCGGCGGCGCCCTGCTCAACATCCGCTCGGTCGACCTGAAGATGGACCGGCCGAACTTCACCCTCAACCCGACCAGCTGTGAGGCCTCCGCCACCGCCGGCGCGCTGAACGGCGGCGGCGCCGACCCGGCTGATCCGGCGACCTTCAGCGCCTTCGGCGTCAGCGCCCCCTTCCAGGCCAGCGACTGCGGGGCGCTGAAATTCCGCCCGAAACTCTTCACCAAGCTGATCGGCGGGCGGAAGAAGATGCGGCGCAACGGCCATCCGGCCTTCCGCGCGACCCTCGTCGCCCGCCCTGGCGACGCCAACATCAAGCGGGCGGCGCTGACGCTTCCCCGCTCCCAGTTCCTCGATCAAAGCCACATCGGGACCATCTGCACCCGCGTGCAGCTTGCCGCCGCGGCTTGCCCGGCCCGTTCGGTCTACGGCTTCGCGCGGGCCGAGTCGCCGCTGCTCGACGACCCGGTCGCCGGCCCCGTGTACCTGGTCTCGTCCGACAACGAACTCCCGGACCTCCTGGCCGACCTCAAGGGTCAGGTGAACGTGCGGCTGCGGGGCGTGATCAGCTCCTCGAAGCGGCGGATGAAGACCGTCTTCTCCTCGGTTCCCGACGTTCCCGTCAGCAAGTTCGTGCTGAACATGAAGGGCGGCGGCAAAGGGTTGCTGGTCAACTCCCGCGACCTCTGTAAAAGCAAGAACCGCTCCGTCCTCGGCTTCAAAGCCCAGAACGGGAAGAAGCTGAAGGTGAAGAAGCTGCCGCTGCGGACCCCGGGCTGCAAGAAGGCCGGGAAGCCGAAGAAGTAGTCGCGAGGCAGCGCCTTGTTTAGGCACGCCGATTCGCGGGGTAGACGACGCCCGATGCAGAGGGGGTTCGCGACCGGAATCGTGCTGGCGGCGTTGGCGCTGCTGGCGCTGGCCCCTGCCGCCTCAGCCGACACCGGCGACATCATCGCCCCGCAGAACAATCCGCCCAGCGCCCAGGACGGCTGGCAGGCCGGGACCTGCACCACCGACCTGCCCGAATGCACGCCGCAGACGCCGGGGCAGTTCTACACCCAGGCTGCCGGCCATCCGAACGTCGGGCTGACCCAGTTCATCGTCAAGAACAAACCGTTCGAACTCATCCCCGGCGTGCCGATACCCGGGACCCAGAATCCGGTCGGGACCCTCAAGACCCTGCGGGTCGACCTCCCGGTCGGCCTCAGCGTCAACCCCCAGGCGACGCCGCAGTGCGAGCTGGCGAGCTTCCAGGCCGAACAGTGCGCGGTCAGCGCGCCGGGCTCGCAGGTCGGCACCAGCGCGGTGACCGCCTCGCTGGAAGGCCTCCCAGCGCCCGCGCTCGACGGTCTCACCAAAGTGCCGGTCTACAACCTGGTGCCGAAGGACGGGCAGCCGGCCCGCTTCGGCTTCCGCATCCTCAACGAGGAAGTCTTCCTCGAAGCCGACGTCGACTGGTCCGGCGACTACCACGAGGGGTTCACGATCGCGGTGCCTAAATCGCCGATCGGCGAGATTCTGAAAAACCGGCTGGTGTTCCAGGGTCGCGCCGGCAACGGCACCTTTCTCACCCTTCCCAGTACCTGTTTCGACCCCGCCCAGGCCGGCTTCGAGCACGTCTACTCGACCCTGCTGCGGGCCGACTCCGTCGAGCAGCCCAACCCGAACTTCCCCGTCGGGTCTTCCTACTTCGAGTCGACCCTGCCGCCGGGGATCAAGCCGACCGGCTGCGACAAAGTCCCCTTCCAGCCGACCACCGCCATCGACCCCGGCACCCAGGTAACCGATTCGCCGAGCGGACCGCTGGTCGATGTCAAGGTCCCCTTCGAGCAGTCCGGCACGGCGATCGCCAACTCCAACGTCAAGGACGCGGTCGTCACCCTGCCGCGCGGCATGGGCCTCAACCCCGCCGCCGCGCCGGGGCTGCAGGCCTGCAGCACCGAGCAGTTCGGCAAGGGGACGCGGAACCCGGTCGCCTGCCCGCCGGGCTCGAAGATCGGGACCGCCGCGATCGAGACGCCGCCGCTGCCGGCGGGCGCGCTGAGCGGATCGGTCTACCTCGGCCAGCAGCTGAGCCGCGACCCGGAGTCGGGCAACCTCTATCGGATCTTCCTCAACGCGGTCTCGACCCGCTACGGGGTCGACGTCCGCCTGATCGGCAACGTCAAGGCAGATCCGCTGACCGGCCAGCTGACGACCGTCTTCAAGGACAACCCCCAGGTGCCGTTCACCTCGGTCAAGCTCGACTTCGACGACGGCAAGGGCGTGCTGACCAGCTCGCCGACCTGCGGGCCGAACGCCGCCACCCACGCGATGACCGCCTGGTCGGGGACCCCCGACCAGGGTCCGCAGGAAAAAGGCTTCACCCTGAGCAAAGCCCCAGGCGGCGACAAATGCGCGAAAACGATGGCCGAGCGACCCTTCGCCCCCGGTTTCAACGCCAAGCCGGAGACGACCAAGGCGAAGACGTTCACCTCATTCACGGCCCAGATAACCCGGCCGCAGGGACAGCAGGAGCTGAAGGGCGTCGACATCACCCTGCCGGAAGGCGCGACCGCGAAGCTGAAGGGCGTTCCCTACTGCTCGCCGAAAGAGATCACCGCCGCCGCCAATCGCTCGGGGCTGGCGGAGCGCAAAAACGCCAGCTGCCCGGACGACAGCCGGATCGGCGGTGCCAGTGTGCTCGCCGGGACCGGAGGCTCGCCGCTGAAAATTGGTGGCGACGTCTACCTCGCCGGTCCATATAAAGGGGCGTCGCTTTCCCTGGTGGTCGTGACGCCGGCGGTGGCGGGGCCGTTCGACCTCGGCAACGTGGTGGTCCGGGTGCCGCTCTTCCTCCAGCCCGAAACCGCGCAGATCAACCCGCGGACGAACGCGATCCCCGACGTCTTCGGCGGCGCCAAGCTCGACCTTCGTTCGGTCTTCGTCAACGTCAACCGCAAGGACTTCGCCCTGACCGGAACCAACTGCCGTAAAGGCGCGACCGCCGGCACGATCGCCGGTGGCGGGGGAGACCCGACCAGCCCGGCCGCCTTCTCGGCCGCTCCGGTTTCCGACCCGTTCCAGGCGACCGGCTGCCGCAAGCTGAAGTTCCGGCCGAAGCTCAACATCCGCCTCTTCGGCAAGACCCAGCGCGCCAAGCACCCGAAGCTGCGCGCGGTGCTGAAGGCGCGCGGCAAAGACGCCAACATCCGCAAGGCCTCGGTTGCCCTGCCGCACGCGCTCTTCCTCGACCAGGCGAGCCTGGCGACGGTCTGCACCCGGGTCCAATTCGCGGCCGAGAACTGCCCGAAACGCTCGATCTACGGCAAGGCCCGCGCCTTCTCGCCGCTGCTCGGCAAACCGCTCGAAGGCCCGGTCTACCTGCGGTCTTCCAACAACACGCTGCCGGACATGGTCGCCCATCTGCGGGGCCAGGTGACGATCGACCTGGCCGGCCGGATCGACAGCTTCCGCGGCGGCATTCGCACCACCTTCGGTCGCGTCCCCGACGTGCCGGTGAGCAAGTTCGTGCTGACTTTGCCGGGTGGCAAGAAAGGGCTGCTGGTCAACTCCACCAACCTCTGCGCCAAGCCCGTCCAGGCGATCATCCGCATCAAAGCCCAGAACGGCAAGAAGGTGAACCGCAAGCCGAAGCTGCGGACCCCCTGCGGCAAAGGCAAGGGCGGCAAACATAAGAAGTGAGTAAACATCGATCTGTGTCACGTCACAGATTGGTGTCACGGTTACCTGGGTAGTAAGTTGGGTAGGAACTTGAAAGACCTGCACAGCTGTGTATGTTCTGTAGCGGGAGAGTTGTACATAGGGCGCTTCAGGGGGCGTCTTCGTTAAGGGAAAAACGAGGAGGGAATTGATGGCTAAGCGCTCGCTTGCGCTGCTGCTTCTTTGTCTCGGGGCATTGGCCGCCTTGCCGGTAATGGCACAGGCGGACACCCAGGACATCATCGAACCACAGGGGCAAACGCCTGAATCCAAAAACGGATTCCAGGCCGGCACCTGTTATTCAGACACCCCGTTCTGTTCGGCTGAATCGCCGGACGAACAGCTGTTTACGCAGGCTGGGGGGCACCCACCAATCGGGTTCACCCAGTACATCATTCAGCACGATGTCGTAGTCCCGGGCGTCGTCGAACCGATCAAAGTTGATCCGGCAGACGTTCCGCCCTACAAAGACAAAACGATCAAAACCCTGCGCGTTGACTTGCCACCGGGTCTGACCGTTAACCCACAGGCGACGGAAAAGTGTTCGAAAGCCGCCTTCGAAACGAAAGTGGAAACCGAACCGGGCAAATTCGTACAGGTTCCTAACTGTCCGAAAGGCTCGATCGTCGGCCGCGAGGAAGTGACGCTGGTGGTGAACACCGCCAACGCCGTTCCGAACCCACTGGAACCGGGCAAATTCCTGCCGGTTGGTTTCGTGGTCGCACCTGATCCCGCCAAAGGGACCAAAGTTCCGGTCTACAACATCGAACCCGACGAAGGCGAACCCGCCCGCTTCGGTTTCGTGATCGCGTTCAGCAAAGTCGTCTACCTGGAAACCGAAGTTGCCTGGGAGAACGACTTCCACGAGAGCTTCACGATTCCGCTGCCTGAACCCTCAGCGCCGTTCTCGACCCTGAAAAGCCGGTTGGTGAACTTCGGCCAGGAAGCCGGCAATGTCGAAGCGGCCGGCAAAGGCAACGGCACCTACATCAGCCTGCCGACCACCTGCTACGACCCGAATGAATGGCAGACCCTCTACTCGACCTGGTTCCGGGCCGAGTCGTGGGGTGAACCGAACCCGACCTTCCCGGCCGGCTCGACTCCGTTCGAGGCGAAACTGCCGCCTGGCACCCAGGCGACTGGCTGCGACAAAGTCCCGTTCGACATCGCTATTCACGTCGATCCGGGAACGAACCAGGTCGACTCGCCCGCACCGGCGACCATCGAGACCACGCTGCCATTCGATCCCGCCAAAGAAGGCGGGGAAGTCGAAGGGACCGAAGGCATCATGCAGTCCCACGTCCGCAAGGCCGAAATCACCATGCCGAACGGCATGGGCCTAAACCCGGCTGGGGCGCAGGGTCTCATTGCCTGTAAAGACAGTGAGTTCAAGAAGGGCGTTCGCGTCTACGACAACGACTGCCCGGACGCATCCGACATCGGCACCGTCGAAGTCAAATCGGCGCCGCTGGCGGAGCCGCTGATCGGCGACGTCTATGTCGGCGAACAGAAAAGCAGTGACCCCGAATCGGGCGAACTGTTCCGCATTCTGCTCGAAGCAAAGAGCGAGAAAGAGGGCATCGCCGCCCGTCTCGTCGGCCACGTCAAGGCCAACAAAACGACCGGCGACCTGACCGCGGTGATCACCGATCAGCTGACCGGCGAGTTCTCCGGCAAACTGCCCGAGGGCCTGCCGCAGGTGCCGTTCGAATCGGTGAAAGTGAAATTCGACGGCTCCAAAGAGGTTCTGACCAGCCCGCCGATCTGTTCGGCGTCTGGGACGAGCCACTTCGAACCGTGGGCGCGACCGGGCGAATCGAAGCCCGCCACCGCCTCGGTCACCCTGAGCGACGACCCGACCGGGGGCGGCTGTCCGAAAACGCTGGCCGAGCGGAAGTTCACCCCGCTCTACAAAGCCAAAGTTGACAGCAGCAAAGGCGGCGCGTACTCGCCGTTCCACGTCAACATCGGGCGCCGCGACGGCGAGCAGGAGCTCAAAGTCGTCGACGTCACCCTGCCGAAGGGCCTGACCGGCAAACTCGCCGGCATCCCGTACTGCCCGGAGGATGCCATCGCGGCCGCCGCCGGCAAGAGCGGGGGGGCCGAGACCGCGAGCCCGAGTTGCTCGACCGCGAGCCGACTCGGCAGCGTCACGACCAAGTCCGGCTCGGGCGCCAACCCGTTGCAGCTGACGGGCAGCGCCTACCTCGCCGGTCCATACAAGGGCGCCGCGCTCTCGCTGGTGACGATCACGCCGGCGGTGGCGGGCCCGTTCGACCTCGGCACCGTGGTCGTCCGGGTGGCGCTCAACGTCGATCCGGAAACCGCTCAGATTCACGCGGTCTCCGATCTCATCCCCGACGTATTCGGAGGGGTGAAGCTGGACATCCGCGCGATCGACCTCGACCTCGACCGTAGCCAGTTCATGCTCAACCCGACGAACTGCGCCGCGCAGGCGACGACGGGGGCGATCAACGGTGGCGGTGCTGACCCGACCAATCCGGCCGCGTTCAGCTCCTATCCCGTCAACGATCCGTTCCAGGCGACCGAATGCAACAAACTCGCCTTCAAGCCGAAGCTGAACATCCAGCTCTTCGGCGGCACGAAGCGGAACAAGTATCCGCGTCTGAAGGCGACCCTGACCGCGCGTAACGGCGATGCCAACATGGCCCGCACGGCGGTAACGATGCCGCGCTCGCTGTTCCTCGAACAGGGGCACATCGGCACCGTTTGCACCCGGCCGCAGCTCGCCTCGCAGACCTGCCCGAAGGCCTCGGTCTACGGCAAGGCGTGGGCGAAATCGCCGTTGCTCGACAAGAAGTTGCAGGGGAAGGTGTACCTCGTCTCCTCCAACAACAAGTTGCCGGACCTGCTGGTTGACCTTCGCGGTCAGGTGGAGATCTACCTCCGCGGCGTGATCAGCAGCGGCAGCACCGGAGGCCTGAAGACGGTCTTCCGGACGGTGCCGGACGTGCCGGTGAGCAAGTTCGTCCTCAACATGAAGGGCGGCAAGAAGAGCCTGCTCGTCAACTCGGTCAACACCTGCGCCAAGCCGCAGCGGGCGATCGTGAAGATGAAGGCTCAGAACGGCAAGAAGAAGAACAACAACAAGTTCAAGCTGAACATCGCTTCCTGCGGAAAGAAGAAGGGCAAGAAGTAGTAGGAGCAGTTCCAGCAAGCGAGTCGATCGCACCGGCGCGGATGGCCGAATAGCCTCCGCGT
>JBIOTO010000090.1:0-18656 GCA_044865945.1 Solirubrobacterales bacterium
ATCACGCGACCCCCGACTGGGGGTCGCAGCTATGTCGCCAGCGGTTACTCGGTTTGATGTATCCCCCCGTCGAGGATGCCCATGTCGCGAGCCGCAAAGGCGCAAGACGGTGACCGGCATGCTTCGACGCCCGCGCTGATCTGTTGCCCGCAGCTTGCAAGTGGTTCTGCCGGTGGCACCCGAGACTCAGGGCTAGCTCCTCCTGTGCGACCAACCCTCTTGCCGGAGATGCCACAAACCGCTAAGAACTTAGTGGAAAACCAGGTTCTGGTTCGAAGTATCCAACCAAGGAGATGAGATGAAGTTCCTCAAGACCATCAGCTTGCTGGCGGTTGTCGCTGCGGGTCCGATGGCTTTCGCGGGCGCCGCTTGGGCAGACTACGTCTCCACCACCACAGGCGGTGCGACACCTGCCCTGAATAGCGTCGCGATTCACACAGTCAGCGACGCGGGCAGGCACGTAAGCTTTGCAAACGCGATCGCCAAAATTGAATGTACCTCCACAGCCGAAGGTACTGTCGAAACCCATACAGGCGGGACAAGTGGGGATGCGGCTACAGGTGCACTTAAAGCCTTGACCTTCACCAACTGCACAAACAGCTGGCACGTGACAGCGAAATCCTTGGGCGCGATCTACCTGGATTGGACCAGCGGCCACAACGGCACACTGTTCTCGGAGAACACCACAGTTGAAGCGACACGGTTCCTCGTCCCGTGCTATTACAAAACCAACCATACCCACATTGGCACCGTTACAGGTGGCAATCCGCCCACACTGCACATCGAAGCCAAAATCCCGCTTGAGTTAGGCAGCAGCGAACTCTGTGGCAGCGGTAATGCCAAATGGGAAGGTGGCTACATCATGACAGGCGCACTCTATGTCGTTGACGGACATTGAATCGCCTGACGAGGCAAACAGTGAGCGTTGGCGCACCGGGGGAGGGATCAAGCGAGACCACGAGCCGGTGATTGCGAGATTGCGGGGAAGGAAGGAAGCCGAAGAGCGTGGCTGGCGTGCTTGGACGCGCGCGCCGATTGGTTGTTCGCAATATGCACGTGGTTCTGCCCGGTATTTCAGGCGGCTCATCAGTGGGTGTTCCCGATGTATCTGACCTTTCTTGATGTGGTGACGCGCACCGAGTAGGACTCGGTGAAATGTCAACCTGGGCGCGAAGCGCCGGATAGAGGAGAAGATAATGAAGCTCGGCAAGATCCTCGGCCCGCTGGCGGTGGTTGTTGCGGCCATGATGGCGTTCGCCGCCAGCGCGTCGGCGGACTACGTCACCACAACCACAGGGGGCGCCACACCAGCGCTGAACAGCGAGACGATCCATGCTGTCAACGAGCCAACACACGTGAACCTCGAAAACACTATTGCGAAAATCGAATGCAACTCGACAGCTGAAGGCAAAGTCTCATCTCATTTCGGCGGGACAAGCGGGAGCGCGGCGCAAGGTGCTTTCACCTCGATGTTTTTTTCCAGCTGCACAAACAGACTGGCATGTGACAGTGAATTTCACTGGCCTCTTCTGGATTGATTGGACGAGTGGACACAATGGCGTGGTCACCTCGGACGGCACGAAGGTCACCGCGACACGATTCCAAGTTCCTTGTGTGTACGAAACCGAACACACCAATCGGTACGCTTACAGGCGGCAACCCGGCCACATTGGACATCGAAGGATTCATTCCGATCGTCGCGGGCAGCAGCGAACTCTGCGGTAAAGGCGCGGCTAGATGGGAAGGCGCCTACGTCACCACAGCTTCGCTGTACGTCGTTAACTCCTAGCGAGTAATTCGCTAATAGCTCGGCAGTGAGCTCTGCGCGGCCGCCCACATGGGCGGTCGCGCTGCTACTAAATGGCCTTGTGGTGCCTCGGCCTAGAGCAGCTCGGACCCCGTCAAAGGTCCGCGAAGCTCGGGACGCGGAGCTGAGTGAAGTCGAGGGGTGCAGAACTTCGCCGGTGATCGCGACGGGGTGGGGGAAGAAGGGCTTTCGCGCGGTCGCCTTTACGGTCGCGCTCTTTGCCGTGTTCCGAGCCGGCCAGTGACTGGCGCGCTTCGGTGCCCGCGCCAATCCGCGCCACGTGATTTGCACGTATTTGCCGGTGGGTCATAAGGCTTTGGGACATCTCTTCTTCCCAATGCGCGAAATACCTTGACCATTGGTGGTATCGCAGGTTAAAAGCTCCGGGAAATCTACCCGGGCGCTTAGGGAGTTGCCCGGAACAAGGAGAAACACATGAAGTACGTCAAGATTCTTGGACTGCTGGCGGTTGCCGCCGCGGCCATGATGGCGTTCGCCGCCAGCGCGTCGGCGGACTACGTCACCACAACCACAGGGGGCGCCACACCAGCGCTGAACAGCGAGACGATCCACGCTGTCAATGAGCCTACACACGTGGTGCTCAAAAACGCTATCGCCAATATCGAATGCAACTCGACAGTTGTTGGCAAAGTCGAAACGCATACCGGGGGGACAGCGTCAACAGCGGCGGAAGGCAAAATCAGCGAACTCAATTGGAGCAGCTGCACAAACAACTGGCACGTGACAACGTCAGCACCGGGCTCCCTCTCGGTTCATTGGACCGAGAAACACAATGGCACACTCTACTCAAACGGTGCTCTTGTGAAAACCACACGGTTCCTGGTTCCGTGCAACTACGAAACCAGCCACACCCACATCGGTACCGTTACAGGTGGCAACCCGGCGACACTGCACGTCAAAGCGAGTATCCCGATCGCCGCTGGCAGCAGTGAACTCTGCGGTAGCGGCAACGCGACCTGGGAAGGCGCCTACGTCACGACAAGCGCGCTGTACGTCGTTGACTCCTGAGCAACTCGTTCCACCGGTAGGTGGCTGACGAGAGAGGTTCGCGCGGCCGCCCCTTGGGGCGGCCGCGCTATATCGGCCGCGGCTCCTCGGATTGAAGGAGCTCGGTGCCGTCGAAGATCTTTACGGCTCGGGACGCGGTAGGAATGAAGTCGAGGGTGCCGCGGCGCTTTGGGGCGGCTATTACGGTCCACTCGTCGCAGCCCGCGAAGGCTTCATCGAGGCGCTGGGCCATCGTGCTCCGGGGGCGTTGCTGGTCGAAGATCTGCTTGGGCATTGCTTCTCCGTCCTGTAGCGGTTGCTGAAGCTTCCCCCGCCCGTCGGACGAAAAATATGCTCTTTGCGATTGTTTGGGAACGCCTGTTCGGTCGGGTGTTTAGGAAGAGGTCGCAAACTCGGCGATCTCGTCGGCCACCCGCTGGGGCTGATCGAGCGCGACGAAGGTGCTGGCGTCCGGAATCGGCTCGATCGAGGCGTTTTTCGCTTCGCTCGCGAGGCGTTCCGCGTAGGAGATCGGGAAGTACTTATCGCCCGGCGCCCAGAGGAGGCGAATCGGCAGGTCGGAGCTGCGCAGTTTCTCCGCCGCCGCGAGCGTGTAGCGCTTGTGCATCCCCGCGGTGACCTTGCCGGCGTCCCGCAGGATCGCGCGGTCGGTCTTTGCCGGCTCCATCCAGGACGCCACCAGCTCGTCGGGGATCTTCGTCTTCGCGAAGGGCTTGAAGGCGTAGCGGGCGACTGCTTCGATCCGGAAGGGCGCCGCGAGGAGGAACATCCCGCCCGGCAGCTTCGCGATCGGCGGCATCGCCTTGAACGGCCCGGGCGGGAAGTTCTCGTGGGTGTCGCAGTTGGTCAGCACCAGGCGGCCGATCCGTTCCGGGTGGCTCGTCACCAGCACCTGGGAGATCGCGCCGCCCGAGTCGTTGCCGACGATCGTCACGTCCTCGAGCTCGAGCTTGGTGAGGAAGTCGGCGATCAGCCGGGCGATGCCGGTGGGGGAGAGGTCGGCGTCGCGGTTCATCGGCACGCGGTGCGCCGCCAGCGGCCAGTCGGGGGCGATGCAGCGATAGCGGTCGGAGAGGCGGTCCACGACGCCGTCCCAGAGCCGATGGTCGACCAGGTAGCCGTGGACGAAAACGACCGGTTTTCCCTCGCCCGCCTCGCGGTATCGAATCGTCCCCTGGGGAAGTTGGATTTCCTTCTGCTGGTCGGTCATGCTCGATCTCCTTCGGATTGCCCGCGTCTTCGATCTACTGTCTAACATACATACAGCATGCATGTAAGTCCAGAGCCGAGGAGAACCCAGGCCGAGCGCACCCAGGCGACCCGCGACGCCCTGATCGCCGCCGCCCGCCAGCTCTTCACCGAGCGTGGCTACGACCACGTCGGCACCGAGGAGATCGTCCGCGCCGCCGGCGTTACCCGCGGCGCCCTCTATCACCAGTTCGGCGAGAAGGCCAGCCTGCTGGAGGCGGTCTACGAACGGATCGAGGCCGAATCGACCGAGCGCGTCGCCCGCGTCGTCCTTGGCTCCGAGCTGCACAGTCCGATGGCGGCGATGCGGGCAGGGATCGAGGCCTTCCTCGACGAGTGCGCCAAACCGGAGCTGCGGCAGATCGCCCTCCACGACGCCCCCGCCATCCTCGGCTGGGAGCGCTGGCGCGAGATCGGCGCCGCCAACGGCCTCGGCCTGATCGAGGCCAGCGTGGCCGCGTCGATCGAAGCGGGGGAGATGCGCCGGCTGCCGGTGAAGCCGCTGGCCCACCTGCTGCTCGGAGCCCTGGACGAGGCGGCGATGCTGGTCGCCCGCGACGAGCGGCCGGAGGGCCGGGCCGAGGTGACCGAAGTACTAGTGGCTCTGCTCGAGAGCTTCGCGGTCGATCGCGCTTAGCGGCCCAGCCAGGCGCCGCGACTCCTTCTGCGCGTACATCCGCACGTCGGCCAGCTGCATCGCCGCCGCGGCCGAGTCCGCCTCCTCGGGAACCGAGGCGACTCCCCAGGCGGCGCTGAGGTCGAACCCGCTGCCGTGCGAGGAGAGCGCTTCGGCGGCGCGGGCCGCGAGCGCGTCGCGGTCACCGGCCTTGCCCTTGACCAGGACGACGAACTCGTCGCCGCCGAGGCGGTACCCGGTTCCCTCCGGCGCCATCTTCGCCTGCAGCCGGCTTCCCAGCAGGCCGAGCATCTTGTCGCCGGCCGGGTGGCCGAAGGTGTCGTTGTAGTGCTTGAAGCCGTTGAGGTCGAGCAGGATCACGGTCAGGGGGGCGGCGGTGTCGCCACCACCGCGGTCCTCGAGGTCCATCCGCAGGCGCGCCTGGCTGCCGAGCCCGGTGAGGTGGTCGGTGCGGACCATTTCCAGCAGCCGGGTGTTCTCGCGCAGGCTCAGCGCCAATCGGCCGAGCACCGCCAGCATCGTCAGCGACCAGAGCACCGTGGTCAGCGCGCTGGAGCTGTGCAGGTACTGGAGGAAGCCGAGGACGATCATCGCTCCCGCGACGATCCCCGGCACGACCATTTCCCGCCAGCCGTCGAAGCGGGCGTCGGGGTCGATCCGGGCCGCGTCGGGCTGCCACGCCTCGGCGCCAAGGAGGACCGCCGAGAGCAGGTAGATCGGTTCGATCCAGGCCCCGCCCGGGATCGCGTCGTAGGTCTGCAGGGTGAAGGCGACGTCGGCGACCGCCATCACGGCGAGACCGGCGAGCAGCAGCGTCAGCGTCCTGCCGGGCCGCCAGCGGGTCAGCGCGATCACCCCGACGATCAGCGAGATCAGGACCACGTCGCCGAACGGGTAGGCCAGCGTGGTCACGACTTCGGCACTCGTCCCGGAAGCGTGGTCGGCGACGAACTCGAAGAGCAGCGCCGCTCCCAGGGCCGCGGTACCGAGGGCGGCGATCGCCCCGTCCATCCACAGCCGCCGGTCGAGCTCGCCGGCGCGGGCGCGCACCAGCAGGTACAGCCCGTAGATCGCCAGCGGATAGAAGGCGATGTAGCCGATGTCGGCGGGGGAGGGATACGGCGCCGAGGGGTTGCCTTCTATATAGAGCGTCCACCAGATCTCGCCGGCCGCCCAGGCGAGGATCGAGGCCGAGATCGCGAACCATGCCGCGCGTTCGGGCCCGCCCCGCAGGGCCCTCGTCAGGCAGCCGAGACCGGCGCAGACGACGACCACGTCGTAGACGACGCTGTTGACCGCGACGTCGAGGCCGGGACCGCCGATGCCGACCCAGTCGTAGAGGACGACGAGGGCCGCGCCGCCGAAGAGAACCGCTCCAATCGCTTTCCGCACAAGGGCTTCATCGGCACGGCTTGCCCGGTTCTCTAGACTTGGTGGAGATGAAGGCAGGAATCCACCCCGAATACACGCTTGCCAACGTGCACTGCTCGTGCGGCAACCAGTTCTACACCCGCTCCACGAAAGCGGACTTGCATGTAGAGCTCTGCTCCGAGTGCCACCCGTTCTACACGGGCAAGCAAAAGCTGGTCGACACCGGTGGCCGCGTTGAGCGTTTCCAGCGCCGCGCCGCCAAGCACCGGGCCGGGAAGTAGCCCGTGAGCCCGCCTTCGGGCTCGGCACTCGCCTCCCAGCAAAGCTCCCCTTCCGCCAACGGGGGGGATCCCGTGCGCATGCCCGACGGGGCACTGGTCGCCAAGCGCGACGCCCCGGTCGGGGGCCAGGCCGTGCTCGAGGGCGTGATGATGCGCGGCATCTCCGTCTGGGCGGTCGCGGTCCGCACCCCCGAGGGGCAGATCGAGGTCGAGTCCGAGCAGCTCGTCCCCTGGGCGCAGCGGCACCGGATCTGGCGCCTGCCGGTGATCCGCGGCGTCGTCGCCCTCGGCGAGTCGCTGAAGATCGGCTTCAAGGCCCTCGCCATCTCCGCCAACGCGCAGATGGAGGAGGACGAGGAGGGCAACAAGGAGGAAATCGGCGGCTGGCTTTGGGGGCTGACGATCCTCTTCTCGATGCTGCTGGCGGTCGGGCTCTTCTTCGTCGTCCCGGTTGGCCTCACCAGCCTGATCAAGGACCAGCTCGGCAGCTCCCTGCTCTTCTGGCTGGTCGAGGGCGTCCTCCGCACCGCGATCTTCATCGGCTACATCCTCGCGATCAGCAAAATGCCCGACCTGCGCCGCGTCTTCGAGTACCACGGAGCCGAGCACAAGACGATCTCCTGTTACGAGGCCGAAGACGAGCTGGTCCCTTCGCGGGCGAAGCTCTACTCGCGGCTGCACCCCCGCTGCGGCACCAGCTTCCTGCTGATCGTGATGGTCCTGGCGATCTTCGTCTTCGCGCCGATCGGGCTACCCGCCTGGTACTGGCTGCTGGCCTCGCGGATCCTCGGCATCCCGCTGATCGCCGGGCTCTCCTACGAGGTGATCAAGTGGGCCGGTAAGAACCGCCGCAAACGCTGGGTGCGGGCGGTGATGTGGCCGGGGCTGATGCTGCAGAACCTGACCACCCGTGAGCCCGACGAAGAGCAGCTCGCGGTGGCGATCGCCTCCCTCAACGCCGTGCTCGCCCGGGAGACCCCCGAGGAGGCGGCGAAAAAGCCGCACATCGAGATCGTGGCGTAGCCGCCTCTCGGCGCTCCCGCTCTAGTCTTCCCAAGCGATGATCGAGCAGCTGGTCGAGCAGATAGAGACGCGCTTCGCCGAGCTCGAGGCGCAGATGTCCGACCCTGAGGTGATCTCCGACCGGGCGCGCTACGCCGAGGTCGGGCGCGAATACCGCGAGCTGCGGTCGGCGAGCGAGCTGGCGGGGCAGTGGCGGACGCTGCGCGACGACCTCGAGGGCGCGCGGGAGCTCCTGGCCGAGGGCGAGGACGAGGAGCTGCGGCGGGTCGTCGACGAGGCGCCGGAGAAGCTCGAGGCGCTGGAAGAGGAGATCCGCCTGGCGATGGTCGAGCGCGACCCCAACGACGCCAAGAACGTGATCGTCGAGATTCGCGGCGGCACCGGCGGCGACGAGGCGGCGCTCTTCGCCGGCGACCTCTACAAGATGCTGACCCGCTATGCCGACGAGCGCGGCTTCTCGACCGAGGTGCTCTCGCAATCGGGCTCGGAGGCCGGCGGCTTCAAGGAGGTCACCTTCGAGGTCAAGGGCGAGGGCGCCTACTCGGTCTTCAAGTTCGAGGGCGGAACGCACCGCGTGCAGCGCGTCCCCGAGACCGAGTCCCAGGGCCGGATCCACACCTCGACCGCGACGATCGCGGTGCTTCCCGAGGTCGAGGACGTCGAGGTGGAGATCAACCAGAACGACCTGCAGATCGACGTCTACCGCTCATCGGGCCCCGGCGGCCAGTCGGTCAACACGACCGACTCGGCGGTGCGGATCACCCACAAACCAACCGGGATCGTCGTCTCGATGCAGGACGAGAAGTCCCAGCTCCAGAACAAGGACCGGGCGATGCGGGTGCTGCGGGCGCGGCTGTATGAGCGCGAGCTGGCCGAGCAGCAGGCGAAGATCGCCTCCGAGCGCAAGGCCCAGGTCGGCAGCGGCGAGCGCTCGGAGAAGATCCGCACCTACAACTTCCCGCAGGGTCGGGTGACCGACCACCGGATCAAGCACACCTCGCACAACCTCGAGGGCGTGCTGGCGGGGCAGCTGGGGGAGTTCACCGACGCCCTGGCGGCAGAGGAGAAGCGGCAGAGGCTCGAGGCCGCCGCTTCGGCTGCCTGACCCGATGGCAACGATGACCGGCGCAGAGGTGCGTGAGGCGCTGGATTCGGCGGTGGACGCTCTGCGGGCAGCCGGGGTCGAAGACCCGCGGCTTGACGCTGAGGTGCTGCTGGCCGAGGCGACGGGCTGGAGCCGGGCGGCGCTGGTCGCTGACCCCGGCGCGGAGGTGCCGCCGGCAGCGGCGCGCGGCTTCGGCGAGATGGTGCGGCGGCGGCTTCGCCGCGAGCCGGTCGCCTACATCCTCGGCCGCAAAGGGTTCCGCGGGATCGAGCTGGCGGTCGACTCGCGGGTGCTGGTCCCGCGGCCGGAGACCGAGCTGCTGGTTGAAGTGGCGCTGGAGCTACAGCCGCGCCGCGTGCTCGACGTCGGCACCGGCTCGGGCGCGATCGCCTTGGCGGTCGCCGATGAGCTGCCGGGGTGTGAGGTCACCGCCACCGACACCTCGCCGGGAGCGCTCGCGGTCGCGCGGGCGAACGCCGAGCGGCTCGGGCTCACCGATCGTGTGCGCTTCCTCGAGGGCACCCTGCCTGGGAACGAGAGCTTCGACCTGATCCTCGCCAACCTCCCTTACGTCGCCGAGCGCGACTGGCCCGCCCTCCAGCCCGAGGTAACCCAGTGGGAGCCTCGTGAGGCACTCCTCGCAGGCCCCGACGGCCTCGACGCTTACCGCAGCCTGGTGCCCGAGTGCGCCCCTCATTTGTACCGCTATGCGGAACAAATGACCGGAGCGCTCGCCGTCGAGGTGGGGGAGGGGCAGGCTGTGGCGGTGACCTCGCTGATGACCGAGGCGGGATACGTCGACGTCGAGGTGCGCCGTGACCTGGCTGGGATCGAGCGCGTCGTCTTCGGCCGCATGGGGGACACCTCGTGACCGAGGTGATCCGCCTTCGGAGCGGGGAAGCTCAGGTCGCCCGCAAGGCGCTGGAACGCACGATCTCCAAGGGTGGCGTCGCGGTCTTTCCCTCCGACGGGCTCTATGGGCTCGCCTGCGACCCGCTCGATGCCGGGGCGATCGCCAGGATCCACCGGCTCAAGGGGCGGGACGACGGCAAACCCTCGGCGGTCATGTACTTCTCGCCGCTGGCGATCCGCGAGATCGTCTCCGGCCTCGGCCCGCGGACCAAAGCGGTGGTCAGCGCCCTGATGCCGGGGCCGGTGACGCTGGTGATCGCCAACCCGCACCGGCGCTACCCGCTCGCCTGCCGCCAGGACCCCGAACGGCTCGGCGTCCGCCTGATCGGCGGCGCGCTGGCGGGGACGATGTGCCCTGTCTTCCAGACCTCGGCCAACCTCAGCGGCGACCCGGCCCCGGCCCGCTTCGAGGACCTTCCCGAGTCGATCCTCGACGGCGCCGACCTGGCGATCGACGGCGGCGAGCTGCCGGGTCTGCCCTCGACCGTGGTCGACATCACCACGATCGAGGACGACGGCCACTGGCGCGTCCTTCGCGACGGGGCGCTCTCGCCGGGCGACCTCGCCAGCAAGCTCGCTTCGGTCGGCCTCGGCTGAAGCTCAGCCGAGCCGCTCTAGCAGCCCGACCCGCCCCGGTAAGGCAGGCGGACCAGGCGCTGGGAGGTGTTGTCGTTCTCGTTCGACTCGAAGAGGTGTCCCCCCGGGTCAACGGTCATCCGGTAGACGAAGCAGCCGCGCAGGCCGGCGACGTCGATCCACTGCTGGTGGTAGGCGGCCGGGTAGATGTCCGACCAGCCGACCGAGGTGCCGAGCTTGACCCGGTCCTGGAAGGGGTTCTGGTTGCACCCCGGGTAGACGCGGCCGCCAGGGGATTTGCCGCTGGGCTGGGTGCGGGTCAGGTCGCGCAGGCAGTAGTTGAGCTTGGGGCTGGTGCGGACGACGCCGCCGATCGTGCCATCCGGCTTCACCCGCAGCAGTTCGAAGGTCGCCAGCTGGTGGACCTTCCAGTAGGAGCCGCCGAAGTAGGTGCCGACGTAGGTGAAACGCAGCGTCGCTTCGCTCGGCACGGTGATGTGACCACCGCCCTTTTTGTAGATCCGCTGGTTGGTCTTCATCCTGCGCGGGCCGTCGCGTCGGCCGCGCAGCTCCATCGGCCCCGTGCCGCGGCTCTGCACGTCGCTGGTCGCCCGCAGCCGCACCTGGCTGCCGGCGCGCTGGACATACAGTTCGCTCGGCTTGGCGATCCGCAGGTTCGGGCAGAGGAGGAAGCGCGCTTCGGCTCCTTCGCAGGGGTTCTCGACCGCCGCCGGGGCGGCGGAGGGCAGTGCCAAGACCAGCAGAACGGCCAGCGGAGCGAGGAGAACTCTGGCTCTCACCGGCCCCAGACTATCCATGGCCGTTGCTATCGTCGGCCAACCATTACCGAGCTTCCCGAAAACTTCCAAAACGCGCCGCTGAGCGAGGTCGATCCCGATATCGCCGGCGTCCTCGACGCCGAGCTGAGGCGCCAGCAGCGCACCCTGGAGATGATCGCCTCGGAGAACTTCGTGCCGCAGGCCGTACTGGAAGCGGTCGGCTCGGTGCTGACCAACAAGTACGCCGAGGGCTACCCCGGCCGCCGCTACTACGGCGGCTGCGAGGAGGTCGACGTCGCCGAGGAACTGGCGATCGAGAGGGCCAAGAGCCTGTTCGGCGCCGAGCACGCCAACGTCCAGGCCCACTCCGGCGCCCAGGCCAACAACGCCGTCTACATGGCGCTGCTGGAACCGGGCGACACCTTCCTCGGCCTCGCCCTCGACCACGGCGGCCACCTCAGCCACGGGATGAAAATCAACGTCAGCGGCAAGCTCTACAACCCGGTGCCCTACCACGTCAGCCGCGACGACTTCCTGGTCGACATGGACGAGGTGGAGCGCCTGGCACAGGAGCACAAGCCGGCGCTGATCGTCACCGGCTGGTCGGCCTACCCGCGCCAGCTCGACTTCGCCGCCTTCCGCGAGATCGCCGACTCGGTCGGCGCCAAGCTGATGGTCGACATGGCCCACTTCGCCGGCCTCGTCGCCGCCGGTGAGCACCCCAACCCGGTCGAGCACGCCGACGTCGTCACCACGACGATCCACAAGACCCTCTGCGGCCCGCGCAGCGGCATGATCCTCTGCCGCGCCGAGCACGCGAAAGCGATCGACAAAGCGGTCTTCCCCGGCCAGCAGGGCGGGCCGCTGATGCACACCGTCGCCGCCAAGGCGGTCGCCCTCCACATCGCCGCCAGCGAGCAGTTCCGCCAGCGCCAGCGGCAGACGATCGCCAACGCCCAGGCCTTCGCCGCCGGGCTGGAAGACGGCGGCGTGCCGGTGCTCACCGGCGGCACCGATGTCCACCTTGTCCTCGTCGACCTCACCCCGACCGGCCTCGACGGCCAGAACGCGGAGGACCGGCTGGACGAGGTGGGGATCACGGTCAACCGCAACGCGATTCCCTTCGACGAGCGGCCGCCGATGAACCCCTCGGGTCTGCGGATCGGCACCCCGGCGCTGACCACGCGCGGCATGGGCACCGACGAGATGCGGGAGATCGCCGAGGTGATCGTCGCCGCCCTCGGTCCCGACTTCGAGTCCGCCAAGGACGACCTGCGGGGGCGCACCGACGCTCTGATGGATCGCTTCCCGCTCTACGCCGAGCTCGCCGCGACCGTTTAGGCCCTTGAAAGTCTGGGTCGACATGAGCGCCCCGGCGCATGTCCTCGTCCTGCGCCCGATCATCGAGCGGTTGCGCAAGGAAGGGCACGAGGTAGAGATCACCTCGCGCGACTACGCCCAGACCCAGCAGCTGCTCACTCTGCACGGGATGGAGCACACGCCGATCGGCCGCCACGGCGGCGCTTCGCGGCTGCGCAAGGCGGCCAGTCTCGCCTCACGCAGCAGCGGCATGCTGCGCTACGGCCGCGGCCGCGGCTTCGACCTGGCACTCGCCCACGGCTCCAACGACCTCGCCCTGGCCGCCAAAGCGCTCGGCGTCCCCGAGGCCAACATGCACGACTACGAGTACGCGGTCACCCAGCACCGGATCGGCTGCCGCCTCGCCCGGCGGGTGATGTTCCCCGACTCGGTCCCGCTGGATCGGCTGCGCCGCTTCGGGGTCACGGCCGAGAAGTACTTCCCCTATCCCGGATTGAAGGAGGAGTACTACCTCTACGACTTCGAGCCCGACTCCGACGCGCTGCGCCGGCTCGGCGTCGAGGAGGAGCGGGTCGTGGTCATCGTCCGGCCGCCACCCGACGTCTCCCTCTACCACCGCAAGTCGAACCCGCTCTTCCCCAAGGTGCTCGACCGCCTCGGTCGCGACGAGGGGGTCCATGCCGTGGTCCTGCCGCGGACCGACGCCCAGCGGGAGTTCATCACCGGCCTCGGCCTGCCCTCGCTGATCGTCCCCCCGGCCGCCGTCGAGGCACAAAGCCTCGTCGCCCTCGCCGACCTCGTCGTCTCCGCCGGCGGCACGATGAACCGCGAGGCCGCCGCCCTCGGCACCCCCGTCTACACCACCTACGGCGGCCGGCTCGGCGGCGTCGACGAAGCGCTGATCAAGTCGGGGCGGCTGCGGCCCCTGACCGACGCCCGCGCGGTCGAGTTGCGGAAGCGGACGGCGGAGCTGGCGCCGGTCCGCCGCGATCCGTCCGTCCTGGTGGAGACGATCCTAGGTACCGTCGGAGCCTCACCATTGCGCGAAGAGCCTCATCCCATCACGCCTTCCTGAGCGACCTGCCCGAGGCCGACCCCGGCCTTGAAGAACTCGTCGCGCCCGCGGCCGAAGGCGACCCGCGGGGGATCGACACGGTTCTGCGGGCGCTCGACATCCTCATCTCGGCCTCGATCCTGCTCGTCCTCTCGCCGCTTTTGGCGCTGATCGCGCTGGCGATCGCGATCGACTCCGGCCGGCCGGTGCTCTACCGCGGCGCCCGCGTCGGCAAGGCGGGCCACCTCTTCTGGATGTACAAGTTCCGCACCCTGAAGCCCGACGCCGAAACCCGGCTCGGGCCCTACTACGGCGAGGAGCTGACCCGCCGCACCGAGGAAGAGCGGACCCGGCTCGGCGGCGTCCTGCGCAAAACCCACCTTGACGAGGTGCCGCAGCTGTGGAACGTGCTGCGCGGGGACATGGCGGTCGTCGGTCCGCGGCCGATCCGGCCGGCCTTCTACGCCGAACTCTGCCGCGAGATCCCCCAGTACTGGCAGCGCCTGGTGGTGCGTCCCGGGGTCACCGGCTTCGCCCAGACCCGGATCACCCGCGAGGAGTCCTGGGCCGACAAGCTCGCCCACGACATGGAGTACATCGCCGACCGCTCGGTCTCGCTCTACGTCCAGGTCCTGCTGGCGACCGTCGCCAAGGTATTGGGGCGAGGGCAGCCGACTTCCTGAGCGGCTGCGAGACTGCCGCTCATGTGCGGTATCTGCGGCGTCGTCGCCGCTGAGCGAGAGGGCGCTCCGGACCTGGAGGCGGTGGCGCGGATGAGGGCCCGCCTCGTCCACCGCGGCCCCGACGACGACGGGCTCTTCCACGAGGGGCCGGTCGCGCTGGCGGCGCGGCGCCTCTCGATCATCGACCTCGACCACGGCCACCAGCCGATCGAGAACGAGGACCGCAGCGCGGTCGTCGTCCAGAACGGCGAGATCTACAACTACCGCGAGCTGAAGCGCGAGCTGGAGGGCCGCGGCCATCGCTTCGCCACCGACTGCGACACCGAGGTCTTGGTCCACCTCTACGAGGAGCACGGCGAGGAGTTCGTCGAGCGGCTGCGGGGGATGTTCGCGATCGCCCTCTGGGACAAGCGCCGCCAGCGCCTGCTGCTGGCCCGCGACCGCTTCGGAATCAAGCCGCTCTACTACCGCGAGTCCGGCGGCGGCCTCGCCTTCGCCTCGGAGCTGAAGGCGATGCTGGAGCTGCCGGGCTTCTCACGCGAGATCGACCCGAAAGCGGTCTCCGCCTACCTCGCCTTCAACTCGATCCCGGCGCCGCTGACGATCTTCGCCGAGGCCCGCAAGCTCCCCCCGGGCTATTTGCTGACCTGGGAGGGGGGAGAGGCGCGCCAGCGCCGCTACGCGCGGCCGGGCCCGCCTCCGGCGGGCGAGCCGCGCCGCGGGTCGATCGACGAGCTCGCCGCCGAGCTGCGCGAGGTGCTCGACGACAGCGTCCGCGCCCACCTCGTCGCCGACGTCCCGGTCGGGGTCCTGCTCTCCGGTGGAGTCGACTCCGGCGGCCTCGCCGCCCTCGCCAGCGCCCACGCCGGCGAACCTCTGCGCACCTTCTCGATCGGCTTCGAGGAGGCCGGTTTCGACGAGCTCTCCCGCGCCCGCCTGGTCGCCGAGCGCTACGGGACCGACCACCACGAGCTGGTCCTCCGCCCCGACGCCGTCGAGCTTTTGCCGCGGCTGGTCGAGGCCTTCGACGAGCCCTTCGGCGATTCCTCGGCGCTGCCCACCTACATCGTCTCCGAGCTGGCCGCCGGGCAGGTCAAGACGGCCCTTTCCGGCGAGGGCGGCGACGAGCTGTTCGGCGGCTACTACACCTACGTCGCCGACCTGCTCGCCCGCCGCGTCGGCCGCCTCGCGCCGCTCGCCCGGCCGCTGGCTGAGGCGCTGCCGAGCCGCCACGACCGGGTCGGCTTCGACTACAAAGCCAAGCGCTTCGCCCGCGCCGCCGCGCTGCCGCCGCTGGAGCGCCACCACGGCTGGAAGGAGATCTTCTCCGCCGAGACCCGGGCCGAGCTGGCCGGCGCCCACGCCACGGCCTGGGACCCGCTCGACCTCTACCGCGAGCGCTATGCCGAAACCGAGGGCGCCGAGCCGCTGGCGCGGATGCAGGACCTCGACCTCGGCATCTACATGGTCGACGACCTGCTGGTCAAGACCGACCGGCTGAGCATGGCCCACTCGCTGGAGCTGCGCGTCCCCTTCCTCGACCCCAAGGTCGCCGAGTTCGCCTTCTCGCTGCCGACGAGGATGAAAGTCCGCGGCTTCGAGAAGAAGCGCCTCCTGCGCCGCGCCCTGGAGCCGCTTTTGCCGCGCGAGATCGTCCACGGCCGCAAGCAGGGGTTCTCGATCCCGATCGCCGCCTGGCTGCGGGGGCCGCTGGAGTCGTTCGCCCGCGAGACGCTGGCGCCGGGGGCGGTCGAGCGCCAGGGCCTGCTCGACCCCGCCGCCGTGACCCCGATCCTCGACCGCCACGTCTCCGGTCGCGAGGATCTCAGCCGCCAGATCTGGGGCCTGATGGCGCTTACCCTCTGGTTCGACCGCTATGCCCACTGACACCGACGCGCTCCTCGCCTTTTTCGTCGCCGCCGTACTCACGCTGCTGCTGGTGCCGCTGACCACGCGGCTGGCGACGCGGATCGGGGCGATCGACCTGCCCAACGAGCGCTCGCTGCACACGGTGCCGACGCCGAAGCTGGGCGGCCTCGGGATCCTCGGCGGCGCGGTCGTCGCCGGGTTTTTCTTCCTCCCCAACGACGGCGAAAGCCACGCGATCCTGATCGGCGCCGTGGCGATCGCCCTGGTCGGCGTCCTCGACGACGTCTTCGACCTGCCGGCGGCGGTGAAGCTGCTCGGCCAGACCGCCGCGGTGGTGATCCCGGTCGCGGCCGGGGTCACCGTCGACGAATTCACCTTCCCCTTCTTCGGCCGGCTGACCCCGGGGACCGTCGACCTGCTGACCCTGCCGGGGGGCGGGGTGGTCCACCTCGGCGACGTCGGCACCGTGATCGCGATCGTCGCGGTGATCAACGTGATCAACCTGATCGACGGCTTCGATGGGCTCGCCGCCGGGGTCGCGGTGATCTCCGGCATCACCCTGGCGACGATCGCCCTCTCGCTCGACCGCACCGCCGCCGGCGTCCTCGCCGCGCTGACCGCCGGGGCGGCCCTCGGTTTCCTTCGCTGGGGATTTCCGCCGGCCGGCGTCTTCATGGGCGACACCGGCTCCAACCTGCTCGGCTACCTGCTCGGCGCGGTCGCGGTGCAGGGGGCGCTGAAGACCAACGCGGTGATCGCCCTCTTCCTGCCGCTGATCATCCTCGCGGTGCCGATCCTCGACACCGGCTTCGTCGTCGCCAAGCGGCTCAAATACGGGAAACCGATCTACAAAGCCGACCGCTGGCACTTCCACCACCGAATGGCAGACATCGGCTTCTCGCAGCGCCGCACCCTGCTCTACCTGTACGGCTGGACCGTCGTCATGGCGCTGCTGGCGCTCGCTCTGCGCTTCGTCCCCTACAGCGACGACCACGGCAACTTCGACCCCTTCTGGACCGCGGTGATCGCCCTCTTCGGCATCCTCGCCCTCGCCGCCAGCGTCTACCTGGTCGAGGTTCTGGAGATCCTCAAGCTGCGCCAGACCCGCCTCCGCCAGCTAATAACCCTGCGCCGCCAGGTCGGCGCTCCGGAGCCAGAGCCCCAAGAGGTCGAGCGGGCAGTTCAAGAGGAGTTGGAGACCGGTACCTTCCCCGCTGTCGACCCGGAAACGGGGGAGTTTGAGGCGATCGACCGGTAGTGACAACCCTCACGAAGTGGCTTTGTAAAGCCATTCCGAGGCCCTTTTCTATATAGTCGGGCCTGCGCCCGCTCTGCCCCGAGCTGGGCGTATTTCCTCTTTTTCTGACTCTATGTCTCCTCCCAAGTACGTCGACCTAATCGCGTTGCTCGCCGCGCTTGCGGTTTTCCTGCTCGGCGATCTGCCCCTGCTCGGCTTCGCCGTCGCGGCCGCGGTTTGGCTCCTACAGCGGGGGATTCAGGTACTGGCCCAGCGCCGGATGAAGCAGGAGCTGGCCGCCGGCAACCGCCAGAAGGCGATGGGCTTCGTCGCCGGCAGCGCCCTCGGCCGGGTCTGGCTGATGGCCACCGCGGTGCTTCTCGTCGGCGTCGCCGAACGGGAGTCGGGCCTCGCCGCCGCGCTCCTGCTGCTGGCGTTATTCACGATCTCCTTTGCCGCCCAGGGCCTCGCGCACCTGTTCGACGATCAGCCCGAAGGCCAGGGGGTCGCCTAAATGGAGGCGGCAACCGCGCAGGCGCCGGGCGGCGCCCCCCAAGCTGACCCTCCTAAGAGCGGGCTCAGCACCAAAGCCAAGGTCCTGATCGGCTTCGGCGTCTACTTCGCCATCTCCATCCTGCTGCTGCTGATCTTCGGCAACGACGGCAAGAACGAAGCCTTCAAGCCTCAGAACGAGTTCAAACTCGAACCGTGGGTCTCGATCCACCTCGGCGGGGTCGACCTCAGCATCAACAAGGCGGTCCTCTACCTCGTTCTCGCCAGCGCCCTGACGATCTTCACGATGACCTGGATCGCGCGGCGGATGGTGCAGAAGCCGAACCGCGTCCAGACCGCGGTCGAGGTCGCCTACGACCTGACCAAGAACACGATCACCGGCGGCAGCCTGCAGGGCGAGCTGGCGCGCAAATGGTTCCCCTTCATCGGTGCCCTCTTTTTCTGGATCTGGTTCTCGAACATGCTCGGCTTCCTGCCGCTGCCTACCAACACCGAGCACACCTTCTCGATCGGCGGCCTGGAGATCCCCTCCTTCGCGATCTACGCCGCCACCGCCAACATCGCGATCCCGCTGGTCCTCACTCTCGTCGTCTGGCTCAGCTATCACGTCGAGGGCATCCGGGCCAAGGGCTTCGTCCCCTACTTCAAGAGCTGGCTGCCCCCGGGCCTGGAGGACATGAGCCCGGTCGGCAAGGGCGCGATCTTCCTGATCGAGGTGATCTCCCACTTCGTGCGGCTGATCTCCCTCTCCGTTCGTCTCTTCGCCAACATCCTCGCCGGCCACCTGCTGCTGCTCTTCATGGGCGGCGGGCTGGCGGTGTTGCTGGGGATCGCGGCTCTCGGGGCGCTGACCTTCCCGCTCGCCTTCGCCTTCTTCATCTTCGAGGTCGGGCTTGTGGCGACCCTGCAGGCATTCATTTTCTCGACGCTTAGCGCTATTTACATCGGCGGAGCGACCTCCGCCTCTCACTAGAAAAGGAGTCAACTCTCAAATGGATCCCACCTTGTTGCCCATCGCTGAGGTAAGCAGCGAAGCCGTCGAAAGCGCCGGCAAAGCGATCGCCCTCGGCGTCGGTGCCGGGCTTGGTTCGATCGGCGCCGGTATCGGCGTGGGCTTCATCTTCGGTAAGGAGATCGAGTCGGTCGCCCGCCAGCCGGAGATGAAAAGCGACCTGGAAAGCATCCGCTGGCTCGGCTTCGCGCTGACCGAGG
>JBIOTO010000091.1:0-7627 GCA_044865945.1 Solirubrobacterales bacterium
GCGTCGTCTACGGCGTCGAGACCGAGGAGACCGCCCGCGACGAGCGCCTCGTCACCCGCTTCGACTACGACGAGCTCTTCGGCACCGTTCTCAACCGCTTCTGCGTCCAGGCCGTGATCGGCCACCCCCTCACCGTCTACGGCGCCGGTAACCAGACCCGCGGCTTCCTCAACATCCGCGACACCCTCGCCTGCGTCGAACTGGCGGCCCTGAACCCCGCCGAGCGCGGCGAGTTCCGCGTCTTCAACCAGTTCACCGAGCAGTTCTCGGTGCTGGAGCTGGCGGGGCTGGTGAAGGAAGCCGGCGAGCACCTCGGCTACAGCGTCGAGATCCAGCACTACGAGAACCCGCGGGTCGAGAAGGAAGAGCACTACTACAACGCGATCCACACCAAGCTGCTGGATCTCGGCCTCGAGCCGACCCTGCTGGGGGAGGAGCTGGTCGAGTCGATCATCCACGCGATCGAGCGCCACAAAGGCCGCGTGATCGAGACCGCGATCGACCCGCGGACCCGCTGGAACCCGGCGAAATCGCCTGCAGGCCAGGCGTAGCGCCGCTGCTACCATCGCCAGTTCCCATGCGCGCCGCTGACACGTTGATGGAATCGCTCAAGGCCGAGGGCGTCAAGGACGTCTTCGGGATTCCGGGCGGGGCAAATCTGCCGACCTACGACGCGATGGTCGACGCGGATTTCCGCCACGTCCAGGTGCGCCACGAGCAGGGCGGCGGCCACGCCGCCGAGGGCTACGCCCAGGCCTCGGGCCGGGTCGGGGTCGCCTTCGCCACCTCCGGCCCCGGCGCCACCAACCTCGTCACCGCGATCGCCGACGCGATGATGGACTCGGTCCCGACCGTCTTCATCACCGGCCAGGTCCGCACCGAGCTGATCGGCACCGACGGGTTCCAGGAGGCCGACATCCTCGGCGCCACGCTGCCCTTCGTGAAGCACTCCTTCGCGGTCACCGACCCGCGCCAGATCCCCGAGTACGTGCACCAGGCCTTCCACGTCGCCTCGACCGGGCGGCCGGGGCCGGTGCTGCTCGACATTCCGCAGGACCTCTCGCGCGCCGACATCGACTACCTGCCGCGGACCGAGCCGGTTGAGATGCCCGGCTACAAGCCCTCGACCGAGGGCAACATCAAGCAGATCCGGATCGCCGCCAAAGCGCTGGCCAACGCCCGGCGCCCGATCTTCTACACCGGCGGCGGCGTGATCAACGGCAATGCCTCGGAGGAGCTGCGCGAGCTCGCCGCCTCGGACCGCTTCCCGGTCACCTCGACCCTGATGGGCCTCGGCGGCTACCCCGCGTCCGGCGAGAACTGGCTGGGGATGCTGGGGATGCACGGCACCTGGACCGCCAACCAGGCGATGGACAAAGCCGACCTGATCGTCTGCATCGGCGCCCGCTTCGACGACCGCATCACCGGCAAGCTCGACGAGTTCGCGCCGCACGCCAAGGTGATCCACATCGACATCGACCCGGCCGAGATCTCGAAGAACGTCGGCGCCCACATCCCGATCGTCGGCGACGTCAAGCAGGTGCTGCCGAAGCTGACCCGCGAGTACCGGGCGCTGCAGACCGACTCCAGCCGCCTCGACGACTGGTGGACGACGCTGCGCGGCTGGCAGGACGCGCACCCGCTCTACTACGAGCCCGGCAGCGACGGCGAGATCAAACCCCAGTTCATGATCGAGGCGATGCACCGCGCCACCCAGGGCGACGCGATCATCACCTCCGACGTCGGTCAGCACCAGATGTGGGCCGCCCAGTACTACGGCTTCGACAAGCCCCGTCGCTGGATCAACTCCGGCGGCCTGGGGACGATGGGCTTCGGCCTGCCGAGCGCGATCGGCGCCAAGGTCGCCTGTCCCGACGAGCAGGTCGTTTGCGTCGCCGGCGACGGCAGCCTGATCATGAACATCCAGGAGATGGCGACCTGCGTGACCGAAGAGGTCCCGGTCAAGGTCTTCCTGATGAACAACGGCTACATGGGCATGGTCCGCCAGTGGCAGGAGCTGTTCTGGGACCGCCGCTACAGCTCGGTCGACATGGGCTCCAGCCCCGACTGGGTGAAGCTGGCAGAGGCCTTCGGCGCCAAGGGGATGCGCTGCGACAACTCCGCCGACCTCGAGGAGCAGATGGTCGCGGCGCTGGAGCACGACGGCCCGGTCCTGCTCGACGTGCGGGTCGCCCGCGAAGAGAACTGCTACCCGATGATCCCGCCGGGCAACGCCGCCCGCGACATGGTCGAGGCGCCGCGCAAGGCGGTGAGCTGATGGAGGCCGGGACCCCGCAGGTCGTCCAGCTGGAGGACCTTCACGTCGCCGGCCAGCTCAGCGGCCGCAAGCACATCCTCTCGATCCTGGTCGAGAACAAACCGGGCGTGCTGGCGCGCGTCGCCGGGCTCTTCTCCCGCCGCGGCTTCAACATCGACACCCTGGCGGTGGGGCCGACCGACGACCCGAGCATCTCCCGCATCACCCTCACCCTCGACGGCGCCGTCCACCCGATCGACCAGGTGACCAAGCAGCTGCACAAGCTGATCAACGTCCTGAAGATCCGCGACATGGAGCCGGAGGAGACGGTGGCCCGCGAGATGGCCCTCTTCAAGGTCTCCTCGGCGGTCGAGAACCGGGCCGAGATCATCCAGTTCGCGGAGATCTTCCGGGCCAAAATCGTCGACGTTGCGCGGCGGACGATGACGATCGAGGTGACCGGCTCCGCCGACAAGATCGAGGCCTTCGAGCGGATGGTCCGCCCGCATGGCCTGGTCGAAATGGTGAGAACCGGCGAGATTGCGATCGGTAGAGGACACGAGTAACGCTCTCTTTGGCGCGCTGGAGAAGGCCGCCGGGCGAAAACGCCGCACCCTCGTAAGCATCACCTCCGAAGTCGAGGTCGCCGATCCCTGCGCGGCGGTCTTCGCCTCGCGGCTGGCCTCGGATCGCTGGTTCTGCTGGGAGCAGCCCGACCGGGAGTTCGCCCTGGCGGGGCTCGGGGTGGCGCACGAGGCGAGCTCGCGCGGGAAGGGGCGCTTTCGTGACGTCGCCGACGAGTGCCTGCGGGTCGCCGGCGGTGCCGTCCTCGACGAGCCGCGCGGGTTGCCCGCCGGCGCCGGGCCGGTGTGGCTCGGCGGCTTCGCCTTCGATCCCGACGGCGGCGCGACCCCGACGTGGTCGTCGCTGTCACCCGCCTCCCTGGTTCTGCCCGAGGTCTCGCTCTGCCTCAGTGGCGGCCGCGCCTTCCTCACCATCAATGCGGTGGTGCGGCCGGGCGAGGACGTCGAGAGGCTGGGGGAGGGGCTGGCCTCGCGCCTCGCCGCGCTGCGCCTCGACGCGCCGCTGCCGCTGCTCGACCCGCACCCGACCGCCCACGCCGAGATCCGCAGCGCCCGCCCGCCGCGCGAGTTCGAAGCCGCCGTCGAGGGCGCCACATCGCGGATCGGGGAAGGCGAGATGAGCAAGGTCGTGCTCGCCCGCGAGGTGATCGTCAGCGCCGCCGCCGCCCACGACACCGCCGCCCTGTTCGGCGCCATGCGCGAGCAGTTCCCGGCCTGCTTTTGCTTCTGCTGCGGCACGCCCGAGGCCGCCTTCCTCGGCGCCAGCCCCGAGCTCTTGGTCCGGCGCTCGGGCGCCAGCGCCTCGACCGTCGCCCTCGCCGGCTCGACCCGGCGCAGCTCCGACCCCGCGGTCGACGACCATCTCGGCGAGCAGCTGCTGCGCAGCGACAAGGACCGCCGCGAGCAGCGAATCGTCGCCGAGCGGATCGTCCGCGCCCTGCGGCCGCACGCTGTCTGGGTCGAGGCGGCGGCCGAGCCGGAGATCGCCAAGGTGGCGAACATCCAGCACCTGGCGACCCCGATCGTCGCCCAGCTGGCCGAACCGCATTCCGCGATCGAGCTGGCCGGGATGCTGCACCCGACCCCGGCGGTCGGCGGCGAGCCCTGGCCCGCCGCGTCCAAGGCGATCTCCGAGCTGGAGGGGATGGACCGCGGCTGGTACGCCGCCCCGGTTGGCTGGATGGACGCCACCGAGGACGGCGAATTCTGCGTCGCCCTCCGCAGCGCCCTCCTCCGCGACCGCGAGGCCCACCTCTTCGCCGGAGTGGGCGTAGTCGCCGGCTCCGACCCGGCCGCCGAGCTGGCCGAGACCGAGGTCAAGCTCGGGGCGCTTCTCCCGCTGCTCGCCGAGTAGGGTCTCGGCGGTGAACGGCCGCGTAATCGTTCTGGTAACTGCTGCGTTCCTGATGAGCCTGGGGACCGCCCTCCCCGCCGCCGCCGCGCTGCCGCAAGGGCCTCGGCTGTCGATCTCGGTCTCCGGCGACGCGGGAGGGGAGGACGGGTTCTCGGGGGTGATCACGACCGGGCCCGCGGGTGAAGATCCTCAGACGCTGGTCGACGGCTGGGCCGGCGACCTTTCCTGGTCCGGCGACGCCAGACGGTTCGCGTTCTCGGCGGTGGGGGTCGAGGGCACCGCCGATGGGCCGTACGGCACCGGGTGGCCGGTCGTGGGGGTGGCGACGTCGGGCCTCAGTACTCCCCGCGTATACCCACGGGCCTTCCTCAACGGCGGTGACCCAGTCCTGGCGCCGGACGGTCAGACCGTCGTCTTCTCGCGGCTGAAGCTAGTCAAGACCCTGCCCGGGCGGGAGAACTATCTGTTCAAGTCGGCGGTCTGGTCGCTGAACGTCGAGCGCGGCTCGGTCAAGCGCCTGACCCGCTGGCGACTGGCGGCCTTCGTCGACCCGATCTCCTTCACCCCCGATGGCTCGGGCATCGTCACCGAGCTGCTCGACGGCAAGGGCCGCCGCATCGTCTTGATCGGTGTCGACGGCCGGAGCGGCCCTCGTCTGGCCCGAGTCGCCCTTGACGCGCGGGAACCGACCTACTCGCCAGACGGCACCAGGCTGGCCTACGTGCGCGACAAAACCAGGCGGTTCAACCTGCCGAAGCCGGACCGGCCGATCAGTGAGCTGTGGGTCGCCAACGCGGATGGCAGCGGCGCGCGGCGCGTGCTCCGCGTCAAGGGCTACATCTCGTACCCGAGCTGGGATCCCTCCGGGAGCCGGCTTGCCTTCACGCGCGACCCGGCTGCCGAAGCGACCGGCGGCCTCGAACCCGAAACGGGCAACAAGGTGATGGCGATCAACGCCGACGGCACCTGCCTGACCCGGGTCTTCACCGACCCCGGACTGACCCTTTACGAGGTGGCCTGGGTCCCTGGGGCTGGACGCGGCGCCGGGCCAATCAGCTGCTGATTGCCGTCTGCACTGCCGCTTGAAGCTCGCGATGGGCTTCGACGTTGGCCTTACGGTCCGTCCTGACCTCGATCAGGCCGGTGCCGGCGGCGAGGGCGTCCGGCAGCTCGGCGAGCGAGTCGAGGCGCTGGTGGGGGAGGCCGAAGAGTGCCCCTGCCTTGGCGACGTCGACGCCGCGCGGGGTGCCGAGTAGGGCCTCGAACTCCTCGCTTCCCAGTGACGCCTCCTGCGGCAGGAAGTGGAAGATGCCGCCGCCGTCGTTGTCGATGACGACGATGCGCACCGGGGTCTCGACCTCGCGCAGCGCCGCGAGGCCGCCGATGTCGTGGAGCAGACCGAGGTCGCCGCTGACGATCGTCGTCGGCCGGCCGCTGGCCTGGGCGGCGCCGATGCCGGAGGAGATCAGGCCGTCGATCCCGTTGGCGCCGCGGTTGGAGAGAAACAGGGCGTCGGTGTCACCGGGCGCGAGGAATGCCTCCTGGTCGCGGATCGGCATGCTGGAGCTGGTGTAGACGAGGTCGCCGTGGCGGTGGGCCTGGCCGAGGGCGCGGTGCAGGGCGGGCTCGGTGATCTCGCCGTCGCCGGCCAGGGCCTCGTCCAGAACCGCCTGCGCGGCGGTCTCGGCCTCCAGCCATCGATCCGGCAGCGGCCGTTCGCGGCCCTCCAGCCCTTCCAGCCGCGCCGCCCAGCCCTGGGCCAGCTCGGTCGGGTCGGCGCGGAGGATCGCCGCCGCGCGCCGGCTTGGCTCGTTCCAGCCTCCGTAGGGGTCGACGACGATCTGGTCGGCGCCGCTCGTCTCGATCCAGGCGCGCAGCGGCTTGCTGGTCGGCATCGCGCCGAAGCGGAGGATCAGGTCGGGCACGACCGAGCGGGCGAAGTGCTCCTCGCGCAGCAGCAGGTCGTAGGCGGCGACGACGTGGGAGCGGTCGTGCGGCCCGCGGCGCAGCTGCGAGGTCGGCTCGGCCAGGATCGGGAAGCCCGAGACCCGCGCCAGGTGGGCCAGTGGCTCGCGCAGCTCGGGGTCGAGCTGGCGGCCGGCAACGATCACGCCGGAGATCGCGTTGCCGATGTGGCCGGCGACCTCGTCGAGGAGGAAGGTCGAGGGCTCGAGGTCGATGTGGGTGACGGCGGTCAGCGGCCTGTCCTCGCGTCCTTTCAGCGCCAGGGGGTCGGTTGCGGTCACCGCGTCCTCGACCGGGATCGGCGCCAGTGGCTCGCGCCATGGCAGGTTGAGGTGGACCGGCCCCGGGCGAGCCTCGCCCCGAGCGGTGGCCAGCGCCCGGCAGGCGACCGAGCGGTAGTGGAGGAGGCCGCTGTCGTCGGCCTTATGGGTGCCGACTTCGCAGAACCAGCGCACCGAGTGGCCGAAGGTCTTGATCTGGTCGATCGTCTGTCCGGCGCCGATTCCGCGCAGCTCCGGCGGCCGGTCGGCGCTCAGCACCACCAGCGGGATCGCCGATTCGTCGGCCTCGACCACCGCCGGGTGGTAGTTGACCAGCGCCGTCCCCGAGGTGCAGAGCAGCGCCACCGGCTCGCCGCTCGCCTGCGCCGCGCCGAGAGCGAAGAAGCCGGCCGAGCGCTCGTCGACGATCACCTTCACCTCGATCTCCGGCTGGCGCCAGAGCGCCACCGCCAGCGGCGTCGAGCGGGAGCCGGGCGAGACCACCGCCAGCTTCAGGCCCCCGCGAGCGAGCTCCTCGGCAAAGGCCGAGGCGAGGGCGGTGTTGGCGTTGGTTGGGTCCACGGCGGCGTCCTAGATGCGATGCGCTCGCAAAGCATCCTCGTCTATCTCGACGCCCAGACCGGGGCCGGAAGGGAGGTGCAACATTCCGTCGCGCACCTCGCACTCGACCGAGGCGATCGTCTCGGCGAAGAGGCGCTGGGTGGCGAGCCCGTGAGCGAGGTGCAGACGTTCGGGGTGGCTGGTCTCGGCAAGGCTGAGCGCGACCTGTGCGGCGGCGGCGATCCCGACCGGACCGTCGAGGGCGCTGGTGACGTAGGCGGGGAGGACGTCGGCGATGGCCAGCGCTTCCTGGGGGCCTCCGACCTTCGAGAGCTTGATCCCGGTGAACTCGCAGGCACCCAGCGCCGCGGCCCGCTCGGCCTCCGCGAGAGACGTGACGCTCTCGTCGGCGGCAAGGGGGATCGAGGTCGATCCCGCCAACTCGGCCATCGCCTCCAGTCCGGCCACGGGCTGCTCAGCCAGCTCGACCCCAAAGGGATCCAGATCCGCCAGCGCCCGCTTCGCGGTCTCCAGATCCCAGGCCTCATTCACGTCAACCCGAATCCGCGCCTCATCCCCAACCGCCTCGCGCGCCGCCCGGACGGTCTCAACATCGCGAGTCCGCGAAAAACCTTGCTCTACAAGG
>JBIOTO010000092.1:0-4252 GCA_044865945.1 Solirubrobacterales bacterium
GCGAGGCGAGGTTGCAGGCCGAGTCGTCGACGTGCATGTACTCGCTGCAGGGGTTGGAGGCGTTGATCCGGCCCGACTCGGGGCAGGTGTGCCAGCGGTTGATGATCGTGTCGTACTGGACGCCGGGATCGGCGCAGCGCCAGGCGGCGTCGGCGATCTGGTTCATCAGGTCGCGGGCGTCGAGGGTTTTCGTGGTCGAGCCGTCGGCGCGCGCCTTCAGCTCCCAGTCCTCGCCGGCCTCGACCGCCTCCATGAACTCGTCGGTGACCCGCACCGAGTTGTTGGCGTTCTGGTACTGGATCGAGGTGAAGCCCTCGCCGTCGATCGACATGTCGAAGCCGGCGTCGCGCAGGGCGGCGGCCTTCTTCTCCTCGTCGGCCTTGCACCAGATGAAGTGCTCGACGTCCGGGTGGTCGACGTTGAGGACGACCATCTTCGCCGCGCGGCGGGTCTTGCCGCCGGACTTGATCGTCCCGGCCCAGGCGTCGGCGCCGCGCATGAAGCTGACCGGGCCGCTGGCGGTGCCGCCCTTGGAGAGCTGCTCGACCGAGCCGCGGATGTTGGAGAGGTTGATGCCCGAGCCGGAGCCGCCGCGGAAGATCTTGCCCTCCTTGGTGTTCCAGTCGAGGATCGACTCCATGGTGTCCTCGACGCTGAGGATGAAGCAGGCCGAGCACTGCGGCGTCTCCTCGAAGCCGACGTTGAACCAGACCGGCGAGTTGAAGGCTGCCTTCTGGTTGAGCAGGATCGCGGTCAGCTCCATCTCGAAGGCATCGGCGTCCTCCTCGGAGGCGAAGTAGCCGCCCTCGCGCCCCCAGCCGGCGATCGTGCCGGCGACCCGGCCGATCATCTGTTTGACCGAGCTCTCGCGCTCGGGGCTGCCCATCTGGCCGCGGAAGTACTTCTGGGCGACGATGTTGGTCGCGTTCTGGGACCAGGTCACCGGAAACTCGACCCCGCGCTGCTCGAAGGCCGGGCTCTCGGGATTGCCGATCACCGCGTCGCGGATCTCCCACTCGATCTGGTCGAAAGGATGCACCCCGGGCGTCGAAAAACGGCGTTCGATCGAGAGGCCCTTGAGACCGTTCTTGGGACTGGAAATGGCGGTCTGGGACATCAAACTTCTCCTCTCGCAGCGACTTTCAGGGGTAACTCCGCAGGATCGCTTACCGGCAGGACGGAAAAAGTCTCAAAAGGCGCAAATAAGGGCTTCCGAGGCCGCCGACTTCTTCTCCCAATTGTGTCAAGTCCCCAATATCGGCACTAAGTTCCGGGTAGCCTCTCTCTATGGAAGAGGAGCTGCGCAGAGGCGCGGAGCGGATGGGGGAACGGGCCACCGCCGCGCGTGAGGCGATGGGCGAGCGCGCCACCGCCGCCAAAGAGGCGACCGCCGAGGCGATCGCCGCGGTCAAGCCAAAGCTGCGCGGCGTCTCCCACGAGTGGGCCTTCTTCCTCTCGCTCGGCTTCGGGACGGCGCTGATCATCCTCGCCGAAACCCCGAAGGCGACCCTGGCGGTGGCGATCTACGCGGTCAGCCTCTCGGCCCTGTTCGGGACCAGCGCCCTCTACCACCGGGTCAACTGGAGCCGGCCCCAGGTCCGCCAGTGGATGCGGCGGCTGGACCACTCGATGATCTTCTTCCTCATCGCCGGCACCTACACGCCCTTCGCCCTGCTCGTCCTCAACGGCACCCTGGCGATGGCGATCCTCGTCGTCGTCTGGATCGGCGCGATCGCCGGCGCGATCGTCGAGATGATCTGGATCGACCACCCGAAATGGGCCTCGGCCCTGATCTACCTCTCGCTCGGCTGGGTCGCCGTCGCCGCCTTCCCCGAGCTCTGGTCGGCGATGGGGATCGGGGGGACCCTGCTGGTCGCCTTCGGCGGCCTCCTCTACACCGCCGGCGCCGTCGTCTACGCGGTCCAGCGTCCCAACCCCAGTCCGGCGATCTTCGGCTACCACGAGATCTTCCACCTGCTGGTGATCGCCGCCGCCGTCGCCCACTTCTCGGCGGTCGCCTTCTTCGCCCTGCCCCACGCCTAGGCCGCGGCCGGGACCAGCTCGCGCAGCTGCTCGGCTTCGGAGACCAGGGTCGCGAGGATCTCCTCCAGCTGGTGGGACTGCTCGGGGGAGAGGTCGAGATGGCCGTCGCGGTATAGCTCGGCGGCGCGGGCGACCGGCAGCTCCTCCTCGACCACGCGCCCGCCGAGGGCGCCGAGGACCTTGCGGGTCTCGGCCTGCGCCCAGACGGCGCCGAACATCCCGGTCGAGGCGCCGATGACCGCGGCCGGCTTGCCCGTCAGGGCGCTCTGGCCGGCGGGCCTGGAGGCCCAGTCGAGGGCGTTCTTGAGGACGCCGGGGATCGAGTGGTTGTACTCGGGGGTGGCGATGACGACCGCGTCGGCCCCGCGCATCGCCTGGCGTAGCTCGGCGACCGCCGCCGGCGTCTCCTCGGTCTCGAGGTCGGCGTCGTAGGGCGGGATCTCCCGCAGGTGCTCGAACTCGACCAGTTCCGCCCCGGCGGGAAGCCGCTCGGCGGCCTCCCGCAGCAGGGCGTGGTTGTAGGAGTCCCGGCGCAGGCTTCCGGTTATGCCCAGGACCCGCATGGTTAGGCCTCCTCGGCGACGAGCTCGAGCTCGACCGAGATCGTCACCGCGTACTCGAGGACGTCGCCGCCGCTCGGCAGCTGCGCCTGCCAGTCGAGGCCGAAGTCCCGCCGGTCGACGATCGCCTCTATCGAGAGCCCGACGCGAGCCTTGCCGGCAAGGTCGGCGCCGAGCTGGGCGAAGCGGCCGCTGGCCTCGACCTCGCGCTTCTCACCGTGGATCTCGAGCTCGCCAAGCACCCGCAGCGACCCGTCCTCGCCGGCGCTGAGCTCGGTGGAGGCGAAGCGCAGCCGCGGGAAGCGCTGGACGTCGAAGAACTCGGGGGAGAGGAGGTGGCCCTTCAGCATCTCCTCGTCGATCGCGACGCTGGCGACCTCGACCGTGCCCTCCAGGCGCGCCTGCTCGCCGCCGGTCAGCCGGGCCTCGTAGCGCTCGAAGCCGCTGCGGAAGGTGGTGACACCGTTGTGGGTGACGGCGAAGCCGATCGAGGAGTGGACCGGATCCACCGCCCAGGTGCCGGCTGGAATCTGCTGCTGCTGAATCGTCTCGGTGCTCATTTTTCGCTTCCCTTCAAGATGGTTGATCTGAAAATAATTGACCTGGAAACAATCGTAGCAGAGAAGCTTTACATGTCAACTATTGCCAGATAAAACATTCTGTGGGAAGATGCCCATATGAGTGAGCAGGCCACGGCAGTAGCCGATGAGACCAAAGGAGCGGACTTCGATCCCCACCGCGAGGCGTGGATCGCGATCTCGCAAACCCATGCCGCCGTCACCGGTCGCCTGCAGGAGGTCCTGACCGCCGCCGAGCTGCCTCCGCTGGCCTGGTTCGAGGTGCTGGCGACGCTCGACCGCGCGCCGGAGCAGCGGCTGAAGATGGGGGACCTGGCCGAAGCGCTGGTCATCACCCGCGGCGGCCTGACCAAGCTCGTCGACCGGCTGATCAAGGCCGGCCTGCTGGAGCGGACCTTTTGCGAGACCGATCGCCGCGTCAGCTACGCGACGCTGCTGCCGGCCGGGGTCGAGCTGCTGGCCGAGATGCGCCCGCTGGTCCGGGCCGAGCTGGCCGCCGCCTTCAGCGCCAACCTCAGCGTCGAGCAGGCCGAAGAGCTGCGGGTGATGCTGGAGCAGGTCCGCAGTTCGGCCTGCGGGACCAGCTAGGCGTTTAAGTCAACCGCGGGTTCACTAACTCGCCTAGGCGAGCGCGGCAGCGGCCCGCTCTTTGGCGGACTCGACGATCGCCAGCACACCGGCCTCCTGACCCTCGCGCAGCAGCACGATTGGGTCGGGGTCGCCGTTGACGATCCCCTCGAAGAACTCCTTGCGGTCCTGGTAGGTCGGCAGCGTCCCCTTCGCCCAGCCGCGGGCGTCGTTGAGGATCACCGCCAGGCGCGCGAACTCCTCGCCGAACAGCTCCGAGACTTCGCGCTTCATCCGCTTCGCCAGCGCCGGCGAGGCGCCGGCGGTGGAGATCGCGATCGCCAGCGGCCCGGTGCGGACGATCGCCGGCAGGATGAAGTTGCACAGCGGCGGCACGTCGACGATGTTGACCAGCATCGCCCGGCGCTCGGCGTCGTCGAAGACGGCGATGTTGACGTCGGTGTCGTCGGTGCAGGCGATGACCATGAAGACGCCCTCGAGGTC
>JBIOTO010000093.1:0-30733 GCA_044865945.1 Solirubrobacterales bacterium
CGAGTCGTAGGGGTGGTGGACGATCAGGTCGCGCTGGCGGATCTCAGCGAAGATGTCCATCTGGTCGTCGTCGTCGCCCTGCAGGCGCGGCTGGGTGACCGGCGTCCAGGGCGACCAGCGCAGCTCGGCGTGACCGGGAACGTCGGCGATCGCGTCGAGGTCGGCGAGGTCGATCAGCCCCTCGACGTCGTAGACCTCGCGGTCTTCGAGCCGCAGCGCCTCGACCAGTTGGGCGCGCAGTTTTGGGTTCATGCCGCTGGCGACCTCGAGCCGCACCACCTCGCCGAAGCGGCGGCGGCGGATCTCGTCCTGGACCGCCTGCAGGAGGTCGTCGGCCTCGTCGGAGATGGTGAAGTCGGCGTCGCGGGTGACGCGGAAGTAGCCGTGGTCGACCACGTCGATGCCCGGGAACAGCGCGTCGAGGTTGGCGGCGATCACCTCCTCCAAAGGGACGAAGGTCTTGCCGTCGTCGCCGAGCGGCAGGAAGCGGCCGAGCAGCTCCTTCGGCACCTTGACCCGGGCGATGATCTCGTTGCCGGACTCGGAGTCGCGCAGCAGGACCCCAAGGCTGAGCGAGAGGTTGGAGATGTAGGGGAAGGGCCGGCCGAGGCCGATCACCAGCGGCGTCAGCGCCGGGAAGACCTGCTGCTCGAAGCGGGCGTCGATCTCGCGCCGCTCCTCGTCATTCGCGGTCTCCAGGGTGACGATGTTGATCCCATGCTCCTCCAGGGCCGGCAGCAGCTCGCCGCTGAAGCATTCGCAGAGGCGGTCGTCGAGCTCCAGCACGCGCTGCTGGATCGCGTCGATCTGCTCACGCGGGTTGAGGCCGTCCGGGCCGCGCGCCTCGATCCCAGCGTCGAGCTGGTCGAAGAGGCCGGCGACCCGGACCATGAAGAACTCGTCGAGGTTGTTGGCGTAGATGCCGCAGAAGCGGACCCGCTCGAGCAGCGGCACCTCGGGGTCCTCGGCGATTTCGAGGACGCGCTGGTTGAAGTCGAGCCAGGAGAGCTCGCGATTGAAGAAGAGGGCGGGATCGTCGATCGGCCCATTATGCGGCACGGGCGAAGACCGGCGGGCGGGCCGCGGACGCGGCGTCGAGGGCGCGCCGGTAGCCGGCGGCGAGCTGGGACATCGAGCGCTCCCAGGAGCGCGGGCGGGCGGCGCGGGCGCCGGCCTCGCCGAGCTGCCGGCGCAGCCGCGGCGAGGAGGCGAGTCGCAGCAGGGTCCCGGCCAGGTGGTCGGCGTCGGGGCGGCAGAGCAGGCCGGTGTGGCGGTTCTCGACCAGGGCTGCCGGGCCGCCCTCGGCGACGGCGACGATCGGCAGCCCGCTGGCCGCCGCCTCGAGGATCACCTGGCCGTAGGTGTCGGTGCTGCTGCAGAAGAGGAAGGCGTCGGCGCTGGCGTAGGCGCGGGGCAGGTCCTCGCCGGAGAGCCAGCCGAGGAAGGTGGCTCGCTCGCCGAGGCGCTCGCGCAGCTCGGCTTCCTCGGGACCGCCGCCGGCCAGCAGCAGGTGCAGGCGCGGGTCGGCGGCGTGGGCGTGGAGGAAGGTCTCGGCCAGCAGGTCGACCCCCTTTTCGCGGGTCAGGCGTCCCGAGTAGAGGATCTTGATCTCGCCGGGGTAGGCGTCGCGGTCGGCCTTGGCGGGGTCGAAGCGGTCGAGGTCGACGCCGCGCTCCCAGCGGCCGATCCGGGCCGGGTCGGCGCCGAGCGTGACCAGCGAGGCGTCGGCGGAGGGGCTCGGCGAGAGGACCGCCGCGGGGGCCGTGTAGAAGGCGCCAAGGCCGGCGCGGGTCAGCGCCTCCAGGGTGCTGTCCTGGCTGCGCATGCCGGCGTAGGTGGCGATCTCGGTGTGGTAGCTGGCGAGCAGCGGCACGCCGGTGATCCGGCTGATCAGCGTCGCCGCGATCCCGGCCGGGCCGGGCGCGGTGACGTGGACGAGGTCGTAGGAGCCCTCGGCCAGGGTCTCGACCAGGTCCGGCAGGCCAGGGACGCCGAGCCTCATCCCCTCGTAGAAGGGGATCTCCAGCTCGGCGGCGGCCGGCAGGCGGCGGTCGACGCCGGGGTCGGTGCCGACGACGTCGACCTCGAAGCCGGGGACGCCGCGCTCGCGGATCTGTTCGATCGTGTGGGTGACGCCGTGCATCGACCCGATCCCGTCGGCGATCACCGCCACCCGCTGGCGCTCGCCGCGGCGGTCGCGCAGCTTCGCCTTCTCGGCGCCGAGGAAGGCGGCCGCCGGCGCGTAGGGAATCGCCGGGACGAGAGCTTCGAAAAGGCCGTTGACGGCGCTCTGGAGATCGCCGCTGGAGACCGCCGCGGCACCGCCGTCGACCGCGGCGCGCAGACCGCGATCGTGGCGCCGGCGGGCACGGCGGTAGAGGTCGGCGTGAGAGAACTCGTCCGCCTGCAGATAGGCGATCAGCTCGCGACCGCGCAGGTCGAGCCCCACCCCGTCGAGCCAAGCCTCCAAGAGCGCCCGAGCGTCCTCGGGACCTACATCAGCAGCAATCTTCCCCTCACGGGCCGCCCCCTCCCGAATAACCCGCTCGGCCATCTTCAGCACGGCCGCGGCATCCGGACCGCCCGCCCTCCACCACCAGAGCCCGAGTAGCCAAGGCCATAGCCGCATGCGCCCACTTGGCGGCGCTGCCCTGTTCCCCCTTCGCTTCGGCATCGCCGCGCCGCAGGTGGGCGAGAAACTCTTCCGGCGTCGTGGCGGCGGGCACCTCGGTGAAGGTGCGGCCGATGTCGACGCCGGCATGGTCGTCGGAACCGCCGATGCCGGTGCCGCCGTGCGTCTCGACGTAGACGGCGGCGGGCATGTTCAGCTCGGCGGCCCGAGAGCCGTTGCGGACCTCCCAGATCGGGAAGAGCTCCGCCAGTCGCCGCCGGTGGCGCCTGGTCAGCGGCGCGGCGACGTTGAAGAAGGGATGCGCCAGGGCGCAGGCGATCCCCTGCTCGTGAAGGTAGGCGGCGCAGGCCTCGACGTCGCCGGAGTGCGCCTGCAGCCACACGTGGTCTCCGGGAGTGATCCCGTAACAGAGGACGTGAACCGCCTGGGGCTCGCCGGCGAAGCGGGCGGTCAGCTCCTCGGAGACGAAGCAGTCGGGACGATCGGCGAGCTCGAGGCAACCGTCGATCGTGTCGTGGTCGGTGATCGTGACGAAGTCCATCCCCCGCCGCTTGGCCAGCTCGTAGACCTCCTCGGGAGGGGTCGCGCACTCCGGCAGACCCAGCGAGCGCTGAACGCCCAGCTTCGAGTACTGCGACGCGGTCGAGTGGCAATGCATGTCAACACGGGAAGTCATCGGTGCTCTCCCTATTTCGGTTCGTTCTTTCACCCACAGGGTTCTCCACCGGCGGGCGGGAGATGTGAAAAGCCCGATAACGCAAGCGCGCCGCCGGGGCACTCACCCGGCGGCGCGTTGCGACTGGTCGCTTGGGGAAGCGGTTACAGGGAGGCGACCGCTTTCAGGCCCGCCTGTTTGACGACCTTGGGCAGCGGGGCGAAGTCGAGCGCCGCGCCGTATTTCTGGCCGATGGTCAGGCAGTAGTTGGCGAACTGCGCCAGGAACCCCTTCTGCGGAGCGTCCCGGGGGACGATCATGTAGGTGAAGGTCGAGATCGGATAGGCGATCGTCGCCTTTTTCGGGGGATTGGTGATGCTTATCGTGTTACTCGAGCCGAGTTTCTTCACGGTCGAGGCCGCGCTCGAGATGTTGGGAATGTTCGGCAACTCGTAATTGCCGGCGTTGTTCTGGATCGCGGCGGCGTGGACGCCGGCGGCGATCAGGTAGTAGGCCGAGATGTAGCCGATCGCACCAGGGGTTTTGGTCACCGTGGAGGTAACACCAGCGTTGCCTTTGGCACCGACACCGGCTTTCCAGCCGACGGTGGTCGCGTAACCGACTTCGCTCTTCCAGGCGCTGCTGATCTTCGACAGGTAGTTGGTGAACGCGTAGGTGTCACCAGAGCCGTCGCTGCGGAAGACCGGGGTGATCGTCAGCCCGGGCAGTTTCACCCCCGGATTGACCTGCTTGATCTTCGGGTCGTTCCACTTGGTGATCCGGCCGAAGTAGATCCCAGCGAGCAGCTTGCCCGTCAGTTTCAGCTTCTTGACGCCGGGGATGTTGTAGCCGACACCGGTGGCCGAGAGCGCCCAGGGGATCTGCACGCAGTTGTTGCAGGCAGAGGCCTGTTCCGGCGTCAACGGCGCGTCGGAGGCGCCGAAGTCGATGGTGCGGGCGGTGATCTGCGCGATTCCGGTGCCTGAGCCGACCGCCGAGTATTTGACTGGGATCCCTTCTTTGATTTCGAAGTTGGTGATCCAGTTCGCCATCAGCGGGGCGACCAGGGTCGAGCCGGCCCCCGTCAGGCCGGCGGCCGAGGCGGCGGCGGGCGCGATCGAGGCCGTACCACCAACCATCGCGACCATCGCGATCAGCGCGGCGACAAACCTATTCCGAAGCAATGCGGGTCCTTTCGAGTTTGATTTCACACCCGCAGCCTGTCCGCAACAGATCGCGAAATTGTTTCAATCCCGTAAACCCCGCGAAGTAACAACACTGTTACAAGCGGGCAAATATGACTACATACCCTGGCGCGCTGATGAGCACGACCGCCTCCCCCACGGTTCGGGTCGGCCGCGGCGCCCGGGTCAGCCCGCTGCGCCGGCGCCTCGACCGGATCGCCGACCGGGCGCTGTTCGGCATCTGCCTGCTGGCGGCGCTGGTCGCGGCGGCGACGATCGCGCTGGTCGGCTTCCAGATCGCCGACGGGGCGGCGCCGGCGATCGCCAAGTTCGGCTTCGCCTTCGTCTACGAAACGACCTGGCAGCCCAACTTCGGCACCTTCGGGGCCGGCTCGGTCCTCTTCGGCACCGCCGTCACCTCCAGCTTCGCGCTGCTGCTCGGAGGACCGATCGCGATCGCGATCGCACTCTTCCTCACCCTGCTGGCCCCGAAGGGCGTGCGCGGGGTGGTCGGGCCGCTGGTCGAGCTGCTGGCGGCGATCCCCAGCGTCATCCTCGGCTTCTGGGGGCTGCTCGTCCTCGCCCCCTTCGTGCAGTCGAAGCTGGAGCCATCCCTGCACGGCGCCCTCGGCTTCATCCCGATCTTCGGCGCCCAGCAGACGACCGGCCTCAGCGTCTTCACCGCCAGCCTGATCCTGACGATCATGGTGATCCCGATCATCGCCTCGATCTCCCGCGACCTGTTCGCCTCGGTACCCCCCGAGCTGCAGGACGGCGCCAGCGCCCTCGGCGCCACCCGCTGGGAGGTGGTACGCGGGGTGGTGCTGCCGACCACCGCCTCGGGAGTGGTCGCCGCCTGCCTGCTCGGTCTCGGCCGGGCGCTCGGCGAGGCGATCGCGGTCTCCCAGGTGATCGGCGCCGGCTCGGAAATCCAGGCCTCGCTGTTCGAACCCGGCGACACCCTGGCCTCGCGCATCGCCCTGCAATTCCCCGGCGCGCTGACCGAACTGCACAAGGCCTCGCTCTTCTACCTCGGGGTGATCCTGCTGGTGATCGGCCTCGCCTCCAACCTCGTCGCCCAGTGGATCGGCCGCCGCTTCGCCTACGCGGGGACGGTCGCCAAGTGACCGGCGCCGGCTACGACCCCGCCGCGCCGCTCGTTCCCAGCGGCAACCTGCGCCGGCGCCAGGCGGTCAGCCGCGCCGCCGAGCTCGCCGCCACCGCGGCCGCCGTCGCGGCGATCGCGGTGCTGGCGCTGATCGTCTACACCGTCGTCTCCCGCGGCGCCAGCGCGATCGACCTCGACTTCATCTTCACCGGCTACCCGACCGGGGTCGGCCCGATGCTGCTGGGGACGATCGTGATCGCCCTGGTCGCGACTCTGATGGCGATGCCGATCGGCGTCCTCATCGCCCTCTTCCTCACCGAGTACGCCGGCTCTCGTGCCGCCGCCCCGCTGCGCCTCACCCTCGACCTGCTGAACGGCCTGCCCTCGATCATCCTCGGCCTCTTCGTCTTCGCCCTGCTGGTCAACCACAAGCAGCAGTCGGGGTTCGCCGGCTCGGTGGCGCTGGCGATCATCGAGCTGCCGCTGATCGCCCGCGGCTCTCAGGAGGTGCTACTGCTGGTGCCGGCGGCGCTGCGCGAAGCCTCCGACGCTCTCGGCGTCGCGCGCTGGCGCTCAATCCTCACCGTGGTGCTGCCAACCGCGCTCGGCGGCATCGTCACCTCGACCGTGCTAGCCGTCGCCCGTGCCGCCGGCGAGACCGCGCCGCTGATCCTCGCCACCCCCACTTTCGACCCCAAAACCTTCTCGGTCGACCCCTCCGAAGCCCTCCCCAACGTTCCGGTCTGGATCTACAAACTCTCCGAAGAAGGCAACCCCGAAGGCTTCGCCGAAGCCTGGGGGCTGTCGCTGCTGTTGATCTCCTTCATCCTCTTCGCGAGCCTCGGCGCCCGGGCGCTGCTGGCCCGCAGCAAACGAAAGCTGAGCTCATGACCCAAGCCGTTCCCTCCCGCCTGCGGATCCGCCCGGGCGACCCCGGCACCGCCCTCGCGACCGCTCCCGCCCTCACCGTTCCCCAGCCTCCCGAGCACGTCTTCGAGGCGCGAGACGTCTCGATCTTCTACGGTGCCAAGCAGGCGCTGGCCGGCGTTGGCCTCGCCATCCCGCACGGCCAGATCACCGCCCTGATCGGGCCCTCGGGCTGCGGCAAGACGACCTTCCTGCGCAGCCTCAACCGGATGAACGACTCGGTCTCCGGCTTCCGGATCGAGGGGAAGATCCTCTACCACGGGCACGAGATCTACGGCGACCGGGTCGACCGGGTCGAGGTCCGCCGCCGGATCGGAATGGTCTTCCAGAAACCGAACCCGTTCCCGAAGTCGATCTACGACAACGTCGCCTGGGCGCCGCGCAACCTGGGGATGCGGCGCGGGCTCGACGAGCGGGTGGAGGGGGCGCTGCGCGGCGCCGCGCTCTGGGACGAGGTCAAGGACCGGCTACGGGACAGCGCCCTCGGCCTCTCCGGCGGCCAGCAGCAGCGCCTCTGTATCGCCCGGGCGATCGCGATCGAACCCGACGTGCTGCTGCTCGACGAGCCCGCCTCGGCCCTCGACCCGATCGCCACCGCCGCGATCGAGGACCTGATGCACAGCCTTAAAGGCCGCTTCACGATCGTGATCGTCACTCACAACATGCAGCAAGCGGCACGGGTCGCCGACCGCACCGCCTTCTTCAGCCTCGAGACCGGCGGCCCGAAGCCGGTGGGAACCCTGATCGAGGTCGACGCGACGAAAACGATCTTCGCCTCGCCGCGGGACCCGCGGACCCGCGACTACGTCAGCGGCCGCTTCGGCTAGTGAGCGTCGGCGCTCAGCGCTTGAGGATCTCCTCGCCGGAGACCTCGGCGAGGAGCGGCCGGCCGCACTGCCAGCAGAAGGTGGCGCCGAGCGAATGCGGGGCACCGCAGCCGCCGCAGGTGCCGGCGGCGCCGGTCTGCTCGCTGCGGAGGATCCGTTCCACCTCGCCGAGCTCAGCGTCGGCGTCCTGCAGCGGCACCGCCCGCTTGACGATCACCTCGACGTCGATGCTGTTGCGGACGACCATCTCGTAGACGAGCCCGCCCAGGTCCCACTGCAGCTCCGCCACCCGCGCCGCCAGCTGCTCGCGGCGGCGGGCGAGGTCGACGCCCTGGTCGTCCGCGGGAGCCGGCGTCATTCGAAGAACGTCCCTTCGAACTTGCCGTTGTCGCCGCAGCCGGCGACCCCGGGATCGCATTCGCCGCCCAGCTCCTGCTCGGGCGGGGCGATCTTCACCCCGGCGGCCGGTTCGTAGACTTCTTCGGTCGCCTTGCTGGCGCCGCTGGCGCCGGTCGAGGCCTTCGCCTTGGCCTTTTTCACGTTCGCGGATTTCGGCTGCTTGCCTCCGCCGGCGGCGCCTTTGCCGCCGGGGGTCGCCGCGCTCGCCGTTTCGGTCGGGCCGCCGCCGACACGGATGATCTGCGGCGCCGGGGTGGCCGCGGTGCTGGAGCCGTCGCCGGAACGGCCGATCAGGACCCCGACCCCCATCGCCAGGACCAGCGTCGCCACCGCGGCAACCATCGAGGCGTTGGCGGAGACCAAGCGCCGGCGGCCCGAGGGCGGTGCGGCAGTCGCGGTGGCGTGCGGCGGGGCCGGCCGGCGCGAGGCCTCCATGAAGGTGACCGCGTCCATGACCGGCAACCGGGGGTCGCCGCGACGCTGCCCGCAACGCAGGCAGTAACGCTGGTCTGGCGCGAGCTGGGAACCGCAGCTGGGGCAGGCGTCGGACACGACCGCATCATCGAGAGCCGCTCCCACGCCCATGTTGAAGAGTTGTAAAGCGGACTCAGGATTTTCACATCGGCGGAACGGCGGGCGGGAATACTCGCGCCCGTGCCCTCGCCCCGCGCCCTGGCAGCCGCCGTCCTGCTGATGCTCGGCCTCGGTGTGGTGATCGGCTCGGCGACCAACCACCTGGCCCGCAACGCCGGCGCCAGCACGATCCTGGTCGAATCGCCGCCCGCGCCGAGGGCCGAAGGGCCCGCTCCGGAACCGACGAGCGCGGCCCCGGAAACCGAAGCCGCGGGCGGTGAAGCCGCGGCTCCTCTCGCCAGCCCCTCGGCGATCCCGCTGGAAGCGCCCAGCGCCCAGCCGATCGAGCGCGAGACCAAACCGCCCGCCGCGCCCGTCGAGGAAGAACTGCCGACGGGGCTACCGGAAGCCAAACACGTCTTCGTCATCGTCCTCGGCCCGGCGGGCTACGAAGAAGCCTTCGGCGAGACCTCCCAGTCGCCCTACCTGAAGGAAGAGCTGCCGGCGCAGGGCGAGCTGCTCGAGAACTACTTCGCTGTTGCCGGCAGCGAGCTGGCGAACGAAATCGCGCTGCTCAGCGGCCAGGGCCCGACGGCGGCGACGGCGGCCGGCTGCCCCACCTATGGCGACGTCCTCCCCGCTGCCGAAGACCCCGAAGGACAGGTGACGGGCGACGGCTGCGTCTACCCGGCGGCGACCAAGACCCTGATGGGGCAGCTGACCGAAGTCGACCTCGGCTGGAAGGCCTACCGCGAAGGGGTGGAAGGCTGTCCCAACCCGCCCCCGGACGCGACCAACCCGTTTCTCTACTTCCACGGGGTCCTCGACAGCCCCGAGTGCGCGGAAACGGTCGTCGGCCTGCCCCAGCTCACCACCGATCTGGCCGCACCCGCGGCGAAGTTCCCGGCACTCGCCTACCTCTCCCCCGCCCCGACGACCCCGCCGGACCAGTTCCTCGAAGCCGTCGTTCCCCAGATCAAGGAATCCCTCGCCTACAAGGACGGCGGCCTGATCGCGATCACCTCGACCCAGGCCCCCCAGGACTCCCCAACCCCCGACACCAGCAGCTGCTGCGTCACCCCCGCCTACCCGAACCTCCCCCCGCCGCCGGCCGAACCGCCAGCCACCGGACCGGTGAAGCCAACGGGTGGCGGTGGCCGCGTCGGCCTCCTCCTCATCTCCCCCTTCGTCGAACCCGGCACGACCAGCGAGACCTACTTCAACCACTTCTCCCTACTGGCGACGATCGAGGAACTCTTCAGCCTCGAAAAACTCGGCTACGCCGCCGAACCGGCAATCACCGGCTTCGACGAATCGATCTTCAACGACGGAGGCTGAACGGCCGAGCTAGGGACAGCTCAACTTCTGCGCCCGGTCGTTGCCCGTGTCGGCGACCCAGAGGTTGGAGCCCGAGATGTCGATCCCTCGGGGTTCGACGAGCTGGCCGTCGTTGGGGCCGTAGGCGCCGAACTGGGTCTGGTAGGCGCCTTTGGAGCTGAAGCGCTGAACGCGGTTGTTGCCCGAATCGGTGACCCAGACCCGGCCTTCGGAATCGACCTCGATGCCGCGGGGAGATTTGAACTGGCCGTTGCCAGTGCCTTCGGATCCGTATTTGCGGACGAATTCGCCAGCGGAGTTGAATTCCTGGACGCGGTTGTTGCCGGTGTCGGCGACGAGGATGTTGCCTTCGGAGTCGACGGCGATCGCTTCTGGCAAGGAAAATTCGCCGTTGCCGCTTCCCAATTTGCCGAACTGGCTCAGGTATTCGCCTTTGGAGTTGAACTTCTGAACGCGATGGTTGCCGCTGTCGGTGACCAAGACGTTGCCGGCGGAATCGAGTGCCAGTCCCGCGGTGATTGAACTGCTGAACTGGCCGTTGCCGGTCCCCGAGCTGCCGAAGCTGAGTTTCAGTTCACCACCGGCCGAGTACTCACGGACCTTGGTGTTGCCAAAATTGCTGGCAACCACCCAAACGTCACCTTCGGAATCCAGGTCGATTCCCCTGGGGGGAAGTTCGGTGCCGAACTGGCTGACGAATTCACCGGCGGCGTTGAACTTCTGCACGCGCTTGTGGCCGGTGTCGGCGACCCAGGTGTTGCCACTGCCGTCTATCGCGACGTCGTAGGGACCAGAGAGCCGGCCGGCGCCGGAGGACTCGCCGCCGAACTTGAGGGCGAATTCGCATCCCAACGCCTGGCCAACGGGCGCCAAGACGAAGAGCGCTACAGCCACCCCTGCGAACAGCAAGATCTTGATGGTGCGCCCTCCCATGACGGGCGAAGTTAGCCTCGTTCGTTGCGCACGTCACCCATAAAAATAGGTTTATTAGTAAATAAGTAAGTTTCTAAACTTAAGCCGCGACGCGCTCGGGGGAGCTGCCGTTGGCGCTGCCGTTGAGGAGGTCGAGGATTACTCCCTCGCGGAGGCCGCCCTTGCCGATTTGGAGGGGTTGGCCCAGTAGGTCGGAGAGCTTCTCGAGGAGGAGGACGCCGGTTGGGAGGATGCGGACCCGGGTCGGGTCGAGCTCGAAGCGGCGGCCGACGTCGGCGGCGGGGTCGCCGCAGAGGACGCGGATGCCTCGCTCCAGGGTCTCGTACTCCAGCACGGCGCCGACCAGGCGGCGGAGGCTGGTGGCGGAGCCGCCGACGGCGACGGCCTGAGCCGGGCGCTCGATCTCCACCCCCTCGAAGATGTCCTCGATGCGGTCGCGGGTGCGACGGATTTCCGCCGCCGAGGGCGGATCTGAGGAGAGCAGCTCGTCGGCGAGGTTGCCGGAGCCGACCGGCCAGGACTGGACGCTCTGGACGCCGTCGGGGACGGTGCCGAGGATCACCTCGGTCGAGCCGCCGCCGATGTCGACGACGCCGATCAGACCCTCGGCCGGGTGCCCCAGGGTCTTGGTCGCGCCGAGGAAGGAGAGGCGCCCCTCCTCCTCCTCGGAGAGGATCTCGATCGGGACCCCGGCCGCCGAAGCAACCGCCTCGGCCACCTCCTCGCCGTTCTTCGCCTCGCGTACCGCCGCGGTCGCCACGGCCCGAATCTCCTTCGCCCCCAGCTCCTGAGCGAGCCGGACCTGGGTGCCGACGACCTCGCCGACTTCCTCCACTTTCTCCTCGGAGATCCGGCCCTTGCCGTCAACCGCTTTCCCGATCCGCGTATAGGCCCGCTGCTCCATCGCCTTCTTCAACTGCCCATCGATCGGCTCAGCCACAAGCAGCCGAGTCGTGTTCGAACCGATATCGATGGCAGCACAGAGAGTCATAAGCGCAGACCCCGCATGTTCCCAGGCCAACCGGATCTCAACCCAGCTCAGTCCGCCCCAGCCGGTTGAGCAGATACGCCGGTGTGGGTGCCCGAGCATCCAGCGCAGGGCACCCACACCGGCGCCCCGCCTCAAGCCACCTCAAGAAGGATGCGAAGCGTCCTCGAACTCCCGAAACAACCCCGTGACCACAAAGGCGACCTGCTCGCCAATGTCCACCGAGTTGTCCCCCACCCGCTCGATCGCCCGCGCCGCCAGCAGCATCGTCATCGCCCACTCGCGCTTGTCGGCGTCGTCGCCGATCGCCAGCGCCAGGTGGAAGCACTCGCGGTTGAGCTCGTCGACCACGTCGTCGCGCCGCACCAGGTCGCGCGCCATCGCCACGTCGCGCTCTTCGAAGGCCCGCTTCGCCTGCACGATCAGCGTCTTCGTGTGGGCGCCCATCTTCAGGATCAGCTCGACCATCTCCGGGTCGGCCGGCGCGTAGTTACCGGTCAGCGGGATCAGCTTGCAGACGTTCACGCACTGGTCCCCCATCCGCTCGATGCTCTTCAGCACGTGCAGGAGCGCGGAGATCAGCCGCAGGTCGGTCGCCACCGGCGACTGGGTGGCCAGCAGCGTGATCAGACTCTGGTGAACCTCCAGGTAGCGGCCGTCGATCCGGTCGTCGTCGGCAATCACCACCTGGGCCAGCTCGACGTCCTGGTTCTCGACCGCTTCCATCGTCCGCGCCAGGGCGATGCCGACCAGGTCGAGCCCGCCCAGCGCGCTCGCCTCAAGCGTCTCGAGTTCCTCCTGGTAGTGGACGCGCACGCTCTCGGGCATCAACCGACCTTCCCGGAGACGTAGTCCTCGGTCCGCTTGTCGGCCGGGTTGGTGAAGATCTTCTCGGTCGCGTCGTACTCGACCAGCCAGCCCCAGCGGTTGTCCTCTTCGGCGTCCAGCTCGACCATCAGGAAGGCGGTCCGGTCGGAGACCCGCGCCGCCTGCTGCATGTTGTGAGTGACGATCACGATCGAGAACTGCTCTTTCAGCTCGATCATCAGATCCTCGATCTTGCCGGTGGAGATCGGGTCGAGCGCCGAGCAGGGCTCGTCCATCAGGATCGTGTCCGGCTCGACCGCGATGCAGCGGGCGATACAGAGCCGCTGCTGCTGGCCGCCGGAGAGGCCGAAGGCGTTGTCCTTGAGCCGGTCCTTGACCTCGTCCCAGAGCGCCGCCCCGCGCAGCGCTTCCTCGACCGTCTCGTCGAGCCCGTCCTTGCGGCCGAGAACCCGCGGCCCGAAGGCGACGTTGTCGTAGATCGACTTCGGGAACGGGTTCGGTTTCTGGAAGACCATCCCGATCAGCTTCCGCACCTGGACCGGGTCGACGGCCGGCCCATAGAGGTTCTCGCCGTGGTAGAGCACCTCGCCCCGAACCTCGGCGGTCGGGATCAGGTCGTTCATCCGGTTGAGGCAGCGCAGCAGGGTGCTCTTGCCGCAGCCCGAGGGCCCGATCAGGGCCGTTACGTCCTGCCGGCCGACCTCCATCGAGATGTCCTTGACCGCGGTCACCCCGCCGTAGAGGACGTCGACCCCGCGCAGCTCGAAGACCTTCTCCTTCGACTCGGAGGCCGTCTGCTGGCGGAACTCGGGCCGCACCGAGATCTTCGGCGTCTGCTCTTTCAACACACCTACCACCTTTGCTCGTAGCGATTTCGAAGCCAGATTGCGAACGAGTTCATCGCGAGGAGGACGACCAGCATCACGATGATTCCCGCCGCTGCCAGCGCCTGGAACTCCTCCTGGGGACGCAGCGCGTAGTTGAAGATCTGCACCGGCATCGCCGAGTAGCCGTCGGCGCCGAACGGGGTCGGATCGAAGGTGACGAAGACGGTGGCGCCGACCAGTAGCAGCGGCGCGGTCTCGCCGAGGGCGCGAGAGACGGCGAGGATCACCCCGGTGGCGATCCCCGGGATCGACGCCGGCAGCACCTGGCGGCGGATCGTCTGCCACTGGGTCGCTCCCAGGGCCAGCGAGCCCTGGCGGATCGAGTCCGGCACCGCGCGCAGCGCCTCGCGGGTGGCGATGATCACCATCGGCAGCACCAGCAGCGCCAGGGTCAGCGCCCCGGCGGCGAGGATGAAGCCGAGGTCGAGCGGGCCGCGGACGATGAAGCCGAGGCCGAGGATGCCGTAGATGATCGACGGCACCGCCGCCAGGTTCTGGATGTTCAGCTCGATCAACCGGTTCCACCAGCGCGACCCGTCGGCGTACTCCTCAAGGTAGATCGCGGCGCCGATCCCGACCGGGACGACGAACAGCATCACCCCGGCGATCAGCTCCAGCGAGCCGATGATCGCCGGCCGGTAGCCGGCTTTCTCCGGGAAGGCGGTCGAGGGCGGGTTGGTGAGGAGATCGAGGCTGAGCGCCGAGGAGCCTTTGACGAAGGCCTGGACGACCAGGGCGATCAGGCCGGCGAGGGCGATCAGCACGGCGAGCAGCAGCAGCCCGGCGAAGACCGTGTTGCGGATCACGTCGCCGCGCGGCTGGTCGCGCAGCATCGCCTCGGTGGTCGCCCGCGCCCCCGCCGTCGCCAGGCGGTTGCGCGAGGCGCCGACGCCCACCGCTCTCACTCGTAGACCTCGCGGTAGCGGCGAACGAGCCGAATGCTGACCAGGTTCATGATCAGCGTCATCACGAAGAGCAGCGTCCCGACCGCGAAGACCGATTTGTAGTCGAGCGAGCCGGTGGGGATGTCGCCGGTGGCGGTGGTGGCGATGTAGGAGGTCATCGCCTGGATCGATTCCACCGGGTTGAAGGTGAGGTTGGGGTTGGAGCCGGCGGCGAGGACGACGATCATCGTCTCCCCCACCGCGCGTGAGATCGCCAGCACGATCGAAGCGACGATCCCCGAGAGCGCCGCCGGGAAGATCACCTTCGTCGCCACCTTGGCTTTGGTCGCGCCCAGCGCGTAGGCGCCCTCGTGCAGGCCGCGCGGCACCGCCGACATCGCGTCCTCGGAGATCGAGGCGATGATCGGGACGATCATCAGGCCGATGCCGAGCCCGGCGGCCAGCGCCATGAACGGCTTCCCTTCCGCCCCGCCGAGGAAGTCACCGGGCCAGATCGGGACGATGATCTCGGGGAGGATGAAGCTGACCGCGAAGAAGCCGATCGCGATCGTCGGGATCCCGGCGAGCACCTCGAGCACCGGCTTGATCGTCTTGCGCACCCGCGGCGAGGCGTACTCGCTGAGGTAGACCGCCGCCCCGAGCCCGATCGGGATCGCGAACAGCATCGCCCAGAGGGCGACGCTGAGGGTGCCGACGACGATCGGCAGCACGCCGAAGCTGGCGGGCTCGAACTGGGGGGTCCATTCGGTCCCGAAGAAGAATTCGCCGGGCGAGACTTCGCCGAAGAATTCGAAGGTCGGCAGCAGCAGCGAGACGACGATCGCGGTCGTGGTCAGGACCGAGAGCACGGCGCAGAGAGCGAGCGACCACTTGATCGCCCGCTCCCCGTAGCGCTTGCTCTCGGCCTGCAGCACGACGCGCCTAGAGACCGATCTTTTCGGCGGCAGCTTCCGATTCGGAGAGCTGCTCTTCGGTCAGCGGCACGAAGCCGAGCGATTCGGCGACCGAGTTGACGGTTTCGAGGTAGTACTCGATGAACGCCTTGACCTCGGGCTTCTTCAGCGCCTGCTCGCTCGGGTAGACGAACAGCGGCCGGCTCAGCGGCGCGTAGCTGCCGTCCTGCGCGGTTTCGACCGACGGCGGCACGCAGCCTTTGCCGTTGTCGACTTCCAGCGCTTTCAGGCTGCCTTCGTTCTCGGTGTAGTAGGAGAAGCCGGCGTAGCCCATGCCGCCTGGCGAGCCCTCGACGCCTTTGACCGTGGCGTTGTCGTCCTCGCCGACGTTGTTGTAGTCCCTGCGGGTGACTCCCTCTTCGCCGTTGATCGATTCGGTGAAGTAGTCGAAGGTGCCCGAATCGGTGCCGGGACCGAACAGCGCCAGCTCCTCGTCGAATTCCTCTTCGAGGCCGGGGATTTCGCTCCAGTTGCCGATCTTCGAGTCCGGGCCCCAGATCGCCGCCAGCTGGTCGACGGTCAGACAGGAGACCGGGTTCTCGTTGTTGATCATCACCGTCAGCGCGTCGGTGGCGATGTGGACGTCCTCGTAGCCGACCCCGTTCTTCTCGCAGGTCTGTTCCTCTTCGGGCTCGATCGCGCGGGAGGCGTCGCTGATGTCGGTCTCGCCGGCGCAGAATTTTTCGAAGCCGCCGCCGGTGCCCGAGGTTCCGACAGTGATCCGAACGTCGGAGTTTTCGGCCATGAACTGCTCGGCCACCGCTTCGGTCAGGGGCGCCACGGTGCTGGAGCCGTCGATGCGGATCGAGCCGGAGAGGTCGCCCCCACCGCCGTTCCCGCTCGCCGTTTCCTCGTCGCTGCCGCAGGCGGCGACGCCGACCGCGAGAGCCGCTGAGGCGATGATCGCCACAAGCCACTTAGAGCTGTTCACTCTTTCTCCTTCTGATTTGTTCACCACAGTGGCGCCAGCGTCGCAGCGGCCACCTCGCAGCTTGTTACGTCGCTGTGTCGAGCTTGTGAAAAAGATGTAAAAGCGCCGTGAAAGGGCGCCAAACGGGCTCACCCCTCGGGCGAGAAGCGGTAGCCGATCCCGTTGTGGGTGTGGATCAGGCTCCGGCCCGGAAGCGCCTCACCGAGCTTGGCCCGCAGACGGCTGACGTAGACGTCGACCGAGCGGTCGTCGTTACGCGGCCGGCCACCCCAGACCTCGGCGAAGAGCTCCTCGCGGGTCATGATCCGCTGCGGGTGCTCGGAGAGGGTGACCAGCAGCTGCAGCTCGCGTACGGTCAGGCTCAGCGGGCGGCCGTCGACCAGCGCCGCGTGCTCCTCGGGCTTGACCTCCAGCCGTCCCATGCCTGCGAGCATGGCGGCGGCTCAGGCGTGCGCGGTTATCCGGCCGTAAAGGTGTTGTGAACGGCTTGTGAAGGCGCCTCGTCAGCGGCAACCTCGGGTCGCGGCGCGGGCCGCGCCTCCTCGGGCGCCGGGTGGATCTCCTCGGCGACGATGCCGGCCGGTTCGGGGTCGAACCGGTAGCCGATCCCGAAGTGGGTGTGGATGTAGACCCAGCTCGGCGAGAGGCTTTCCAACTTCTTGCGCAGCTTGCGGACGAAGACGTCGACCGAGCGGTCGCCGTGGGCCATCGCGTAGCCCCAGACCCGCTGGTAGATCTGCTCGCGCTCCAGCACCTGTCCGCGCTCCTCGGCCAGCAGGTAGAGCAGCTCGAACTCGCGGCGGGTGAGGTCGAGGGCCTCGTCGCCGACGAAGGCCTGGAAGCGATCGGGCCGGATCTCCAGCTCGCCGGCGGCGAGCGGTGCCGCCTCGTGCTCCTGACGACCGCGGCGGCGACGGCGCGAGACGGCCTCGAGGCGGGCCAGCGCCTCCTCGGGGTGGCAGGGCTTGGTCATCCAGTCGTCGGCCCCGAGACGCAGGCCGCGCACCCGCTGGGCCACCGTCGAGCGGCTGGTGCAGACGACCAGCCCGAGGTCGGGCAGTATCGAGGCCACCCGGTCGAGGTAGTCCCAGGCTTCGTCGCCCAGCACGGCCGGGTCAACCAGGAGCGCGTTCAGCTTCATCGCGACCAGGTCACGCGGCGGCACGGGGCCGGTCTTCTGGCTTAGATGCCAACCGGCCGCCTGGGCACGGCGGGCAAGGACGGTGACGAAGCCGCTGTCGGTGTCGATGACGGCGATTCGGATAACCGAAGTGTATGCACCCCAGAGGGCGGGAACTCCCTGCGTTCACAGGAATTTCACAGGTGGGGGCCGGGGCACCCCGAATTTGCGGCAAGCGGGCGCTAGAAGGTCGCCGGGCGCAGGCCGGTGGCGATGATCAGCAGGACCCCGATGCCGACCACGTAGCGGTAGAGGACGAAGGGCCGGTAGCTGGTCGTCCGCAGCAGGCGCAGCAGCCAGGCGATCGCCAGGTAGCCGGAGACGGCGGCGGCGATCGTGCCGACGATCATCGGCCCGGCCACCCCCGACGGCAGCCCTTCGCTGATCGACTCGTACGCCTTGTAGACGGTGGCGCCGGCGACGGCCGGGATCAGCAGCAGGAAGGAGAAGCGGGCGGCGGAGTCGCGGTCGAGCCCGAGCCAGCGGGCGGCGGTGATCGTGATCCCCGAGCGCGAGGTGCCCGGCGCCAGGGCCAGCACCTGGGCGAGGCCGACGTACCAGCCGTCGCGCAGGCCGGTCTCGCCGAGGTTGCGCCGCTCTGGCATCCGGTCGGCGAAGCCGAGCAGGGCGCCGAAGACGATCAGCTGGATCGCGATCATCCACGGCTCGCCGAGGTGCTCGTCGATGAAGCTGGCGCCAAGGCCGCCGGCGATCACGGCGGGGACGGTGCCGATCGCGATCGCGATCGAGAGCCGCTGCTCCTGGGTGCGGATCGCCCGCTGGCGCGCCGCCTCGATGAAACCGCGAATCAGGACCACGACCTCAACTCGGAAATAGGCGATCGCGGCGATCAGGGTCCCGGCGTGGAGGGCGACGTCGAAGGTCTTGTTGAACTCCGGGTTTTCCTGCAGGAACGTGTAGTCCTGCAGCCAGGGGACGACGATCAGGTGGCCGGAGGAGGAGATCGGCAGGAACTCGGTCAGCCCCTGGACCACCCCCAGCAGGAGGGCCTCTAGCTCGGACATGGCGGCGCATCCTACGCGTCGCGACCTTAGGTTGCGCTAAATTCCCGCCCGTGAAGCGCACCCTCGCAGCCCTGCTCTCGATCTGGGCCCTGATGCTGGTCGCCGCGCCGATGGCGCTCGCCGACGAGGGTGTCGGCCTCGCCGGCCCGACCACCGACAAGACGGTGACCTTCTTCTGCTTCGGCGTGATCGCCTTCTTCGCCGCCCTGGTGATCGTCCTCTCGCTGATCCAGGGCCGCCTGGAGAAGCGCAAGGATCAGCGCAAGGGCGACCTCGCGCGCTTCAACTAGCGGCGACAACCCGGCGAGTTTTTTTACGCCCGTTCATCGATGTCCGTCGATGGAGTGCTAGCCTCGCGCCCCGTGACCGACCTGCCGGTGATCAACTGCTGCACGCCGCTCGCCGGCAGCTCGCTTGGAACCGAACGCGCGGCCGAGCTCGAGTCGGTGATGAAGGCGCTGGCGGACCGCCAGCGCCTGCGGATCGTCAACATGCTGCTGCGCGCCGAGGGGGAGCCGGTCTGCGTCTGCGAGTTCGAGCCGTTCCTGGGGCTCTCCCAGGGGACGGTCAGCCATCACCTCAAGGTTCTCGCCGAGGCGGGCCTGGTCGCGCGCGAGGGCCGCGGCACCCGCGGCTACTTCTCCCTCGTCCCGGGTGCGCTGGACGCCGTGCGCGACGTCTTTGCCCCGGCTTCGTCCCCCTGTTGACATTGATGGCGCCACGGCCTGACCTGCTTCGCCGCGCCGCCGCCGAGGGGATCGGCGTCTTCGCCCTGGTCTTCGCCGGTTGCGGCGCGATCGTCGCCGAGGCCGAAGATCCCGGCAGCCTCGGCACGGTCGGGATCGCCCTCGTCTTCGGCCTGGTGGTGATGGCGATGGTCTACGCGACCGGTCACCTCTCCGGCGCCCACCTGAACCCGGCGGTCACCTTGGCCTTCGTCCTCACCCGCCACTTCCCCCGCGGCGAGGCGCTCGCCTACGTCGCCTGCCAGGTCGGCGGGGCGCTGCTGGCGGCCTCCCTCCTCGCCGCCGTCTGGCCCGGCCAACCGGCGGCGCTGGGCGCGACTCTCCCCTCGGTCGGCATCGGCAGCGCCTTCGCCTACGAGGTCGTGCTGACCGCCTTTTTGATGTTCGTGATCATGGCCGTAGCCACCGACACCCGCGCGGTCGGGGCCGCGGCAGCGATCGCGATCGGCGGCACGGTGGGTCTCGACGCCCTCTTCGGCGGACCGGTCACCGGCGCCTCGATGAACCCGGCCCGCTCGCTCGGCCCGGCGCTCGTCTCCGGCGAGCTGGGCGACCTCTGGCTCAACCTCGTCGCGCCGCCGCTCGGCGCGGCGCTGGGCGCGCTGGCCTACCAGCTGGTCCGCGGCGAGCATCCTGGCGACCCGGCGGCGGAGGCCGCCTGATGGCCCACGCCCTCTTCGTATGCCTCCACAACGCCGGCCGCTCGCAGATCAGCCAGGCGCTGTTCGAGCGCGCCGCCGAGGGGCGACATGAGGCGCGCTCGGCGGGGACGACTCCCGGCGATCGGGTCCACCCCGAGGTCGTCGAGGTGATGAACGAGCTGGGAATCGACCTATCCGACCGCAGGCCGAAGCTGCTCAGCGTCGAGGACGCCGAGTGGGCCGACGTGGTGGTGACGATGGGCTGCGGCGACGAGTGCCCCTACGTGCCCGGCGTCCGCTACCTCGACTGGGACCTGCCCGACCCGAAGGGCCAGCCGGTCGAGGCGGTGCGGGCGACGCGGGACGAGATCGAGCGCCGGGTGCGAGCCCTGGTCGCGGAGCTCGACGCCGGCTGACGTCTCAGGAGAGCCGAAAGCCGGTGAGCAGGCGTTTCTCGGTCTCGCCCTCGACCTTGGCGACCACTTCGACCCGGCCCTCCAGCGGCGTGCCGCGGATCTTGGTCGCCAGTAGGTCGTCGACCTGGAAGATGCCGGCTGAGTTGTTGAGCTTGATCTCGATCTTGACCGGGCGCTCGTCGCCCTGGCCGATCAGCACCTCGTCGACGGCGGCAGCGGAGATCGAGTGGATCCCCTCGTGGCCGGACTCGAGCGGGATCCGGGTGCGGCCCTGGGCCATGTCGAGGGCGTCGGCGACGCGGACCACGCCGGCCTCGAGCGTGTAGGGCTCGCCGCGGCGGCGGTGGCCGATGATCGCGTGGAGGATCTCCGAGGCGACGACGGTGCGCTCCGGCTCGCGATAGACGTCGCCGAGCAGGCGCTGCAGGGCGCCGTTGGCGAGGAAGAGCGAGTACTCCTCGTGGTCGGCGCGGTGGATCGACATGCCGACGTCGTGCAGCAGGGCGCCGCCGGCGACGACCACCTCGGCGTCGCGGTCGCGCATCCCGTGGTCGGCGACCATCGCCGGCTCGACCCCGGCGCGGACCAGCAGCCGCAGCAGCCGCAGGGCGATGTTGAGGACGATCTGCATGTGGACCCAGCTGTGGTCCGACATCCCCAGCCGCTCGGCGTGGACCTGGGTCATGTACCACCAGGCCCGCACCTGCTCGTCCGAGTTGACCGCCTCGAGAAAGCTCTCCAGCTTGCGGTTACCGCGAGTGGGCGCCCGAACCTGAGCCTCCGCCACCGCCTCTTTCGGCGGTTTGCGTTTGGGCCCGGCGGGATCCGGGGCGGGAACCTGCTCCTCGTTCACGCCCCGGATCGTAGATGCGCCTCAGGCGGCGCTAGCCGCAGACGGGCCAGGGGCTGGAGCCGGACTGCGCGTAGAGCAGCGCCGCGCGGTAGTCCTGCTCGGCCTCGGGCGCCGCGGCCGGGTCGCCGCTGCCGCCCATCGATTCCCAGGTGCCGAAGTCGAACTGGTATTTGCCGCGGTAGCTGCCGTCGGAGGAGACCGCGGTCGGGTCGCCGCCGGACTCGCAGGAGGCGATCGATTCCAGCGTCGCCATCGAGACGCCCAGCTCGGCGAACCGTTCCTCCGCTTCGCGTTCCTTCCGCTCGGCGGCGGCGCGTTCGTCGGCGCGGATGTCGGCGGCGATCGTCCTCACCACGTGGTGGAAGCGATCGACCGGCCGCTGCAGCGGCGCCAGCGGCGCCACCTCGGCCTGGCCGATGGCGGGACCTGCGCTCTTCTCGTCCCCGGTGGCGGCCAGCGCCGCGGCCGGGAAGGCGAGCAGGATGAGCAAGATCGGGGTGAAATGTTTGCGTTTTGTGAGCAAGCGCGAAACCGTGGCGGCTCGCGCTCATCTCATGTGTGGCCCCGATCACATAAACGCCGCCGCTCGCGCCAATCAGCACAAATTCAGGCACGGCCCGCGTTTTCCCGCCTACCTCATTGGCAGGGATCTTGCGCTCAGACAGCCTTGGCGATCAGCAGCCGCAGGTCCGGCAGGTTGCGCAACGACTTCACCTCGACGCTGCCGTAACCGCTCTCCTTCATCCAGCGGGAGACCTCGTCGACGGTGTAGGTGTCGGCCCCCGAGGTGAGGTGGAAGAAGAGGCCGAGGATCGAGGCGAGGTTGGCCTGCTTGCCCCCCGGCCGGTCGTAGAGGTCGAGCACGCAGAGCGGCGAGCCGGGCCGCAGCACCGCGTGGACGCGGCGGAACAGCGCCCGGATCTGGTCGGGCGAGAGGTGGTGGATGATGTTGAAGCAGAGGGCGCCGTCGTAGTGGCCGTCGTAGTCGACCTCGAACATGTCGCCGACCAGGTGGCGGACCCGGTCGCTCATCCCCGCCTCGGCGACGATCTCCTCCCCCACCCGGGCGCTGCCGGGCAGGTCGACGATCGTCGCCCGCAGACCCTCGTGCCGGCGGCAGAGCGCCATCGAGTACTCGCCGTGGGCGCCGGCGACGTCGAGCACCGAGTGCGCCCCGCGGGCCAGCGGGATCGTCTTCGCCACTTCGGCGCTGGAGAGACGCGCCATCTGGAACTGGCCGCGGATGTAGGACTGCCAGTAGGGGTCCTCGGGCGCTTTCGCGTGCAGCTCGACGTGCTTGCCGTCGCGGACCAGGTCTTCGAGCCCGGCGTACCAGTCCCAGTACTCGTAGGTGTCGGCAAGGAAGTCGCCGATGTAGGTGTCCGAGGCCGGGTCGAGCCAGCGACGCCCGGCCTTGGTCATCTCGTAGGTCCCGTCGGCGTTCTGCCGCACGTGGCCGAGGGTCGCGATCACGTCGAGGACGCGCAGCGTCCCAGTCGCCTGCAGGCCCAGGTGCTCGGCCAGCTCGGCCGGGTCGCGCGGCCCCTCGGCCAGCGCGCCGAGAATCCCGGTCCGCTGCGCCACCTGCAGCGAGCGCGCCACCGGCATCGAGAACAACGCCTCGCCGACCGGAGTCGGCACCTTGCCGAGCAGCAGGCCGAGCCGCTCGATCAGGCTGTCGGGGATCGCTCCTATCCGCATCGGCGGCAGCCTATCCGCGAAGATCGACGGATGGGAGACGTTCCGACCTCGCGCCTTCTGCTCGCCTGCCCCGACCGCCCCGGCCTGATCGCCCGGGTCAGCGGCTTCCTCGCCGACGCCGGGCTCAACATCGTCGACGTCGACCAGCACTCGAGCGCCGAGGGGCGCTTCTTCATGCGGATGGTCTTCGACCGCGTGCCCGAGCCCGAGCGCGAGGCCCTGGAGGCGGGCTTCGCGGCGGAGATCGGCGCGCCCTTCGAGATGGACTACGAGTTCGCCGAGACCGGGCGCACCAAGCGGGTCGCGGTGATGGTCTCGCGCGAGGACCACTGCCTCTCCGACCTGCTTTGGCGCTGGCGCAACGGCGACCTCGGCGGCGAGCTGGTCACCGTCATTTCCAACCACGCCGATCACGCCGACCAGGTCGAAGCGGTCGGCCTCCCCTTCCACCACGTCTCGGTCGAGCCGGGGGCGAAACGGGAGGCCGAGCGCCAGGCTCTCGACCTACTGGACGGCGTCGACCTGCTGGTCCTGGCCCGCTACATGCAGATCCTCTCCGACGACTTCCTCCGCGCCCTCGCCGCCCCGGCGATCAACATCCACCACAGCTTCCTGCCGGCCTTCGTCGGCGCCGACCCCTACCACCGCGCCTACGAGCGCGGCGTCAAGCTGATCGGCGCCACCGCCCACTACGTCACCGCCGAGCTCGACGCCGGCCCGATCATCGCCCAGGACGTCGAGCCGGTCGACCACCGCGACGAGGTCAGCGACATGATCCGCATCGGCCGCGACATCGAGCGCTCGGTCCTCGCCCGCGCGGTGATGGCCCACCTCGACGACCGCGTCCTCCTCGACGGCGAGCGCACGATCGTCTTCTGAAACTGGCCAGCCAGCCAGTTTTCTGTAACCTCCCCGCCGATGGAGCAGGCGACCCTTCCCCGGCCCCGCGCCGCACGCCGCGAGCCGTTCCCGCCCGGGCCGCGCGGCCCGGCGATCGGGCAGGCGATCCGCTACGCGCGTGATCCGCTCGGCTTCCTCGCCGAGCACCAGCGCCGCTACGGCGACGTCTTCACGATCCGCTTCCCCTACTTCGGCCGCATCGTCTACGTCGCCAGTCCCGATCTGGTCAAAGCGCTGTTCACCGGCTCGCCCGCCACCTTCCACGCCGGCGAGGCCAACGCCACCGTGCTGGAGCCGGCGCTGGGGCCGAACTCGGTCCTCACCCTCGACGACGAGCCCCACCTGCGCCAGCGCAAACTGCTGCTGCCGCCCTTCCACGGCGAGCGGATCCAGCGCTACGGCGAGCTGATCGTCGAGATGACCCGCCAGGAGATGCAGAGCTGGCCGGTCGGCGAGCCGTTCGCGCTGCGCCCCCACACCCAGCGGATCACCCTGGCGGTGATCATGCGCGCTGTCTTCGGCGTCCACGACGAGGCGCGACTGGCCCGCTTCGAGCGGCTGATCGACGACTTCGCCCGCCGGGTCGGGGTCATCACCTCGTTCCCGATGCTGCGTCGCAACTTCGGCCCCGGCAGCCCGTGGCCGCGCTTCCTGCGCTCACGCGAGGCGCTCGACGCCTTCATCTACGAGGAGATCAAGCTGCGCCGCGCTGAACCCGGACACGAGGAGCGCGACGACGTGCTCTCGCTGCTGCTCGAGGCCCGCGATGAGGACGGCAGGGCGATGAGCGACCAGGAACTTCGCGACGAGCTGGTCACCGTGCTCGGCGCCGGCCACGAGACGACCGCGACCGGCCTCGCCTGGGCGGTCGAGCTGCTGAACCACAACCCCGCAGTGATGACGAAGCTGCGCGACTCGCTCGCCGCCGGCGAGGAGGACTACCTGGGCGCGACGGTCAAAGAGGTGCTGCGCGCCCGCCCGGTGCTGGTCGACGTCGGCCGCAAGCTGACCGCGCCGGCGACGGTCGGCGGCTACGAGCTTCCCGAGGGCAGCTTCGTGCTCGCGGCGATCGCCGCCCTCCACTACCGCGAGGACGCCTTTCCCGAGCCCTACGAGTTCCGGCCCGAGCGCTTCCTCGACGCCAAGGTCGACAACTACGCCTGGATCCCCTTCGGCGGCGGCGTCCGCCGCTGCATCGGCGCCGCCTTCGCCGAATACGAGATGCGGACGATCCTGCGGGAGTTCGTCGAACGCACCGATCTGCGGCCGGCCAGCCCGAAGCCGGAAAGGGTCCGGGTCCGCAACATCACCCTGGCGCCGTCCAAGGACACCCGCGTCGTCCTCGATCGCCGTCTCGCCTAGGTCGGCGCGCCCTCCGCTTCGGCCTGGGCCTCCTCCCACTCGGCGTACAGCTCTTCGATCGCCGCCTTCGCCTCTGCGTGGCGCTTAGTTCCCCGCTCGACCCGGGTCGGGCTCGACCAGGCGGCCGGGTCGGCCAGCTCGTCCTCCAGCGCCCGCAGCTCCGCCTCGGCCTTCTCGATCCGCTGCTCCAGCTTCGCCGCCTTGCGGGCCGCTTTCTGCGCCGGCTTGGTGGCGCTGTACTTCTTGCCGCCGCCCGCGCTTGGCTTCGCCGCGGCGCTCGCCGCCGACTCGGCTTCGTCGCGACGCGCCTGGTACTCGGCCCAGCCGCTCGGGTGGCTCTCCAGACGCCCTCCCTCGCAGACCAGGGTGCGGCTGCCGACCGCCTCCAGCAGCGCCCGGTCGTGGGAGACGAGCAGCACCGTCCCCTCGAACTCGGTCAGCGCGTCCTCCAGCGCCTCGCGGCTCTCGATGTCGAGGTGATTGGTCGGCTCGTCGAGGACGAGGACGTTGGCGCCGGAGGCGACGAGGATCGCCAGCGAGAGCCGCCGCTGCTCGCCGCCGGAGATGTCGGAGAGCTGTTTCTCGACGTCGGCACCGGAAAAGAGGAAGCCACCGAGCAGGGTGCGAGCCTTGACCTCGTTGAGGCCGGTCTCGCGCTTCGCCGCGTCGAGCACGCTGCCGCTGCCGGCGGCGGTCTCGGCGTGCTGGGAGAGGTAGCCGAGCTTGACGTTGTGGCCGCCGCGAACGCTGCCGGAGGCCGGCTCGCGCTGGCCGGCGAGGGTCTCGATCAGGGTCGTCTTGCCGGCCCCGTTGGGCCCGACCAGAACCACGTGTTCGCCGCGCTCGATTTCCAGGTCGGCGCTGTCGAGCAGGACCCGTCCCGGCACCTCAAGCCTGCCTTTGACCAGTTTCAGCACCACCCGCCCCGGTCGCTCCGGCGGCTTGAAGTGGAAGCGTAGGGCGCGGCCGTCGCGCTTTTCGGCCATCGGCCCGTCGCGCTTGGCTTTCTCGATCATTTTCACCCGCGACTGCGCCTGCCGCGCCTTCGAGGCCTTGTAGCGGAAGCGCTCCACGAAGCGCTCCATCCGCGCGATCTCCGCCTGCTGGCGCTCGATCGCCTTGCCGAGGGCGATCTCGCGTTTCGCCTGTTCTTCGCGCCAGGCGTGCCAGGGGCCGGCGAAGAAGCGGGCGCGGCCGGCCTCCAGCTCCAGCACCGAGGTTCCGACCGCCTCCAGGAACCAGCGGTCGTGGGCGACGAGGACGACCGCCGCGTCGAGGTCGACCAGGTAGCGCTCCAGCCACTCCAGCGAGGGGATGTCGAGGTGGTTGGTCGGCTCGTCGAGGAGCAGAAGGTCGGGGCGGGTGGCGAGCGCCCGGGCCAGCGAGGCGCGGGTCAGCTCGCCGCCGGAGAAGGTCGCGAGCGAGCGGCCGGCCTGCTCGGAGTCGAAGCCGAGGCCGCGAAGCACTTCGAGCACTCCGTCGCGCCAGCGGTAGCCGCCGCCGGCTTCCAGCCGCTGCTGGGCGGCGGCGTAAGCGCGCATCGTCTCCTCGCTCGCCTCGCCGGTCATCTCCCCCTCCAGCCGCTCCAGCTTGGCCTCGGTTTCGAGCATGTCGGTGCGGCCGGAGAAGACGTACTCGCCGAGGGTCGCCCGCGATTCGCGCGGGGGCCGCTGGTCGTGGAGGGCGACCCGGGAGCCGCGCTGGACGGTCAGCGAACCGGCGTCGGGTTTCAGCTCCCCGGCCAGCACCCGCAGCAGGGTCGACTTGCCGGCCCCGTTGCGGCCGGACAGCGTCATCCGTTCGCCCAGCTCCAGCTTGAAGCCGACGTCCTCGAACAGCAGCTTGCCCCCGACGTAGACGTCGAGCGAGGTTGCGGTCGCGATTGCCATGGCAACGACCAAGGTAATGGGCGACGGGCGGGCGTACGCTCTGGGCATGACCGGACCGCTGGGGCACCTGGGCGAGCTGGCGAAGGCGCGGGCGACGCGCCGCTCCAGCCAGCGCGACGACCGCCAGATGCTGGGCGAGCTGGAGGCGCGGACTCTGCGACTGCCGGCGGGGCTCGAAGTCGAATGGCTCGGCGTCTCCGGCTACCGGCTCAGCTACGAGGGCAAGACCCTGTTCGTCGACCCCTACCTCTCGCGCGTCCCCTTCCGCGACCTGGTCCTGCGGCGGACCGCGCTGCCAGACCCGGCCGCGCTCGACCGCTTCGTCCACGCCCCAGGCGAGGTCGTCGGCCTTCTCGTCGGCCACACCCACTTCGACCACGCTCTCGACACGCCGGCGATCGCCCGCCGTTTCGGCTGCGAGGCCTACGGCTCGCAGTCGCTGGTCAACCTGATGGCGCTCCACGGTCTCGCCGAGCGAGCGGTCGAGGTCGAGCCCTACCGGACCTACGAGCTCGGGCCGTTCGAGGTCTCCTTCACCCCGAGCCTGCACTCGAAGCTGCTGCTCGGACTTCGCGTCCCCTACGACGGCGAACTCTGCTGCGACCACCTCGACTCGCTCTCCCCCGGCGCCTACCGCTGCGGCCAGGTCTGGGGCATCACGATCGCCGTCGCCGGGCTCCGCTTCTACCACCAGGGCAGCGCCAACCTCGTCGACGAGGCGGTCCGCGAGCGCGGCGTCGACGTCTTCCTCGCCGGCGTCGCCGGCCGCGGCTTCACCGAGGACTACTGGCAGCGGATCCTGCCGCTGCTCGAACCGCGGGCGGTCGTACCCACCCACTACGACAACTTTTTCCGGCCACTGGGCGAGGAGATGGACTTCGTCGCCAACGTCCAGCTGGCCCGGCTACCGGAGGAGATCGGCGCGGTCAGCCGCGACTTCGAGCTGGCGGCGCTGCCGCGCTCGGACCGCGACTAGCCCAGCTTGGCGGCGATCTGCTCGACCGTCCCCATCGTGCGCAGCGTGCCGGTGCCGAGGGCGGCGTCGATCGCCTTCAGGTCGAGGTCCGAATCGCTGATCCCACCGCTAGGCAACCAGTAGAGCTCGCGCCCCTCGATCGCCAGCAGGTCCTCGTCCGTGGCCAGCGCCAGCGCCTTCTTCCTCGCCGCGGCGGCCGGTTTCTTCTTCAGGAAGGAGATCTGGAGCTTGCCCTTCGACTTCGCCACAGCCTTCGGATCGAACGGCCGGTGCGCGGCGACCGCCGCCAGCTCGGCGGCGTTACGCAGGAAGACCGGCACGTCGTAGCCGAGCCGCTCGTCCAGCTCCGCTTCCACCCGCGCCGCCAGCTTCGCCTCGGCCTCCGACTTCGCCACCGAGAAGATCACGTTGCCGCTGGCGCGGAAGGTCTCCACCTCCTCGAACCCCATCGCCTCGAAGTGCCGCCGCAGATCCTCGTTCTTGATCCGACGCTTGCCGAGGTTCATCCCGCGCAGGAAAGCGACGTAGCGGTCCATGCGCCGACCCTACCGGCGATAGTTTTCCTCTCGTGGAGCCAGAACACCAGAGTGGCCTCGGAAAAGCCGTTCGATCGCTGCGAGAGAAAGCGGGGATCGATCAGGCGACGCTAGCCGCGCGGGCCGGGCTGCCCACATCCCTGATCACTGAGCTGGAGAGCGGGCGCTCGGACCCCACCTGGGGCGACATGCGCAAGGTCGCGGAAGCGCTGGGCGTCACGCTAGAGGCGCTCTCGGAGTTGGCCGAGGATTTCGAGGGCTAAGGGCCCGAGAAGCCGATCGAGAAGCAGGGGCCGCCGCCGCAGTCGTCGCTCTGCTGGATCGCGCCGTCGAAGAAGGTGGAGACGAGCTGCTGCTCGGCTGGGGTCGCCCGCGGCAGACCGTGGGGGTCCGCCCCGGTGCGGTTGGGCAGGTTCTCGTAGGGCGGCGGTTCGGTGCCGATCGTGGCGCCGGGGTTGGCCGGGTCCTCACGCACCGGGCCACCATCCCAGTAGTAGATCGCCGAACCGGTGTAGGGGTAGCGTTTGATCGACGGCACGCCCCAGAGCACGTCGGTGTCGGGCCAGCGCCCCGGGTAGAGCACCGGCCGGTGGGCGGCGGCGCCGACGGTCCGCGCCTCGACATCGGCCTGGTAGTCGGTCACCTGGTGGTCGCCGAAGGCGACGTTGAGCAGCACCTGATGGCGCGGCGTGTCGGGTAGCGGGTCGGTCGTCATCCGGTGCGCGTAGCCGTTCGGCTCGCCCCGGTCCCAGAGCATCTGGATCAGGTCAAGGACCAGCGGCCGCGCCGTTTCGTCCGGGTAGGACGGATACAGAACCTGCGCGAAGGGATCGAAGTCGACCGAGCGGGGCAGCAGCACCGAGTAGTTCATCCCCGGCACGCCGAGCGAGGCGCGGGTGAAGTCCGGGGTGAGCGCGGTCAGCGCCCCGCCCATGATCCCGCCCTGGCTGTTGCCGTTGTAGAAGAGGCGGTCGGTGTCGAGGACCGAGGGGGTGAGCGGGGTCCCGTCCTGGTGGAAGGCCGGATTCGTGGTGAAGCCGCTGGGGCTGATCATCAGCCGGCCGAGGTAGAGCTCGTCGAGCAGACCCTGCTGCAGGCGGTCGGGAATCGCGGGGAAGCGCGAGAGGTCCTGCAGGGCCGAGATCGCCACCGGGACGTCGCTTTCGGACATGCCGATCTCGTCGGTCGCGCACTTGACCATGCGGTGGTTCTGCGCCAGTTCCCGCTGTCGGCTCGACGCCACCTCGGCGGCGCGGCCGAACAGCCCGTGTCCGTAGAGCACGGGGCGGCCTGAGGCCGGCGGCCCGGTCGTCGCCGAGAGCGGCACGATGCAGTCGAAGTTGGCGGTCCAGGGGACCGGGTTTCGGAGCGGCAGGCCGTCGGCGCCGAACCGCATCGTCCCGAATGGGGCGCAGGTCGGGAACAGGTAGCAGGGGACCTGGAAGGTGCCTTTGACCCGGCGCGCGATCTGGCCCGGGTTCGGGTTCTCTTCGACGCTCAGCACCTGGAAGCTCGGCGCCCCGCCCTGCGGGACGAGGTCGGAGAGGTCGGTGTCGCCGAGGTCGGCGAAGGACTGGTCGCGCATCGCCAGCGCCCGGCGGTAGTTGCTGCGGTCGCTGGCGACGGTGAAGTCCCAGGCGAGGTAGAGGTCATCGCGGTCGATGCCGGACTTCTTCAGCCGCCGGAAGATCTCTTCGAAGTGCTTGCGGCGCGCCTCAACCTCGGGCTGTTTCGAGTGCACGTGGTCGCGGTAGTAGCGGAACGCGTACGGCGCTTCGATCTCCCCGCCGGCGGCGTTGCGGAGGTTGCGCAGGGCGACGATGTAGCGGTGGCCGGACTCGAAGTTGACCGCCGGATGGATCTCCAGCGCCCGTTTCGCGGGGTCGGCCTGGGTCGAGTCGATCTCGACCCAGATCGGCCAGCGCCTGCCGGTGTCGGCGTCGATCACGACGACGGGCGCGCCGGGGCGGCGGTAGCGGCCGATGTGGTTGATCGGCACCGCCCCGGTCGCGCGCACGTCCGCCGTGGTCTCGATCCCAGGCACCTTGAGCAGGATGGTCGCGCCCTGACTGAAGCCGTCGGCGGCGTTGTAAGGCGCCGCCTGGATCGGCTGACCCAGGACATTGGCCGGCATCCCCGCGGTCTCGAAGTCGATCCGCCGCCCGGTCGGGCTGCTCGGATCGTCTCGCGTGAAGTAGTCGTTGGGGAACGGCAGCATGCAAAGCGTGCTGTCCGGCTGAGCGATGAAGTCGCAGGTCCCGGCTTTCGAGGTATCGACCGGCGGCAAAGTCCCCGGTTTCGATTTGGCAATCGCCAGCGCCGGCAACAGCGCCACCGCCATCAGCGCGAGCGCGAGCGCCGCGAAACCGATCCCCTTGCTTCTCTTCCCCATCGCTGGCCGATTACCCGGACCGGCACCACCTCAAAACGCGCCGCCGGG
>JBIOTO010000094.1:0-6232 GCA_044865945.1 Solirubrobacterales bacterium
GGGGCGCGGATGCCGACCAGAAGATCTAGGGCAGGTACTTTTCCGCCTGTTCCTTGGCTTCTTCGATGCCCTTTTCCGCCTTTTCCTTGCCTTCGTCGAGGCGGTCTTCGGCTTCCTTCTGGGCTTCGTCGAGCTTCTTTTCGGACTTGCCTTCGAGGCCCTTTTCGATTTCCTTCTTGGCTTCTTCGACGCCCTTCTTGGTCGTTTCGACGCCTTCTTCGACCGCTTCTTCGGCCTGCTTGGTGCCTTCTTCGATCTGCGTTTCGGCGTTGTCCTGAACGGTGCCGGTGTCGCTATCGCTGCCGCAGCCGGACCAAACGACGCCGCCGGCGACGATCGCGATCACGGCGAACAGCGAAGACAAGGCGCGCAGCTTTCTGCTCATTTCATGCTCCAGACCAGTTGCGAGTTAACTTGAGGCGGCAGTGAATCAGACGGAGCCGGACAACTTCGAATCGTTGGTCGCCGACGCCATCGACGCCCTGCCGGATGAATTCCAGCGTTTGCTGGAGAGGGTGCCGGTCGTGATCTCCGATCTCGGCTTCGAACGCCGCGCCTACGGTGAGTACTTCGGAGACGGAATCGCGGCCGAACGCTACGAGGACCGGATCGTGATCTATCGCGACACGCTCGAACGGGACTTCGGCCACGACCCGGAACTGCTGGCACGCCAGGTAGAGCAGACGCTGCGGCACGAGCTGGCCCATCACCTGGGCTGGGACGAGGGCGGCGTCGGCGGCCTCGGCCTGTGAGCGGCTAGCGGACCGAGCAGGTACGGACGAGGGTGGTGTCGATCTCCTGGTGGCCTTCGAAACGGAAGCGGCCGCGGGCGAAGGGGAAGACGGCGAGGTTGGTTCCAGCTGGGGCGCCGCACGCGGCGGAGACGTAGCTGCGGCGCTCGCCGCCGAAGGAGTAGCGCCGGCCGAGCTCCAGCCCGATCTGGGTGACCGAGACGATTCCGCCGATGCGGGGAATGCGGGCCCGCAGAATGGTCCCGAACTGGCCCTCTTTTCGGTGGGCGATGACGAGCGGAACGATCAGCGTGAAGCGGACCGGCACCGCGGCGAAAAGGTGCAGGAGCAGCGAATCCTTCCCCTTGCGCCGGCTGTTGAAGGCGAGGATCTTGCCGGAGGAGAGGACCTCGCGTCCGAGCGCGACCTGGGCCTGGAAGGCGCCTTTGCCGACCAGGGAGGAGCGGCAGCGGTTGAGCGCGGTCTCGGTGCTGGTCGACTGCAGGCTCGACGCCTTGCAGACGGGCAGCCCTTCGTTGGACATGATTCCGTTGCGGTGGATTTCGAGTTCGAGCCAGCGCAGCGGCGGCGGGTGGCTGCCGTCGGTGGTGGCGATCCGGCCCTCGACCTCGACCTTCACGGGAGCAGGCTCGGAGCGCGGCAGCGCATGTGGGTCGAAGTTCGCGTTGAAGCTGACCCGCAGGTTGTCCCGCTGTTCGACCTCGGCCCTCGACGCGGCCCCGAAGGCGAGTACGACGATCGCGATCGCGAGTGGGATGGCTGCCCGTAGACGCATGTCTGGGATCGAGTCTAGGCGGGGGAGTCGGCGAATAAGGTTGGGCAATGGTTGAGTCGAGCTGGACCGAGCTCGCCGCGGGCGACGAGTTCGCCGGCTACCGGATCGAGAGCCGTCTCGGTCGCGGCGGCATGGGCATTCTCTACCTGGCCGTCGAGCCCGGCCTCGAGCGGCGGGTGGCGCTGAAGCTGATCGCGCCGGAGGCCGCCGCCGAGGATGTCTTCGCCCGGCGCTTCGCCGAGGAGTCGCGAATCGCGGCCTCGATCGAGCACCCCAACGTGGTTCCGATCTACGCGGCGGGTGAAGAGAAGGGGGTGCCGTGGATCGCGATGCGCTACGTCCCCGGCTCCGACCTCGGCCGGCGGATCGCCCGCGAAGGTCGCCTCGACCCAGCCCAGGCGGTGGCGCTGATCGCCCAGGTGGCCAGCGGGCTCGACGCGATCCACGCCGCCGGCCTGGTCCACCGCGACGTCAAGCCGGCCAACGTCCTGCTCGGCGGCGATCCTGGCTCCGAGCACGCCTACCTCACCGACTTCGGCGTCGCCCGCAACGTCGCCACCCAGTCGGGCCTCACCCAGACCGGCCGCTTCGTCGGCACCCTCGACTACGTCGCGCCGGAGCAGATCTCCGGCGAGCCGATCGACGCCCGGGTCGACGTCTACGCGCTTGGTTGCCTGCTCTTCAAGCTGCTGACCGGCGAGGTGCCGTTCCCGCGGGAGGGAGAGGCGGCGCGGCTCTACGCGCACCTCAACGACCCGCCGCCGGCGCCTTCGCTGTATGAGCCGTCGGTTTCGATGGCGCTCGACGACGTCGTCGCCAGGGCGATGTCGAAGGCGCCCGGGGACCGCTATCCCTCGGCCGGCGACCTCGGCCGCGCCGCACAGGCGGCGCTCAGCGGCACCGCCGTCTCGGTCCCGGAGCGAACCGTGGCAACCGGCGCCGCCGCGACCCGCGAGCGCGAGGCGCCGACGCGGCGGCTGCCGGATGCGGCGGAGCCGCCGCCAGGGAGCAGGCGCCCGCTGCTGATCGGCGGACTGCTGGCCCTGGTCGCGGCGGCAGTGGTGGTGGCCCTGGTTGTCTCCAGCGGCGGCGGGGGGGACGGCAGCGGCATCGACGGGGCGGTGGGCGACACCGTGGGCAGTACCACGACGGCAGAGCCGAAGCCGAAGCCCCAGACCCTGACCAAGGTCGAGCTGATCAGGAAGGGCGACGAAATCTGCGCCAAGAGCCGGGCGAAGTACAAACAGGTGCGCGACCCCGTCTTCGAGGAAGTTCCGGACGTCGCCTACTCGGAAAAGCTGGTCGAGAACTCCACCGCGGCCGTCCGTGAGTTCAACGAGCTGCGGCCACCGCCGTCGCTGGAGCGCGCGTACCGGAACTTCGTCGCGTCCCAGGAACAGGTCAACCAGTGGGACGTCGACGCGCTGGTGGCGGCGGAAGCCGAAGACGAGATCGCCTACGACGAAGCCCGCGAAGATCGCGACCAGACCGAGGACGATCGCAGGGCGCTCGCCGAAGCGGTTGGCTTCAAGGAGTGCGCCGGCAGCGCCCTCTAGGAGTCGTCCTTGCGCTCGCCGGGATGGGTGACCCGTTCGGCCCGCTGGCGCACTTCTTCGCTGGCCTCGCGGGTCGCCGCGAAGGCCTCCTCTTTCGCCGCCGCCAGGCCCTCGCTGGGCTTGCCGCCGACGACGTCGCGGAAGGCGTTCTTGAAGCGCTCGGTCCGCCGGTCGGGCGGGAAGCGGGCTTCGGCCCGCTGCTGTTTCTTCGGGTTGCGCTCGCCGTAGCGGCGGCGCGCCCAGGCCGAGCCCGGCTTGCCGAGCCGGCAGGCGCCGTAGATCGCGACCGGGAAGACGAAGAAGCCGACCGTCCCGTGCAGCACCCTGCCCTTGGCGAAGCAGAGCGCCACCCAGACGAAGACGGCGAGGGCGCTGAGGGTGCTGAAGAAGACGGCGCCGAACGAGCCCGATTCGATCGTGAAGGGGCTGAAGCCGAGCAGAATCAGGCCCATGCCGGCGGCGGCGATCACCGTCGCGTCGATCGAGCTGCGCCCCTCCTCGGCCCAGTAGACGTCGTCGAGGTAGACCCAGAGGGCGAACTCGTCGATCGTCAGGCCGGCGCCGATCCCGAAGGCGAAGGCGCAGAGCTCGGTCCAGGGGCTGTCGCCGAAGGCGAGGAAGCCGAGCGAGCCGGAGACCATCATCGTCACGATCCCGAAGACCAGGTGGTGGAGGTGGACGCCGCTGTCGCTGACGATGCTGCCCGGCCACCAGGGGACTCTGGGGCTGCGCATCAGCCGCGTGCTCATGCGGATGAAGGCGAAGGAGAGGATGAACCCGGCGAGGACGAGGAAGAGCCCGGTCTCGTTGTGCCGTTCCAGCCGTTCCCAGAACTCGGCGAAGATCGAGGCGGTGAGGATCATGCCGGCATCGGGGCCGAGTGTAGGGGCGGCGCGGACCCTTCCTTGGCGGCCATCCGGTCGACGGTGAGCAGGACCGCGGCGACGGCGAAGATCGGGGCGAGGGCCGCGTCGGCCAGGGACTCGGCCAGCCAGGTGGCGAGGAAGGTGTGGCCGAAGAGGTCGTGGACGAGCGCGGCGAGGCCGCCTCCGATGGCGTCGCCGGCGATCTCGATCGGGACCAGCACCCAGAAGACGAGCCAGAAGCCACCGCGGACGAGCTGCATGCTGCGCCGCAGGGCGCCGCCGACGCCGCAGCCCTCGAGCTCGACCAGCGGGCCGGCGAGGCCGAGCCAGACGTAGGCGAGGACGCCGGGGACGATGCCGAGGATCAGTCCGGCCGCGACGATCGCGACGAAGACGAGGTCGACCGCGATCAGCCGTCCGTACTTGAGCCGGCGGGCGATCTCGCGCAGCCCGGGCGGATCCTCGCCATGGGGGTGGGTGAGGGAGATCGCGATCGCGCCGCTGAAGAAGACCTCGCCGATCAGCCCGGTCGCGGTGACCACGGTGACCGCCAGCGCGAAGGCGGCGAGTTTGATCCCGTTGGTGATGTTCAGCGAGTCGAGTTCGACGTTCATCGTCAGCGCGTTAAGCAGCCCGAGCGGGACGAAGACGATCACGGCGAGCAGCAGGATCGAGGGCGCCCAGCTCCAGTAGGTGCGCCAGATCTGCCGGTAGGTGGCGGCCAGTCGGCGCGGGAAGCTCACGGGCGGTGGCGGCGTCCCGCGGGCTGCCGCCCGCGCGCCTCGAGGCGCGACTGGCTCGACTCGCCGGCGGGGATCCGCTTCAGGTTGCCGAGCTCCGGGACCAGCAGTTCTTCGGCGCAGCGGCGGTGCCAGTGGTGATGGTCGGTGCCGCCGAGGCGGCGGACGAACTGGACGACCGTGTGTTCCTCACCGACCGGAATGTCGCCGTGGCAGCCGGGGCAGTGGTAGAGCTTGCGGGCGATGCCGCGGATCAGCCAGGCCTCGTCGCCCTCTTCGTTGATCCCGACGAGGCTCCAGCGTTTGCTCGGCTGGCCCTCGAACTCGCTCACTTCGATCGCCTCGACATCCAGGCGAAGCCGGCGGCCATCGCCACGTTGGCGACGCCGGCGAGCCGCAGTCCCAACTTGGCGCCGGGCCGACTGACCGCCGGCGAGGCGGACCAGAGGGCGTCGGTGGCGATCTCCGTCCCCCGCAGCCAGGCGAGCGATTGCCAGTCGGCGGCGGAGCCGCGGCGGTCGGCAACGAGGTGCGCGGCGGCGAAGGTCAGCCAGATCGGCCCGCAGCGGCGGAAGAGGTGCTCGGCGTCCGGCGAGGGATGGTCGTGGCCCAGCACCTTGAGGGTCGCGGCGGGGGCGGCGATCGCGGCGCTGCCGAGCAGCAGGTCGAAGGCGATCATGTTGCGATTGGTGAGGCGCAGGGCCTGTTCGAGAGTCATCGTTCGACAAATCCAACCAGAACCCAGAAGGGAAAGGGTCGGGTTCGGCGAAATGGACCGCCGTGACCAAGACCGCAACGAAGTCCCCCCAACTCAAAAGCCTTTCCGACTACATCCAGGAGCGTTTCGACGAATTCTCGCGCTCCCAGAAGGACGTAGCCCGCTACATCGTCGACCACCTCGACGAGGCAGCCTTCCTCACTGCCGAGGAGCTGGCCCGGAGAGCGAGCACCTCGTCTTCGACGGTGGTGCGCTTCTCCCAGGCCCTCGGCTTCGAGGGTTACCCCGAGCTGCAGCAGGCGGCGATCGAGGAGTACCGCACGACGATCGCGACCGCCGGCCAGGCTGGCGGCGCCCTCTTCTCCTTCGACCACTCCGAGCTGGAGGGATCGCTGAGCGCGGACTACGCCAACCTCGAGGAAACCGCGCGCAAGCTGAGCACCGAGCAGGTCCAGAACGCGGTCGCCGCCCTGGCCGAAAGCCAGCGGATCGTGATCGTCGGCGTCGACCAGATGGCCTTCTTCGCCAGCTACCTGCGTCACACCCTCAGCCTGCTCGACATCCGCGCCGAGATCGTCGCCAGCACCGGCGGCGAGTCGCTCCAGCGCCTCGGGCGGATCGACGAGAGCACGCTGGTCATCACCCTTTCCGCCGGCCGCGCCCACCCGCTGCTGCTGCGGGCGATGAAGCTGGCGCTGCACCGCGGCGCCCGCACCCTGGCGATCTCCGACGCGACGATGTCGGAGGTGGGGGAGCACGCCGAGCTGACGCTCTACTTCTCTTCCAATAGCCCGAGCTTCACGCGCAGCCACACCGCGCTGATGG
>JBIOTO010000095.1:0-16488 GCA_044865945.1 Solirubrobacterales bacterium
CCCTCTCCTGGGTCCGCTCAACAACCGCCTGAACCACTGGCTCCAAGCAGAACCAGACGAGGTACTCGCCACCTGGCGCGAACGCGACGCGCTGAAAGGCAGAGAGGTCGCCTGGGAGGGCGGCTCAGGAGTCGCCGACGGCGTCGACGACCGGGGCTACCTCGTCGTCGTCACCCCCGGCGGCGACCGCGTCGCCGTCGGTGCCGGCGAGGTCCACCTCACCCGCTTTTGACCTCTCGCGCGAGCGGCGCTTGCCGTTCTTCTCGGGCGCGGCGCCGTTGCCGTCCGCGCCCCCTTTGTTGCGTTTGCGCTTGCGGCGGCGCTTGCCGCCTTTGGGGAAGTTCTTCAGCAGCTCGCGGGCGACGGCCGAGGGTTTCCGTGCCATCCGCATCCGCGCCCCGCGCAGCACCTCCTCGCCCTCGGGCGTGTGCGAGACCGCGGCCGCCAGCAGCGCCACCGCCAGGCGGCGGTCCTGTTTGCGCGCCGCGTGGACCAGCCGCCGCGCGTTGCGCCCGTGCGCCCGGCCGGAGGAGTTGACCAGCAGCCCCAGCAGCCGCTTCGTCTCCGGCCAGCGCTGCACCGCGTACTCCTCGTGCAGTTCGCGGGTGTAGCCGGCCAGCCGCCAGACCCAGGCCTGCGCCTGGTCGCGGCGGCCGATCCGTTTGTCGATCAGCGCCTGCAGCAGCGTCTTCGTCCCGGCGCGTTTGTCCTCGCGACTCCAGGTGCCGACGATGTCGATCGCGTCGTCGAAGGCCTCGGGGTCGCCGAGGTCGGCGATCTCGCTCAGCGCTTTCAGCCGCAGCTGCGCGTTGCGGTTGCGCTGCACGCAGGTCAGCAGGAAGCGGCGGCGCAGTTCTTTGCTGCGGTCGTTCTGCAGCATCGCCCGCGCCCGCCGCCAGCCCTGGGTGTTGACCCGGGCCCCGGCCAGCGCCGCCCAGGCGTGCTGCTCGGGGTAGTCGAGGTTCTCGACCGCGATCCGCCAGATCTCCCGTTCCAGCACCTCCATCCGCCGCTCCTCGACGTCGGAGACGGGGACGATCCGCCGCTCGACCCGGATCTTGCGGCCGCGCCCGCGCCGCACCGGCCCGACGACGATCGCGCCGCCGCGGTAGACGTCGCGGTCGAGCAGGCTGTGCAGGGTGACGATCGTCTCGTCGTGGGTGGTCGCCGGGTGGACGAAGTCGAGCACGATCCCCGCCTCCTTGCCCGGCGCCCGGCGGGTGACGCGGCCGACCCGCTGCTGGTAGATCCGCCGCGAGGCGGTCGGCGCCAGGTGCATGCAGATCGTCGCCCGCGGGCTGTTCCAGCCCTCGGCCAGCAGCATCGCGTTGCAGAGCACGTCGACGGTGCCGCGCTCGAAGCCGGCGAGGATCTCGGCCAGCTCGCGCTTCGGGGTCTCGCCGGAGACCGCCTGGGCGTTGATGCCGGCGTCACGGAAGGCTTTGGCGACGTTCTTCGCGTGCTGCACGCCGGCGGTGTAGACGACGCCGGGGATCTTGCGGAAGCGGGAGCGGTAGAGGTCGGCGATCGCGACGTTGAAAGGCTCCTGGTCGAGCAGCGCGGCCAGCTCCTCCTGGTCGAAGTCCTGGTCGACCTCGCCTTTGCGCAGCGGCACCTTGGCGATCGTCCGCACCCCCGGTCCGGGCGGGATCCGCAGGCACCGGAGCGGCGCGATCACGCCGCGGCGGGCCGCCTGGGCGAGGTCGAAGCGCGAGGTCTGGGTCGGGAAGAGGTCGGTGACGTGGCGGGCGATCAGCGCCCCGGTCGCGGTCATGCCGATGTAGACCGGGCCGGGCATCTCGCGGATGCAGGCGCTGGTTTTCTCACCCAGCGCGGTGTGCGCCTCGTCGCAGATCACGATCGAGTAGGCGTCGGAAATTTTCTTGTGGTTGCGGACGAACCACTGGTAGGTCTCGACGGTGACCGGACCTTCGGGGTCGTCGCGGTCGCCGAGCAGCGGCGGCCGCAGGCGCTCCTTGTAGCCGCGGTCGGAGATCTCGCCGATGAACTGGTCGACCAGGTTGCGGCGGTGGGTGAGGATCAGCACCCCGCCGGTGCTGGTCGCCTCGATGAAGCCGACGGCGGCGACGGTCTTGCCGGCGCCGGTCGCGTGCTCGAACCAGAAGCGGCGCTCGGCGCCGGGGTCTTCGGGCGCCTCCTCGACGACCTCCTCATCCTCGTCGCTCGGCCCTTCCTCCCAGTCCTGCGGCTCCTCGTCGGGAGCCAGCTCCTCGTCCTCGTCCTCGTCAAGGTCATCGCCGCTTTCCGCCTGCGGCGGCGTGGCCTCGTCGCTCGGCTCGGCGCCGTTGCCGTTCTCGACCACCGCGGCGCCGCCGGCCTGCTGCTGACCCATCAGCTCGGCCAGGGTGCCGGAGAGGGCGTCGACCTGGTGCGGGTTGAGTTCCGCCCCGTCGCGCAGCTTCGGCGGCTCGTCGGCGAGGAAGCGCTCCAGTCCCAGGAGCAGGGAGAAGTCGCGGCGCCACTGAATCGAGGGGTGCTCGGCGCCTCCGTCGAGCTCCTTCAGCGCGGCGTCGAGGGCACGCCGGCGCGCCGTCCCCGGCGCCAGCGCCTCCGGCCCCTCACCGTCGAGCAGGAAGGGCTCACGGGCAAACTCCGCCGCCCGCTCGATGTCGGCGCTTGAAGGAACTGCCGCCTGCGCGGCAACGTCGCTGGTCTTGGCCATAGATGGCTTCCGGGGCTTCCGTCCCTACCGAAAACAGACAGACGGCTGGGACAAGGTGAACGAGGCTGCGGCGGGATCAACCGGGTGTGTGTCTCCCCCCGAGAACTCAGCGCGATTCGCGAGCCGCGAACCGAACGTACGTATTGTACCCACCGATCGGATGGGCGCGCGATTCAGATCACTACTCGCGGTAGGGACGCTGGCGCTGGCGGTACTCCTCAGTACCGGATGCGGGGCCTCCGAGAACGACGGCTCCGGCGGCTCGCACCCCGACTACGCGAAGGCGCTGGCCGGCTCGCCGCCGCCGCTGGCGGCGCTGCACAGGCAGGCGAACGACCTGCTGCCGGGCGGCAACGACGCCTACGAGAAGCGGATCGCCGCGCTGCGCGGCTACCCCGTCGTGGTCAACGTCTGGGCCTCCTGGTGCGGCCCCTGCCGGTTCGAGTTCCCGGTCCTGCAGAAGCTCTCGGCGCGGTACGGGAAGAAGGTCGCCTTCCTCGGGATCAACTCCGAAGACTCCGACGACGCCGCCGCGACCTTCCTGCGCGAGGAGCCGGTGCCCTACCCCAGCTACACCGACCCCGACAAAGAGATCTTCGAGTCGCTGGGAGCGATCGGCCTTCCCGACACCGCCTTCTACGACGAGTCGGGCGAGCTCCTGTACCTGAAGCAGGGGCCGTACTCCGACAACTCCGAACTGGAAGAAGACGTACGCCGCTACGCCCTGAAGAGCGGATAATCGAACCCAGTGGAAGCCTTCGTCGTCATCGCGCTGATCGGGGTCGGGCTGCTGCTCGCCGAGCTGCTGCTGCCGACCGGCGGGATCCTGGCGGTGCTCGGGGTCCTCGGGCTGACCGCGGCCGGCGTCGTCGCCTTCGGCTCCGACAGCAACGTCGCCGACTACGCGGGCGGCGGGCTGATCGCCCTCGGTCTTATTTCGGGGGTCAGCTTTTACTTCGTCAGCCGCAAGGTCCTGGAGGCGCATCGCAACGACGAGGTCCGCACCGGTAGCGAGGAGATGGTCGGCTCGACGGCCGAGGCGCGCACCTCGATCGACCCCGACGGGCGGGTCTGGCTCGGCGGCACGCTTTGGAGCGCCCGGCTGGCCGACGGGGCGGCGCCGATCCGGCAGGGGGATAAAGTCAGGGTCGAGGCGGTCGACGGGTTGACCCTGGTGGTCGCCCCGGAGCCGCGGACCGCGGCCCACACGAGCGAAGGAGCCGGTTGATGGAGGCAGTGGCAGGAATTCTCATCGTCCTCGCGTTCTTCGCGCTGATCGCGCTGGGAACCTCGGTCCGGATCCTGCGCGAGTACGAGCGCGGGGTGATCTTCCGCCTCGGCCGCCTGATCGCCCAGAAGGGGCCGGGCCTGATCCTGCTGATCCCGCTCGTCGACCGGATGGTCAAGGTCGACCTGCGAACGGTGACCCTCAACATCCCGCCGCAGGAGGTGATCACCCGCGACAACGTTCCCTGCCGCGTCAACGCGGTCGCCTACTTCCGCGTCGTCGACTCCAACCGCGCCGTGGTCGAGGTCGAGAACTACCTGATCGCCACCTCGCAGATCTCGCAGACGGCGCTGCGCTCGGTGCTCGGCAAGGCCGAGCTCGACCAGCTGCTGGCCGACCGCGAGCGCCTCAACGAAGAGCTGCAGAAGATCATCGACGAGTCGACCGAGCCCTGGGGCGTGAAGGTCACCGCGGTGGAGATCAAGGACGTCGAGATCCCCGAGCAGATGCAGCGGGCGATGGCGCGCCAGGCCGAGGCCGAGCGCGAGCGGCGGGCGAAGATCATCAACTCCGAGGGCGAGTTCCAGGCCGCCCAGAAGCTCACCGACGCCGCCGACATCATCAGCACCAACCCGGCCTCGCTGCAGCTGCGCTACCTGCAGACCCTGCTCGAAATCGGCACCAACCAGAACACGACGGTCGTCTTCCCGCTGCCGATGGACGTGCTCGAGCCGTTCGTCGGCAAAGGCGCGGCCGGACGGGCCGCGGGAACCGAGCGACCGCCGCGGCCGCCCGCGCCTCCGACGCCGCCCCCGGAGCCACCGGCCGCTGACGAGCCCGACGCAGGCGACCTCCCCCCCTCCCGCTCCTGAGCTCCCCCGAGATCCGCATCGACCAGCTGACCGGGCTGAGGACGATCCTCGCCCCGGGCCGGGCCGCGCGCCCGGACAGCTTCTCGGCCCGGGCGAGCGAGCCGAAGGGCCCGGAGAACTGTCCCTTCTGTGAGGGTCGCGAGGACCGCACCCCACCCGAGCTCTACGCGTCGCGACCCGGCGGCGGCGATCCCGACACGCCGGGCTGGAAGACGCGCGTGGTGCCCAATCTCTATCCGGCGCTCGGCGGCGAGGCACCCTCCGACCCCGAACCGGCGGCGGAAGCCGGGGCGTTCGCCAGCAGCGGCGACCCTCTCCTCGCCTCCAAACGGGCCGGCGAACCGGACCTCTTCTCCGCGCGCCCGGCCGAGGGATCGCACGAGGTGCTGATCAACTCGCCCGAGCACGTAACGGCGATGGCCGAGCTGAGCGACGAGCAGTTCGCCGCCGCGGTCGCCACCTGGCGCGAGCGGATGCGAGCCCACGCCGACGCCTCCTACTTGCAGCTGATCGTCAACGAGGGCGGCGGGGCCGGCGCCTCGCTCGAGCACACCCACGCCCAGCTCTACGCGCTGCCCTTCGTCCCCGCCGCCGTCGCCCGCGAGCGCGAGCGGGTCGGCGCCTACGGCGAACGCACCGCCGGCGGTGGGCTGCTCAGCGACGTCCTGGTCGAGGAGGTGCGGCGGCGGGAGCGCCTGGTCGCGATCGACGACGAGGCGGCGCTGATCTGCCCCTGGGCCTCGCGCTCCCCCTTCGAGCTGCGGGTGATCCCCCGCCGCGAGACGGCCCGCTTCGAGGAGGACGAGGGCGGCGCGGCGATGATCGCCACCGCGATGCGCGCCCTCGCCAAGCTCTTCGACGGCCCGCCGGAGCTGAACCTCTGGGTCCGCACCGCCCCCCGCGGCGCCGACCAGTTCCACTGGCACGTCGACATCGCCCCCCGGCTAACCATCAAGGCCGGTTTCGAGCTCGGCACCGGCGTCGACATCAACGTCTACCCGCCGGAGCGGGCCGCCGCGGACCTGAAAGAGTGCCTCTGATGCGCCCTACCCCGCGCCCGATCCCGCGCTTCATCGCCGACACCACCCAGGAGGGGATCCCCCACGGCCGCTTTGCCGAGCGACTGCGCGAGGAGTTCGCCAAGGCGGTCGACGGGATCGGCGACCTGCCGGCGGGCGCGGAGCTGCCGGCCGAGGTCGACTGGTTTCCCGAGCGCGCCTGGGGCGGCCGGGTCTGGGTCCCCGGCTCGGCCCGCACCGAGAGCGAGGAGGGCCGGCTGGAGCTGTTCGGCCACGTCTCCTACGCGCAGCCGCCGGAGGGCGAGCCGGGCGAGTTCGCCGCCAAGGCCGACTTCACCGACATCCTCGCCGAGGACAACCCCGACTGGCGCATCGACCTCAACGACGACGTGATCGGCCGCTGGCGCGGCGAGAACGGGCGGGCCGGCGCGGTGACCCTGGTCTGGGGCCGGCCGCTGGTCCGCGGCGCGGTCGCCGCCACCGCCGTGCTTGAGAACGAGACGGTCGACCAGGAGCTGATCTCCCAGGACCGCTTCACGCTGATCGCCCTCGACGCGCTCGAGGCCTACGGCGACGACGTCTTCATGGAAGTGAAGCTCTGGAGCCGCCGCGCCGACGAGCTCGCCTCCGAGACGCTCTACGCCTAACCGAGAACCTCAATCGGAAGATCGATCCCCGAGCGCGCCAGCCGCGCGTCGAGGGTGAGCAGGGGTTCGTCCAGCATCAGCGCCAAGGCCACGTAGAGAGCGTCGTAAAAGCTGAAGTTGTCGCGCAGGTCCCAGGCAACCTGAATGAGATCCTCATGATCGATGCGTCGCAACGGCAGGTCGTCGATTTCCCAGAGCGCCTCTCCTGCCGCATCGGCATCCATCTCTCCCAGCCTGACCGCGCGACGCAGAGCGTGCCCTACCTCGGCATCGATGAGATGGGGTGCCCAGAGGGTGTGCTCTTCTACCGACAGGCGGTCGTCCACGGTGCCCGCGTGCTCTCCTTCGCGAAAGAGCTCGACCACCACGGAGGCATCTACGACCGGCATCAGTCGCCACGCGTCTCGCGAATGATGTCGACGATCTTCTGGCTGGTGAGGGTCGAATTCTTCCCCCGCGCGTCCCTCCTGGCGGCAATCTCGCGGATGGTTGATTTACGGGTCCGCAGATCGAGCTCCCGCTTGATGTAGTCGGACATGCTCATCCCCGCCGCGGCAGCCCGGATCTTCAACTGCCGGTGCAGGTCGTCGGGCACATTTCTAATCTGAATCATCTTGGACATGCTCCGCACATTAACCCGTGCGGAGGACATGTCGATCAACTCTGCTGGTTTCATGCAAGCAACCTTGCCGAGCCACCCCGCACGCGTGGTGCGCACTTCGCGCCAACTTCGACAAATCTCAACCAACTAAGCGAGAATTCAGCTCCCGCCCCGATAGCTCAGCTGGATAGAGCGATCCCCTCCTAAGGGATAGGCCGCTGGTTCGAATCCAGCTCGGGGCACTCCTCGGATGCAGGCTTTCTCCCGGGCGGCCGCGACTTTTGCCGGGGGAGGCTGGTTGTAGCGAGAGTGCAGCTCGTGACCCGGTCCCACCGCCTCGGCTTCATGCCGCTCTTCCTCCTGCCGCTGCTGGCATTCCTCGTGCTGGCGCTTGCTCCTACGGCAGCAACTGCCGCAGCGCGCGCGGTCCACTTCGACGGCCGCACCGTGCAGGTCCCACAAGGGTGGCCCGTCTACCGTCTAGACCGCGACCCGGGGATGTGCGTGCGGATGGACCGCCGCGTGGTCTACCTCGGGACCCCCTCGGCACAGCAGCGCTGCCCCGCCGAGGCGATAGGCCGTCGCCGGGCGATTCTGGTTGAACCGCGTTCGGCCGCTCGTGCCTCGGCGCTGCCCTTTGCGCGTAGCGGCGCCACCGCTTCCGCCGCCGGCGCGATCTTCACCGGCCTTGGCTTCGACGCCTGCACCGCCCCTTCCTCGCGCTACATGGCGGCCTGGGCCAGCTCGCCCTATCGCGCCATCGGCGTCTACATCGGCGGCGCCAACCGCGCCTGCTCGCAGCCGAACCTCACCTCCAGCTGGGTCGCGGCGCAGACCGAAGCCGACTGGCACCTGATCCCCACCTACGTCGGCCTGCAGGCGCCGACCAGCGCCTGCTCAAGCTGCGCCAAGCTCACCTCCAGTCAGGCGACCGCCCAGGGCGCCGCGGCCGCGATCGACGCGGTCGAGGAAGCGAGCGCGGTGGCGATGGGGCCGGGCAGCCCGATCTACTTCGACATGGAGGCCTACTCGCAGACCTCCAGCGCCACCGCCGCCACCCTCGCCTTCCTCGAGGCCTGGACCCAGAAGCTGCACCAGCTCGGCTACTCCTCCGGCGTCTACAGCAGCAGCGGCTCGGGGATCGAGGACCTCGCCAGCCAGATCGGCACCGGCTACGAACTGCCGGACGCGCTCTGGATCGCCAACTGGAACGGCCAGCAGAACACCGCCGACTCGGCGGTGCCGTCCAACGCCTGGGCACAGCACCAGCGGATCCACCAGTACCGCGGCGGCCACAACGAGACCTACGGCGGGGTGACGATCAACATCGACAACAACTACGTCGACGGGCCCACGGTCGGCTCCGCCACCCTCACCGCCGGCGACGACCCGGTCGGCTACCTCGACCTCGCCGCCTCCCCAGCCGCCGGCCAGGTGCGGGTCCGCGGCTGGGCCTTCGACCCCAACGCCCCGACCGAACCGCTGGCGATCCGGCTCGCGGTCGGCGGCAAGATCGGCACTCCCAACGTCAGCATCTACGACCTCGGCCCGGTCGCCAGCCGCTCGCGCCGCGACGTCGCCGCCGAGTTCCCCGAAGCGGGCCCGCGCCACGGCTTCGACCTCAGCCTGCCGACGGTCAAGTCCGGGCGCCAGCGGGTCTGCGCCTACGCCCTCGACTGGGACCCCGGCGAAGACCGGCTGCTCGGCTGCAAGGGGGCGACGATCCCGGTCGCGGTTCAGATCTCTCAGCTGGGGATGAGCGGCAAGCGCGTGCGGTTGCGGATCACCTGCCTGTGGCCGGCGGGAACCGCCTGCCCGGGACAGATCCTGCTGCGCACCCGCTTCCGGGTGCCGGTCGCCCACTATCGCGGCCGCGGTCCCCGCACCCGGCCGGTGAGCCGGCTGATCGGCCGCAGCCCCTTCCAGCTCAGCGGCGGCGGCGCCAAGACCTTCCGCGTCCCGCTAACTGCCGGCGGCCGCGCGCTGCTGCGGGCGCGCGGCGAACTGAAGACCCACGTGGTCGTCGCGATCCCGGGCGGACGGCGGACCGCCGTCCTCGCGATCAAGCGCTAGGCGACTCACCCTCGCCGAGGGCTTCGCGCAGGCTGGCGAGCTCGGTCCGCAGGGCGGCGATCTGGCGCTCGATCCGGTCCAGGCGGTCCTCGCCAGCGGGCTCGGCCGTGGGCGTCTCGACCGCCTCGGCAGTCCCCGGCTCGCCGGCCTCCACCGACTCCCCGCCCAGCACCTGCTCGTAGCGGTCCTCCTTCTGGCCCGCGCGCCGCGGATGCCGCACGACCAGCTCGCGCTCGACCAGCCGCTCCAGCGTCTCCTGCGCCGCCGCGAGATCGGCGAAGGGGTGCAGACGCTCGCTGCGCTGCTTCAGCTCCCCCGGCGTCTGCGGCCCGCGCAGCATCAGCACCGTGAGCAGCGCCAGCTCGTCGACCCCGAGCCCGAGTGCGTCCGGCAGCAGGTGTCGGTACTTGCGGGCGCGGCTGCCGGCGCCGCTCGCCAGCCGGGTCCAGCCGCGCCGGGCGGTTCGACGCAGCGCCTCGGAGACCGTCTCCTCGTCGTAGTCGACCACCGGGTCGCGGTTGGTCGACTGGTTGCAGGCGAGCCGCAGGGCGTTGAGTGAGAGCGGGTAGGCGTCGGGCGTGGTCCGCTGCTTCTCGACCAGGCAGCCGACGACCCGGATCTCAACCGCGTCCGGCTCCATCTCAGCCGCGGTCTGGGCGGGTGGGGTAGATCTCGTCGATCGTCACAAGCGCCCGGTAGGGCGCTCCGGCGGCGGCTTCGATCTTCTCGCCACCACCCGCGAGCCGGTCGACGACCGCGACAACGCCGGCCACCTCGAGGCCCTCCTCGCGGACCCGCTCGATCGCCCGCGCGGTCGAACCGCCGGTGGTGACGGTGTCCTCGACGACGAGGCACTTGGTGCCGGGACCGACCGGACCCTCGACCCAGCGCTGCAGGCCGTGCTCCTTGCGGGAGCCGCGGACGAAGAAGGCGACGAGCCCGCTGCCGGTGGGGACCGCGATCGCGGCGCAGGCCGGCGGGATCGCCGCCGTGGCGGGACCGCCAACTGCCTCGGCCCCGTGCTCCGCGGCCGCGGCCGCGATCAGCTCGCCGGCCGCGTGGAAACCGGCGGGGCGCATCAAGGTGCGGCGTGCGTCGACGTAGTACAGCGCGGTGGCGCCGCTGGCCAGCGTCACCTCGCCGATGATCAGCGAGTGCTCGCGCAGCTCGTCGAGCAGGGTCTGCTTGGCGGCGGCGAGATCGGTCACGGCGGGCATCCTAAGCAAGCGCCGCCGCGAACCCCTGCCGCCAGCTCGGGTGCGCCGGCTGCCAGCCGAGCTCCCGCTTGGCCTTCGCGTTGGAGGCGCCCCGCATGGTGATCGCGGTCGAGACGAGGTCCTTGCCGGCGACCAGCCGCGCCAGCCAGGCCGGAACCCGGCGTGGCGACTTCGCGCCGAGGGCATCGGCGTAGGCCGGCAGCCATTCGCGCAGGGGGGCGGGCTCGTCGTCGACCACGTTGTAGACACCTGGTGAGCCGTGGTCGAGCGCCGCGACGTAGGCGGCCGCCGCGTCCTCGATGTGGACAAAGGAGAACCTGCCCTCGCCGGAGCCGATCACCGGGTAGCGCCGCTTCGCCACTTCCTCGGCGACCGACCCGCCGCGGTCGTAGTAGGTCCCCGGTCCGTAGAACCAGCCAAAGCGCAGCACGACCCCCTCCGGCTCACCCGCCTCCAGCACCTGACTCTCAAGCGACACCAACGCGTCGCAGCCAGCGGCAAAGCGACCGGGAGGATCGCGGAAAAGCGGCGCCTCCTCGCCCTTGATCCAATCGCCCTCCGGCTCGTAGAAGAAGGCGACGCTCTCGGCGACGATCCTCCGTGCCCCCGCCGCCTTGGCTGCCGCCACCAGGTTGCGGGTGCCCTCGGTCCGCACCCTGTTGGTCGCCGCCAGGTAGTCCGATTTCGGGTCGAACTTCGGCGGCAGCGCCGTCAGCGCGTGCAGCACCGCCTCCGGCCGCGCCGCCACTACCGCCTCCCGCAACGCCTCCGCGTCAAACACGTCGCAGACCACGGCCTCAGCCCCAGCCTCCCGAATCTCCCCCGCCCGCTCCTCACGCCGCGTCATCCCGACGACGTCATGCCCGGCCGCGACCAGCCGCCGAACCGTGGGGCGCCCAACTACTCCGCTTGCACCAGCAACGAAAACCTTCATGCCGCCTCCTTTGTCCGGCCCTGCATTCTGCCGGGAAGACGACACCAAGCGGTTACCAGATGAAGATGTCCTCGCCGAAGAAGATCCGCTCGTAGATCTCGGGCTGGTCGGCGATGAAGGTCCGCAGGCAACCGTGGCTGGCGGGGTAGTCCGGCACCGATTCGTAGCCGTGCACCGCGTAGCCGCCGTAGAAGTAGAACGAGTAGTACATCCCGTGCGAGTTGTAGCCCGGTTCCTGGCGGATGAACTCGTAGTGGCCGGTGACCGTCGGGGTCGAGGACTTGCCGGAGGAGATCGGGTAGATCGCGAACGCCTTGTCGCCCTTGGCGAAGACCAGGACCTGCTTGGAGAGCGGCGCCTCGACGTGCTCGCCGGCACCCGGGTGGCGCACCTCGTAGCCGCCCTTGCCGGAGAAGGCTTTCTTCACCAGGCCGGCACCGGCGCGCATGCTGCGGCTCATGCCGTTGACTTTGCGATAGGCGAGGACGCCGCGCGCGGTCTTACCGCCGAAGCAGTTGCCGGAGTTGGCGATGTAGCCCATCTTCCGCATCGCCTTCTTGAAGCCGACGACGACGTCGCCGCACTGGCCTTCGTGCAGCGAGGGGAAGCTCACCTTCCAGCTCTTGCGCACGGTCTCGTCGGCCCCGAGCTCCGGCGTCGCCACGTGCTTGGCCGCGACCGCGTACTTGCCGTTCTCCCGCACCTCGATGCTGGTCCGGAAGCTGCCCTTGCCACCGGCCTTGCTGACCGGCAGGTTGCGGCTGAAGAGGATCTTCCCGTCGAGGTAAAAGGTCACCTTCACCTCCTCGCCGGCGACGAACGGCGCCAGCGATCCGGTAACGGGGACCTTCCGCATGATCTCCGCCCGCCCGTTGTCCAAGTGGCCGACCTTGACCTTGACCGTCGCCTCGGGCGCCGGAGTCGGCTGCGGGGTCGCCTTCTGGGCGGGAGCGGCCGTGGCGCTGGTGGGCAGCGCGAGGACGCAGGCGACGGCGAGCACGGACGAGAGGCGGCGGCGACTCATGGGAGCGGAAATCCTACTGAGCGAGGAGGGCGACACTGTTGTTCAGCATGTGCAGCAGCATCCCCGGCACGATCGAGCCGGTCTTCTCGTAGAGCAGGCAGAAGACGAAGCCGAGGGCGATCAGCGGCGGCACCGCGCTGATCCCGGTGAAGGCGTGGAGGGCGCCGAAGACCAGCCCGGCGATCAGCGCCGCCGGCACCCTTGGCAGCCGCTCGCGCAGGCCGCCGAAGAGCATCCCGCGGAAGCAGATCTCCTCGGCGATCGCGGCGCCGAAGACGATCAGCAGGACCTGGATCGGGATCGGGCCGAACCCGTCGGCGATGTCCTCCTGTTCGGGTTCGAAGATCAGCGTCGAGTAGAGCGCCGCGAAGGTCAGGTAGCTGACGACCGCGAGCAGCATCCAGCCGAAGGCTGAGGGGCGGAAACGCTGAACCCCAAGTCGCCGCAGCGCCTCGCCCAGGGTCGCCGCCCCGCGCGAGCGCGCCACCCAGAACGGCACCAGGCCGAGGCCGAGCACGGTCGCCACCTGGGCGATCACGTTGCCGGCCGTGGTCAGTTCGCCGTCGCCTTCGGTGAAGAAGAGGGCCGGGATGCCAAGCAGGAGGCCGACGACTATCGCCGCCAGCGCCCCGAGCAGCGCTCCCGAGGGGCCCCAGTTCGAGGGCGGGAACGGCCGCGCCGCCGGTTCGGCGACAGGTGGGGTGGCTAGGTTGCTCTCCATGTCGCCCGCAGTCTCACAGGTCTCCCGCACGACCAGAACCCGGCTGCGGCTCCTGCGCCGCCTCGGTTTCCTCGCCGTTTTCCTGATCCTGGCGATGCTGGCGCTGAGCCAGTTCACCGAGCTGCAGCGGCTGGCGGCTGGCGTCCTCGCCTCGACCGCGCTGGTCGTCGCGATCGTCGGCTTCGCCGCCCAGCGCACGCTCGCCAACCTGATCGCCGGCATCCAGATCGCGATCTCCCAGCCAATCCGGATCGGCGACCGGGTCGACTTCGAAGAGCGCGAAGGCCGGGTCACCGACATCACCCTCTCCTACACCTACATCGACCCCGGCGACGGCACCTCCGTGGTGATCCCCAACCAGCTCCTGGTCGAAGGGATCGTCCACAACCACTCCACCGAAGACACCGTCGCCTGACGGCGTCGGCCGCGGCCTGGCGCTAAGTACCCTCTGTCTCGATGACGCAGCGCACTCGGCGACGTCAGCGCCGTCACGGGGGAATCGGCGCCAAGCTCCTGATCGTCTTCGGAGGAGTCGTCGCCCTGCTCGCGGTGGCGGTCATCGCCGTCACCTCATGGGTCCTCGACGTCGCCGCCGACGCCCCCTCGCTGCGCAGCTGCAAACCGATCGACCGCGGCGGCAACACGGTCGTCTACGCCGCCGACGGCTCGAAGCTGGGGATCGTCGCCTCGCCCGAGGTCCGCTCGCTGGTCTCCATTGACCGGATACCGAGGAGCGTGCGGCTGGCGACGGTGGCGATCGAGGACCAGCGCTTCTACCAGCACGACGCGCTCGACTACGAGGGGATCGCCCGCGCCGCGCTGAAGAACCTCGAGGCCGGTGAAGCGGTCGAGGGCGGCTCGACGATCACCCAGCAGCTGGTCCGCAACCTCTGCATCCGCAACCCGCAGCGGACGATCGAGCGCAAGATCAAAGAGGCCCAGCTGGCGATCGAGTACTCCGAACACCACAGCCGCCGCGAAATCCTCGGCTCCTACCTGAACGTCGCCTCCTACGGGACGGTAGAAGGGACGACCGCGGTCGGCGTCGGCGCCGCCTCGAAGATCTTCTTCTCAAAGCCGGTCTGGAAGCTGAAGCTGCCCGAAGCGGCGCTGCTGGCCGGCCTCCCCCAGGCGCCCTCCGAATACAACCCGCTGCTCGACCCCGCCGCCGCCAAAGCGCGTCGCGAGCAGGTACTGCGGAAGATGGCGAAGCTCGGCTACGTCAGCCCGGCGCGGGCGCGGGCGGCGATGGCGAGCGGGCTGCGGGTCGACCTCGACGAGAGCTACTTCGAGCACCGCGAGCCCTACTTCTTCGACTACGTCGAAGACCGGCTGCTCGACGAGTACGGGGTGAAAAAAGTGCGCGAAGGCGGCCTCGAGGTGCACACCACGATCGACCCCGAGCTGCAGCAGGTGGGGCTGGAATCGATGCGCTCCGCGCTGCCCTACTCGACCGATCCCTCCGCCGCGCTGGTCTCGATCGACCCGCGCAGCGGCCAGATCCGGGCGATGGTCTCCAGCTCCTCTTATGAGGACAGCAAGTTCAACCTCGCCGCCCAGGGGCACCGCCAGCCCGGCTCGACCTTCAAGACCTTCGTCCTGACCACGGCGATCAAGCAGGGGATCGATCCCTACTCGACCTATTACACCTCGAAACCGCTCGACCTCTACCTACCGAAGTGGGGCCACTGGACGGTCCACACCGCCGACGAAGGCTATTTGGGAACCGTCAACCTGCAGCAGGCGACGGTCGCCTCCGACAACACCGTCTTCGCCCAGCTCGACCTCGACGTCGGGCCCCAGGCGGTGGCGCGGACGGCGCACTCGATGGGGATCACCTCGCCGCTCGACGGGATCCCCGCCGATGGGATCGGCGGCCTGCGGATCGGCGTCTCGCCGCTGGAGATGTCGAGTGCCTACGCGACGCTCGCCGACGGCGGCCTGCGCCGCAGGCCGGTGGCGGTGACCAAGGTCGTCTTCCCCGGCGGCCGCGTCGACCACCCGGAACGCTCACAACCCGAGCGCGTCGTCTCACCGGCGGCGGCCTGGGAGGTGACCCGCCTCCTGCACGACAACATCGTCGAAGGGACGGGTACCGGCGCCTACACCGGCTGCCCCGGCCAGGCGGGCAAGACCGGCACCACCGACAACTACACCGACGCCTGGTTCGCTGGCTACCAGCCCAACCTGGCGACGGTGGTCTGGGTCGGCTACCCCGAGTCGAACGACGTCTCGATGTCAAGTGTGCACGGCCAGATCGTCTTCGGCGGCACCTTCCCGGCCGACATCTGGCACGGGCTCTACTCCGGGGCGGGGGTGCCCTGCGAGGAATTCACCGAACCCGACCAGCAGATCAGCTGGGCGCCGTTCTACGGCCGCTACGCCCGCTCCAGCCCCAGTGACGACACCAGCCTCGACGGCGCGGACGACGACGAGAGCGAAGGCGACGACTCGCCGCCGCCTGGGAGCGCCGCGGTCGGCGGCTACGACCCCGACGCCTACGCGCCCGGCGCCGGGCAGGAACCGTACCCCGCGCCGCCCGCTCCGGGTGACGTCGGCGGCGGCGCGTCGGCGGGCAGGTAGCGATCGCCCCGGGTCTCGCCTTCGGCCTCATCTGGGCCGGCTTCCTCGTCTACCTCGGCGTCCTCGCGGCGGCGCCGAAGCTCAACCGTCACCTGGTCTGGGGAACGATCGCCGTCTGCGTCACCGGCTTCGCCTTGGCCCCGGTGCTCCTCTCCCACGACGTCTACAGCTACGTCGACTACGCCCGGCTCGGTGTCCGCCACGGCCTCGACCCCTACGTCCACCCGGCACTGGCCGCGCCCCAGGACCCGGCCTACGCCGAGGTCACCTGGACCGAAGCGACCAGCGCCTACGGTCCCCTCTTCACCCTCGCCACCTACCCCCTCGCCTGGCTGCCGGTCGGCCTCGCGGTCGCGGTCCTGAAGGCGGTGGCGGCGCTCTCGGTGCTCGGCATCGCCGTCGTCGCCTCCCGCCTCGCGCCCCCCCGCGGCATCGACCCTCTGCGCGCCGCCGCCTTCGTCGCCCTCAACCCCCTCGTCCTCGTCCACGTCGTCGGCGGCGCCCACAACGACGGCCTGACGATGCTGCTGGCGATGCTCGCCGTCGCCGCGATCCTCAGCGCCCGCGAGCTCGTCGGCGGTGCCGCCCTCACCGCCGCGATCGCCACCAAGGCCGCGGCGGCCTTCATCGCCCCCTTCGCCCTGATCGGCAGCACGCGGCGCATCCCTCTCCTCGCGGGCGCCCTGGGCGCCGGAGCGGCAATCGCGATCGCCGCCCAGCTCGCCTTCGGCTGGGACTGGCTCCACGGCTTTGGGCTCGCCGGTGAGAACCAGAGCCGGACCAGCCACATGAGCATCCCGATCACCGCCGCCAGGCTGACCGGCCTCGACCCCGGCGCCACCCGCCTCGCCGCGGCGATCCTCTTCACCGCCGCGATCGCCTACCT
>JBIOTO010000096.1:0-5600 GCA_044865945.1 Solirubrobacterales bacterium
CTGTGGGCGACAAAGGACGAACGCCAGAGAAGCACCGATCACTTTTCGACCTCGCGACGCGGCAGCATGGCGTGGTCTCGGCTCGGCAGCTTGCGTCGCTTGGCTATTCGCGCAGCTCTGCGGCAAAGGCTGCAGGTGTGGCGCGGCTCCATCGCCTTCACCAGGGCGTCTACGCCGTTGGGCATCGGCGGCTTACTTGGTACAGCCATTGCTGGGCTGGGGTTCTTGGGGCAGAACCCAATGCGACGGACGAGGTTGTTTGGCCGCCGGTGGCTAGTTATGGCTCCGCCGCTTATCTCTGGGGCCTGTATCGCTTTGCGCCGGAAACGATCGATGTCACGGCGCCGATCCGGCGGCGGGCGAAGCGGCGGTTCCGGGTTCACTTCTCCCCGATCCTCGTTGTCGAGGATCGAGGAGAGCGTCGGGGGATACCGGTCACCTCGGTCCCTCGCACGCTGCTCGACCTGGCGATTCGGGCGCGGCCGGGTCAGCTTGAGCGCTTGTTCGAGCGGGCCGAAGAACTCGACCTGCTCGATGTTGCAGCCGTTGAGGCTCTCCTTGGCCGCGCTGGTGGGCACCGCGGTCGTGGGCGTCTCGGTCGTGCGCTCGCCCTCTATCGGCCCGACCCTGCCTTCACCCGCTCGCGCTTCGAGCGCCTCTTTCGGCGCCTGGTCAAAGCCGCCGGCATCCCAGCGCCGGCGATGAACTTCAACGCCGAGGGGTACGAGCTCGACGCTTACTGGCCGGACCTCCGCTTCGCGGTCGAACTCGACCTCTTCGAGACGCACGGCACCCGCGCCGCCTTCGAGCGCGACCGCCTCCGCCAGGAGGAGCTGAAGCTGGTGGGAATCGAGATGATCCGCGTCACCCGGCCCCGCCTCCTGCGCGAGCCGGACGCCGTCATCGCCAATCTCACCGCCCTGCTCGACCGCCGCCGCCGCGAGCTTCACGCCTTGGACTAGGCTTGTTGCGTGGCACGGAAGACCGCTCAAGGTGACGAGGCCGCGGCCGTCGCCGCCGCGATCGCCCAGTTCGAGGCCGAGTTCGCGGTCGCGACTCCGACGCCACCCAAGGCCCCGGCCTGGCAGCGCGCGGCGCTCTTGGAGGGCGTCAGCGCCAAGGAGACGATCGAGGACCTACGAGGAGGTTCCGCATGGCTGTCGTGAAAATCATCGAGCTGGTCGGTAGCTCCAAGACGTCCACCGACGACGCCGCCAAACAGGCGCTGCAGCAGGCGCAGGGCTCGCTGCGCAACATCCGCGCGGTCGACATCGTCTCCACCGGGATCCGCGGTGAGAATCTCGATGAGTACCGCGCCCACGTCCGCGTCGCATTCTTGATCGAGGGAACGGAGATCGACTGATGGCAGATGCACCGCAGGGAGAGCCGCGCGAGGTCTCGCGCGAGGAGGCTCGCAAGCTGATCGACGAGGGGGCGCAGCTGATCGACGTTCGCGCCGACCACGAGTGGGAGGCCGGCCGCATCGCCGGCGCCACCCACATCGCCCTCCCGGAAATTCCCCAGCGCACCGGCGAGATCGACAAGGACCGCACGGTCGTCGTCTACTGCCGTGGCGGCAACCGCTCCTCGATGGCGACCGCCGCCCTTGACGAAGCTGGCTTCGACGTGGTCAAGCTGAGCGAGGGGATCGTCGGCTGGAGCGAGGACGACCTGCCGCTGGAGCCGGAGGGCGGCTACGTCGCCGACTCGGGCGAGGCCGCGGCGATCCTCCAGTCGCAGGGAAAACCCTCCCACAGCTGATTCCGGCGACTCCGGCGAATTTGCGGCGTTTGCGGCGCCTTTTGAGGCCGCTAAACCGGCCTCGCGACCGGTCAGGAATTTAAATACCTGAATCCCAATCGGGTTTGCTACCTTTCCACCCATGGAGGTAGCCGTCGCAGAGAACAAGGAGCAGCGGGGCAAGGGCCGGGTCGGGACCCTGACGAACCCGGAGTCCTACGAGAACGTCCCCGGCCACGTCATCCCGATCATCGAGCGCGAGTTCGACGACTTCGACAACGAAGCCGAGGAGTTCCTCTCCGGCCAGCTGGAAGAGAACCAGTTCATCGGCTTCCGCCTCAAACAGGGCGTCTACGGGCAGCGCCAGCCCGACGTCCAGATGATCCGCATCAAGCTTCCGTTCGGTGGGGTCACCCCTGAGCAGATGGACACCTTCGCCAGCGTCGTCGAGAAGTACGCGCCGCTGAACAAAGGCCACATCACCACCCGCCAGAACATCCAGATCCACCACGTGCCGCTGCGCGACACCGAGCTGCTGCTCCGCGAGATCGCCGAAACCGGCCTCTCCTCGCGCGAGGGCTGCGGCAACACGGTCCGCAACGTCACCGGCGACCCCTGGGCCGGCGTCGCCGCCGACGAGGTCTTCGACCCGACGGCCTACGGCACCGCCTACGTCCGCTACTTCGTCCGCCACCCGACGACGCAGCTGATGCCGCGCAAGATCAAGACCTCGTTCACCGGCTCCGCCGAGGACCGGGCGATCAGTGGCATCCACGACATCGCCTTCCTCTCCGTCGAAAAGGACGGCGTCAAGGGCTTCGAGGTCCGGGTCGGCGGCGGCACCTCGATCATGGCCCGCGTCGCCCCGACCCTCTACGAGTTCGTCGAGGCCGACAACGGCGACTACCTCAAGGTCGCCGAGGCCGTCTTCCGCATCTTCGACCGCCAGGACTGGCTGCGCGTCAACCGCGCTCGCGCCCGAATCAAGGTCCTGGTCGACAAGATCGGCATGGACGCCTTCCGCGAGCTGGTCGACGAGGAGCTTCGAGGCGACTGGGTCGGCGAGCGCGAATTCGGCCCCGAGCTGGTCGAGCGCCTCAGCTTCAGCGTCGACGAGGAGGCAGGCGCGCCGGAGCCGCCGCTCCAGCCCGCCTCGCCTAACGGCGACCGCACCGAGTTCGAGCGCTTCCTCCAGGGCAACGTCCAGGCGCAGCGCCAGGAGGGCTTCAACACGGTCGAGGTGAAGGTCACCCGCGGTGACCTCACCCCGGAGCAGTTCCGCGGCCTCGCCCAGATCATGCGCGAGTACACCGGCGGCGCCGCCCGCAGCACCGTGCAGCAGAACTTCGTCCTCCGCTGGGTCCGTGACGAGGCCCTCTACGACGTCTACGAGCGCCTCGCCGCCCTCGGCCTGAGCGAGGCCGGCGCCCGCGAGATCACCGACGTCGTCAGCTGCCCCGGCACCGACAGCTGCAAACTCGGGATCACCTCCTCGATGGGCCTCAACCGGGCGATCAAGGAGCGGGTCGACTCGCTGCAGATCAGCGACGAGCTGACCAAGCGCATCCACATCAAAATGAGCGGCTGCCCGAACGGCTGCAGCCAGCACCACATCGCCAACATTGGCTTCTACGGCGCCTCGCTGAAGGTCGGCGGCCGCCAGATGCCGGCCTACATCCCGCACATCGGCGGCAACTTCGAGGGCGGCGAGGTCATCTTCGGCACGCGGCTCAAATCGCGGCTGCCGGCGAAACGGGTGCCGGAGGCGGTCGAGCGCTGGATCAACCTTTACGAGTCCGACCGCGACGAGGGCGAGGAGTTCAACGCCTTCGCCGAGCGGGTCGGCGCCGAGCCCTTCGAAGCCGCCGTCAAGGAGCTGACCCTCCCGGCCGAGTTCAGCCTGGAGACGATGCAGCAGTTCATCGACTGGAACCGCTCGAGCCCCTACGAGGTCGTGCGCGGAGAGGGGGAGTGCGCGATCTAGTCGCGCGCCACGATGAAGCCGCCTCCCGTCACCCTCTCCGGCACCGTGCCTACACCTGCCGACCTCGACCACGAGGAGATCGCCGCCCAGCTCGAGGAGAGCACGGCGCAGGAGGCCCTGGATTGGATGTTCGAGAACTTCGGCGCCCAGCACTACATCGCCTGCTCGTTCCAGAAAACGAGTTCGGTGACCGCCCACTTGGCGAGCACGGTCAACCCCGAGGCGCGCTTCTTCTACCTCGACACCGACGTCCTCTTCGACGAGACCTACGAGACCCGCGACCGCCTCGCCGAGGCGCTGGGGATCGAGTTCGATCGCTTCCACAACCTCACCCTTGAGGAGCAGGAGGCCCAGCACGGGCCGGAACTGTGGAACCGCGATCCCGACTCCTGCTGCGGTATCCGCAAGGTCGAGCCGATGCGCCGAGCGCTCTCTTCCGTAGACTGCTGGGTCGCCGGCGTCCGCCGGGCAGACTCCAGTTCCCGAGCCAAAACCCCGAAGTTCGGCTGGGACAAGCGGTTCAACCTCTGGAAGCTGAATCCCCTCGCGGACTGGACCGAGCGCGACGTCTGGAATTACATCCGTGAGCACCACCTCCCGTACAACCCGCTTCACGATCACGGCTACCCGTCGATCGGTTGCACCCACTGCACCCAGCCGGTCGAACCGGGTGGGGATCTGCGCGATGGTCGCTGGAGCGGCCTCGCAAAGTCCGAGTGCGGGATCAACTAGCGGCGCCGGCACGCCGCCCCTGACCCTTTAGACCCACCCCCGACCCGACAGGTGAGATGAGCGAGACCATGGCTGAGTTGTCCCTGACCCTTTCCGAGCGAGCAACCGCGGACTTCGAGATGATCGGAAACGGCGGCTTCGCGCCGCTGACCGGCTTCCAAGGCTCCGCGGATTGGGAGCGCGTCTGCAGCGAGATGCGGACTGCCGACGGCGACTACTGGCCGATCCCGATCACCCTCCCGACCGACCTCGAGTGCGAGGTCGGCGATGTCGTCGAGCTCTCCTCCGACGAAGGCAAGAAGCTCGGCCGGATCACCGTCGAGGAGATCTACGAGCGCGACCTCGAGCGCGAGGCGCGCGACGTCTACGGCACCACCGAGGAGGCCCATCCGGGCGTCGCCGCGATCTACGAGGAGGGCGCCCGCAGCATCGCCGGCCCGATCGAGGTCGACGCGCTGCCCGACCATGACGAGGCCTTCATGCGCCGCTATAAGACCCCGGCTGAGCACAAAGCCGACTTCGAGGCGCGCGGCTGGAAGAAGATCGTCGCTTTCCAGACCCGCAACCCGATCCACCGCGCCCACGAGTACCTGACCAAGGCCGCGCTGGAGACCTGCGACGGCCTCTTCATCCACCCGCTGATCGGCAAGACCAAGGCCGGCGACATCCCCGCCGACGTGCGGATGCGCTGCTACGAGGTGCTGATGGAGAACTACTACCCGAACGACCGCGTCGTCCTCGGCGTCAAGCCGGCGAAGATGCACTACGCCGGCCCGCGCGAGGCGGTCCTGCACGCGATCGTCCGCCGCAACTACGGCGCCACCCACTTCATCGTCGGCCGCGACCACGCGGGCGCCGGTGACTACTACGGCACCTACGACGCCCAGAAGATCTTCGAGACGATCGACATCGACGAGCTCGGGATCGAGCCGTTGATGTTCGAGCACACCTTCTGGTGCAACGAGTGCGAGGGACTGGCCTCCGGCAAGACCTGCCCCCACGACAACGAGGCGCATTTGTTCCTTTCCGGGACCAAGGTCCGCGAGATGCTCGGCAACGGCGAAAGGCCGCCGCACGAGTTCTCCCGCGACGAGGTCGCCGACATCCTGATCGACGCTTACAAGGAGGACTGACAAAGCATGGC
>JBIOTO010000097.1:0-6593 GCA_044865945.1 Solirubrobacterales bacterium
CGCCGACGTTCACGAACACCTGGCACATGAACATCGCGGCGATCGCACCTGATATCAGGCTCCCGTACAAGTTCTTCGAAAGCGTCATGATGCGCAGCGCCCTCCAGATCAGCAGGGCGTAGAGGGACAGGACGAAGGCAGCACCGACGAAGCCGAATCGCTCTCCGATGACGGAGAAGATGAAGTCGGTGGTGCGGTCGGGGACGAAACCGTTCTCGGTCTGCGTCGAATCGTCTCCACGTCCCGTCCTGCTGCCGGATCCGACCGCGATCAGCGACTGATTTATCTGGTAGGTCGCGTCGCGGGGGTCCGAGCTCGGGTTCAGGAACGAGGTCAATCGCTCCTGCTGGTAGTCCTTGAGGACCGGATGCCCGATCGCCGGCGCGATCAACAGCACCGCCGAGACGGCGGCGGCCAACAGCACGCCGAGCAGCGCGAAGTGCGTCCAGCGCACCCCGGCCACGAACAGGATGGCGAGCGTGATCACCACGTAGGTGATGGCGGTCCCGAGGTCGGGTTGCAAGAACACGATCAGCGCCGGCACGAAGCCCATCAGAAGGAGCCGCGCCGTTTGCTGGCGGTCGTTGGTCCGACGGCCGCGATCGATCGCGAACCCGGCCAGGGCCGCGATCAGCAGCACCTTGGCCAGCTCCGACGGTTGGAACGTGAAGAAGGGAAGTTCTATCCATCGCTTCGAGCCGCGCGTAGCCTGGCCCAGAAGCAGCACCAGGATGATGCCGCCGATCATCGCCGTGTATAGGCCGACGCGCAGCTCCCTGAAACGAGAGTAGTCGACTCGGGCCAGCGCCAGCATCAAGGCGATGCCGATCACGGCGTAGATCGCCTGCCGAATGACGTAGAAATAGGGATCGTGGGGGACGTCGCCGCCCGTCACCGCGCCCAGCGTGAAGAGGCCGAAGCCGATCAGCCCGAGGGCGGCTAGCAGGAGCACCGGGTCGAGGCCGAGGATGCCGCCGCGCTCGGCCGCACCGGCCGCGCGCCGCTCGTCGAAGGGGCGGGGGTAGACGTCTGAGACCATCAGTAGGGGTTCCCCGGCGCGGCGCTTGCAGCCGACGGAGTCTCAATTGGGCCCTGCTTGGGGACCTTGCCTCCGGCCGCTTTCGCCTCGCGCTCGTGGACGTTGAAGTAGGCCTCGAGGATATGTTTGGTCGCCGGCGCTGCCGCCTCGACGCCGAAGCCGCCCTGCTCGATGGTGGTCGCGACGACGATCTGAGGGTTCGGATAGGGCGCCAGGGCCACGTACCAGGACTGGTCCCCCTGCGTGTAGCGCTCCGCGGTACCCGTCTTGCCCGCCATCGGGATCGGGAAGTTGCCGAACACCGGGTACGAGGTTCCGCCCGGCGACTGCGCAGCCATGTGGATGCCTTCGAGGATCGCCTGCCGGTACTGCGGGGCGATCTCGACGTGGCGCTGCGGCGCCGGATCGATCTCCTGCACGGCGCGACCGCTGGCGTCTTCGACCTCCATGCCGACATGCGGCCGGACGACATCGCCCCCGTTGGCGATCGCGGCGTAGGCGACCGCCATCTGGAGCGGGTTGGTCTGTAGGTCTCCCTGGCCGACCGCGAGGTTGACGTTGTCGCCCACGCTCCACGGGCGGTCGGTATCGCCGTCCTTGTAGAGCTGGTCGCGCCACTCGGGGGTCGGCAGAAGACCGGCGCCCTCGCCGGGGACGTCGATCCCGGTCGGGCGCCCGATCCCGAGCTCCGAGGCCCAGTGCTGCTGCGCATCCTCGTGCGAATAGAGGTCCGCGCCGACGTTGTAGAAGAACACGTCGGAGGAGACCTGGAGGGCCTGGGGCAGCTGGAGCGCCCCGTACGAGGCGCCCCCCGCGTTCTGGAAGCTCTGGCCGCCGATCGTGAACGTGCCCCCGTCGACGATCGTCGTCGTCGGCGTCAGCACCCCGCTCTCCAGGGCCGCGACCGCGGTGATCGGCTTGAAGGTCGATCCCGTCGGGTAAAGGCCCTGGGTCGCGCGGTTCGTGTAAGGGGACCCGGCCGCGTCCGAGAAGATCTGGTCGACGGTCGACTGAGGGATCACCGGCTTCGTGAACACCGACGGGTCGTACGTAGGCGCGGAGCCGAGGCCGAGGATCTCGCCGTCGCGCACGTTCATGGCCACGAAGGCGCCCGGTTTGCCGAAGGCGCCCAAGGCCGCCTCGCCGGCCGCCTGCACTCGGCTGTCGATCGTCAACAGGAGGCTGTCGCCGGCCCGCGGCTGCGTCCGGCTCAGCACGCCTCCGGTCGGCCGGCCCTGGGCGTCGACCTGGACCCGGGTCATGCCGTGGGTGCCCCGCAGCACGTTGTCGTACGTGTTCTCGACGCCCGACTGGCCGACCTGGTCGCCGGGCACGAGGCCTTGGTAGCGAGCCTCCTTGAGCTGCTCCTCGGTGACCTCGCGCACGTAGCCGAAGATCTGCGCCGCCAGGCTGCCGTTGGGGTAGCTGCGCACGTATACGTGCTGAACGCTCACCCCCGGGTATTGGGCCTGGTTCTCGCGCAGGTAGTAGACGAGGCTGTAGTCGACGTCGCGCTTCAGCGTGACCGGGTTCGCAGGCAGCTCCTTGGTCTGCTGCCGGAGCTGCGTTTGGATCTGGTCGGGCGACATGCCGATCACCTGGCCGAGCCGCGCGAACTCCTGCTGGCGCTTGCGATGCGAGCGCGGCAGCTCGGTCGGCTGGAGCTGGAGCGCCAGCGCGGCGCGGTTGGTGACCAGGGCATGTCCGTTGCGATCCAGGATCTCGCCGCGCGGCGCGCGCACGGTGATCTCGCGGACCTGATTGTTCTCGGCCGCCTTCATATACCTGTCCCCGGACAGCACCTGCAAGTACCAGAGGCGGAAGAAGATGATCGAGAACATCACCAGCGCCAGGCCGCTGAGGATCGCCACGCGGAGCGCGAACTGCGCTGGCATCAGGGGTCGCTCACGCTCGCTGAACATCATGAGACCCCGGCGGCCCGCCTGATGCGGCGCCCTCGCGCCCTGCCCGCCCGCGACGCCCCGCGAGTGATCGGGCTCCTCGCCCCGAGTACGGCGAGGTCGTCGACGATCGCCGGGCGCAGGGCCCAGCGGATCAGTGGATAGATCGGGATGGTCAGCAGCACGGCCAGCAGGCCCTGGACGAAGATCTCTCTCAGGACCAAGAGGCTGACCGGCGTGTGGACGCCCAGCATCAGCTGGATCGCGGCAAAGCCCGCCGCCGCCGCGGTCGTCAGCACACCCGCCAAGAGCGGCGGGATCAGCGAGTTGGAGACCTCCGCACCCTCGCGGTAGCGGCCGGCGAGGTAGCCGGCGCCGAGCAGAACAAGCGACGAGACGCCCAGCGTCTGGAGCAGCGCCGAGTCGAGCAGCAGCCCGGCTGCGAACCCGCAAATCGCTCCGATCATCCCGCCGCCGAGCAGACCCAGCGAGACGACCACCAGCGGAACCACGTTCGGGGTCGTCCCGAAGAAGCTCAGGTAGGAGAAGAACGAGATCTGGAGCACAATGGTTACGACCACGATCAGCGCGATCCGCAGGCCGATCCGCCAGGTGACGATCATCCCGGCACCCCCGGCCGCTTCGGGCCACCGGTGGCGACCTGGACGAAGTCGAGCCCGCGGATGTCGGCGTACGGAGTCACGTGGACCCGCTGGTAGGCCTGCTGCTGGCCCACCGCCGTCTCGCTCACCTTGCCGATCGGGATCCCGGGCGGGAAGGCGGAGGAGATCGCGCCGTTGCTCCAGCCCGCGGTGACCAGGATCTGGCCCCGGTGGATCGGCTGGCTCTTGTCGATGAAGTCGAGCAGCAGGTTGCTGGGATCGCCCACCTCGGGCTCGGCCACGCCCTCGGGGCCGTCGGGCAGCACCCGGGCCGAGACGGCGCTGCGGTCGTCGGTGATCAGGGTGACCACCGCCGTGCCGCCGGTGACGTCGGTGACCCGGCCAGCGAGCCCGTCCCCGGTGACCACCGGATCGTTCATCGTCACCCCGGCGCTGGAGCCCTTGTCGATGGTCACGGTCGAGTACCAGACCGTCGGCGAGCGCCCGATCACCCGCGCGGTCACAGGCGTGTAGCCGGCCAGCGTGCCCTCCTGGTCGAGGCTGAGCAGCTCGCGCAGCTGCTTGTTCTCGCCCTCGGCCGACTGCGCCTGGGCGAGCTGGGTGCGGAGCTGCTGAAGCTCGCTGCGCAGATCGTCGTTCTCGCCCCTCGCATTGAAGGTCTCGTCGAACCAGTTGATCAAGTCGCGGGCCGGCTTCAGCGCCCGAGTGGCCCCCTCCTCCATCGGCCCGAAGACGGATGCGACGGCCCGCTGCATCGAGTGCAGCGGACCGCTCTCGCGCTCCGAGAACTGGGTTGAGAGCAAGACCAAGGCCGCGACGACCAGGAGCACCAGGATCGCTCGGCGTCTTCTGACCTGCTTCCGGTACACAGCGCCCCGCCGGCCGCCTATCCGGAGCTGATCAGGCCGCGACGGTGGGAGTTCCTGCTCATCCGGTGGATGGCCTCGAACTCCTCCAGCGAGCGGCCCGAGCCCACCGCCACGCAGGTGAGGGGTGACTCGGTCAGCTGCGCTGGCATCTGACACTCCTCGCGCAGGCGGTGATCCATGCCCTGAAGCAGGGCGCCGCCGCCAGCCAGGGTGATGCCCCTGTCCATGATGTCGCCGGCCAGCTCCGGCGGAGTGCGGTCGAGTGTGTCCTTGACCGCGACGACGATCTGGTTGATCGGCTCCGCGAGGGCGGAGCGCACCTCGGCCGAGCTGAGCATGATCGTCTTCGGCAGGCCGGTGACCATGTCACGGCCCCGGATCTCCGTGGTCACCTCCTCCGGCAGCGGTGCGGCCGAGCCGATCTCGAGCTTCACCTCCTCGGCCGTCTGCTGGCCGATCAGGAGCTTGTGCTCGTGCTTGCAGTAGTTGACGATCGCGTCGTCCTGCTCGTCGCCGCCGATCCGGATCGACTCCGAGACCACGATCCCCCCGAGCGAGATCACAGCGACCTCGCTGGTGCCACCGCCGACGTCCAGGACCATGCTCCCCGTCGGCTCCCCGACCGGCAAACCCGCCCCGATCGCCGCCGCCATCGGCTCCTCGATCAGGTAGGCCTGGCGGGCGCCGGCCGAAAGGCAGGCCTCCTCCACGGCGCGCTTCTCGACCCCGGTGACGCCGGAGGGAACGCAGACCACGACGCGGGGATGCGCGAACCGGTTCTGGTGGACGCGCTGGATGAAGTGGCGCAGCATCTCCTCGGTGACGTCGAAATCGGCGATCACACCATCCTTGAGAGGTCGGATGGCGCGGATCGTTCCCGGGGTGCGGCCGAGCATCCGCTTCGCCTCCACGCCCACCGCGTGCACCTCGCCGGTGCGCGCGTCCACCGCCACCACCGAGGGCTCCGAGAGCACGATCCCGCGCCCCCGCACGTAGACGAGCGTGTTGGCCGTGCCGAGGTCGACGGCCATGTCGCGGCCGCCAAAACCGAGGCTGCTGAACAGACCCATCAGTCGGAAGTAGAGGGAGTGGTCGGTGCGAGCGGAAACTCGTATGCAGGGCGGATCCTGGAGAGCCCGCGACAGCGACTGCCGCGTGCCACGGCCGGCCTTCGGATCGTCCGCCCCGTCTGCCTGGAGCCGGCCGTCGTAGGGCCGCGCCGCGCGCGGAGTGTAGCGAACCCCCGGGCAGCCTCAATTGCGGGATGAGGCCCGAAATCGAAGCTCAACATCGACCTAACGGTTAGAGCCTCCGGGGCCCAGCAGCTCCGGCGCCAGCTCCAGCAACAGCCGCACCGGCAGTCCGACGACGTTCGAGAAGTCACCCTCCACCCGCTCCACCAGGATCGAGCCGAGGCCCTGGATCGCGTAGGCGCCGGCTCGGTCCCGCCACTCGCCACGGGCCAGGTAGGTCTCGAGGGTCGTCGGGTCGAGCTCCCGGAAGGTGACCTCGGTCAAGGCCACGCCCGCACGCTCGACCGGTTCCCCGCCCGAACGCGCGGCGCCATGCAGGACGATGCCGCTGAGCACCGTGTGCGTCCGGCCCCCGAGCGCCTCGAGGCGCTCGCGGGCTTCGGTCCGGTCGGCCGCCTTGCCGAGCAGGCGCCCGTCGAGGACCACCTCGGTATCCACGCCGAGCGCGGTCGCGCCCTCCGACGCCTCCCCCGCGCTCTCCGCAACCACCCCCGCGGCCACTAGACCGGCCGCCGCCTTGCGGCGCGCGTTCTCGACCACGACCTCTTCCGGCACCCCGTCCGTGAGCTCCTCGACTTCAGGGACAACCACCTCGAAGGGGACGCGAAGCGCGCTGAGGATCTCCCGGCGCCGCGGTGAGGCGGAAGCGAGGACCAGCCTCAATCGAGGTCGCCGAACCAGAGTGCGATCTCGCGCTCCGCCGACTCGTCGGAGTCGGATCCGTGGACGAGGTTGAAGGTGACCTCGACTGCGAAGTCACCGCGGATCGAGCCGGCGACCGCCTCAAGCGGGTTGGTCGCCCCGATCACCTGCCGGGCGGCGGCCACCGCCTCAGGCCCCTCCAGCACCGCGGCGACCAGCGGTCCCCCGGTGATGAACTCGACCAGCTCGCCGAAGAACGGCTTCTC
>JBIOTO010000098.1:0-41807 GCA_044865945.1 Solirubrobacterales bacterium
AACCTCACCTGCTGAGTAGGTTGCGAGAGACCCCCCTCCCCCTCGGACGGCCGCGGCGAGAACCTCCAACTAGCGAGACCCACGGCGGCGACAAGCATCAAGTACGGCACCGGATCTAGGCCGCCGAACGTCCCCAGCAGCTCCGCCGACCAGATCAGCAGCGCCAGCGCGACCACCGCGCTCGCCAGACGCGCCGGAGCCCCCTCCAACCGCGGCAGCAGCCAGCCGCGCAGCGCCGTCCCGCCCAGCCAGGCGAAACCGCCCAGCAGGAGGATCTCCACCACCCCCAGCAGGTACCGCCCCGGGCCGAGCATCGACCGCTAGCGGCCTCGCCGCAGCAGCAGGCGGCTCATCTGCTCCAGCTCGGCGACCTGGAGCAGTTTGGCGATCGCCACGTAGACGATGCCGCCGGCGCCGAGGCCGATGCCGAGGGAGACGATCTGGCCGAGCAGGCCCCGCCCAACGGCCTGGTCGAGGACGTCCCAGACGATCCAGCTGATCGCCGCCAGGCCAGCGGCGGCGACCGTGATCCGGATCGTGGCGGAGAGCAGCCGGCCGAGCTCCAAACCGTGCAGAAGCCGCCGCAGGATCACGCCCTGGGCGACGACGCTGGCGCCGGTGGCGATCGCGGTCGAGGCGACGATCCCTCCGACCCCGAGGTGGTAGAGGGCCAGCGCCGTCCCCGCCGTCACCGCCAGGTTGCCGAGGGCGATCCCGGTCGGCACCCAGGGCCGCTGCAGGCTGAAGAAGGTCCGGGTGAGGAGCAGGAAGAGGCCGTTGGTCGGCAGCGAGAAGGCGAACCAGAAGAGCGCCGTGGCGACGACTTCGGTTTCGTGCGCGTCGAAGGCGCCGCGCTGGTAGATCAGCCGGATCATCGGGTCGGCGAGGACCAGCATCGCTGCCGCCGCCGGGACCAGGACGAAGAGGATCTGCCGCATCCCGTTGGCCATCGTCGAGCGCAGGCTGTCGATCTCCCCCGCGTTGGCGAACCGCGCCAGGGTCGGGAAGAGGACGGTGGCGATCGCCACCGAGAAGATCCCCTGCGGCAGCTGGTAGATGCGAAAGGCTTTGTCGATCGCCGCCGGCGCCTGGTCGGAGACGAGGCTGCCGAAGAAGCTGTTGATCAGCAGGTTGAAGTTGATCAGGCCGAGGCTGATCGTCACCGGCAGCATCAGGACCAGCACCCGCCGCACCTTCGGGTTGCGCCAGTCGAAGCTGAGGCTGAACCGGAAGGGCGTGTTGCGCAGGTCCCAGGCCGGGATCAGGAGCTGGACGGCCGTGCCAATCAGGATCCCGATCGCGTAGGCGTAGATCCGGTCCTGTCCCTCGAACATCGGCTCCAGCACGACCAGGACGAGGATGATCGTCAGGTTCCAGAAAAGCGGCGAGATCGCAAACGCCCCGAAGCGGTCGTAGCTATTGAGAATGCCGACGACGATGCCGCTGATCCCGAGCAGGACGAGGATCGGGAACAGGACCTGGGAGAGGGCGACGGTGAGGTCGAGGATCTCCCCTTCGAAGCCGGGCGCGAAGAGCGGCATGATCACCGGCGCGAGGAGGATGAAGAGAGCGCTGACCGCGCCCAGCACCATCGTCACCAGCAGCAGCATCGTCGAGGCCAGCCGGAACGCCTCCTTGTAGGCCTTCTTGCCGAGCAGTTCGGTGAAGACCGGGACGAAGGCCGGCTGCAGGGCCGCGTCGGCGAACAGGGCGCGGATCAGGTTTGGGACCTGGAAGGCGATCGTGAAGGCCGACATCGGCCCGCTGATCCCGTAGTAGCCGGCGGCGACGACTTCGCGGGCCAGCCCGGCGACGCGCGAGGCGGCGGTGGCGATCGAGAAGAACGCGGTCGAGCGGGCGATCCGGCCGGCCCGCTGGTCGGGCGCCGGGTCGCGGGTCAGTTCCTCGCCAGGTTCGAACGCCTCCGCCTCCCAGACGGCAGCGTCCGCGTTGATCGGCCGCTCGTCGGGATTCGGGGTGTCAGGTGCCCTGGGGGTCTCCAAGCTTCGTCTCAGTCGCTATAGTCGGCGGCCGCCCGGAGCCGGCAAGGCGCCCGCTCGGGTACTTGACATGGCCAACATAGCCTCACAGAAGAAGCGGATACTGCGCAGCGAGCGTGAGCAGACCGAGAACCGGCTGCTCACCAGCACGGTGAAGACGCATTTCCGCCGCCTTGAAAGCGCGGTGGAGTCCGGCGACGCCGACGCGATCGCCAGTGAGCAGCGCGATCTCACCTCGAAGATCGACAAGGCCGTGCAGAAGGGCGCCCTCCACAAGAACACCGGCGCCCGCAAGAAGGCCAAGGCCGCGCGAATCGCCGCCGGCAGCGCCTCCTAAGTCAGGCCACCCCAGCCGCCGCGCGGCGCAGCGCGATCGTCAGCGCCAACTCATCCCCGTAGTCGGCGCCACCACGGCACCAGAGCTCGAGATCGGCCAGGGTCTCGGTCGCCAACCTGAGACTGGCGAGATCGGTATCGCTCAAGCGCCTGACCAGCTGCTTGGCCGCGTAGGGGTGCATCTTCAGCGAGGACTCGACCTGCTGGGACGGAATCCCCTCCTCCAGCTGCGCGGCCGCGGCGCAGGCCCCGCGCAGGCGCGAGGCGAGGCCGTAGATCAAGCCGGTGACGTTCTCCCCCTGGCCGATCAGGCGCTCGCCGATCCGCAGCGCGGTGGCGGCGTCGCCTTCGATCAGAGCGTCGGATAGCGACCAGACAGCCGCTTCAGAGGTGTCGGTGACCATCGCCTCGAGGTCGGCGGCGCTGACCTCGCCGCTCTCTCCCGCCCACAGTGCCAGCCGCTCAAGCTCGTTGCGCAGGCGGACCGGGCTCGCCCCCATCCGCTCGACCAGCATCCGCGCCGCCGCCGGATCTAGCCGGAAGCCAAGCTGCCGCGCTTCACCAACCAGGACTCGCGGCATCTCCCGCGCCTTCGGCACCTCGAACTGGTGCACCTCGCCGGCGGCAGCTTTCACCGCCTTGGCCAGCTTGGCCGGCGGTTTGTCGCGGCAGATCAGGACCAGGGTCAGGTCGGGAGGCAGTTCGCCCAGCGCGGCGATGACCGGCTCCAGCTGGCGGTCGCGCCAGCGCTCGATCCCGTCGGCGAGCAGGTAGCGCCGCGACTCCATCAGCGACATCGCCGGGATCGCCATCAGCAGCGCCTCGTGGTCGGGCATCCCCCTGCCCTCGCTGGGCTCGAAGACCTCCAGCGCGGCCGACCCCCCCTCGCGCTCGGCCCGCGCCCGCAGGCGCGCCCGGGTGGCGTCGATCTTCGCCCCGTCGCTGCCCGCGATCAGGTACAGCGGTCGCATCTCGTCGGCCATGTGGCGAGTCTAGATCCCGCCCAGGCCTGACCGCGGGGCTACTTCCCCTTGCTGTCCTCGTCGTCCGCCACCTGAAGCTTTTCCTTGCCCTCCGGGGCGGAGGAAGGGGCGGGCGCGTAGACGGGCTCGGGCGCCGGGGTCGCCGCCGTCTTGGCCGGCTTCGGTTCCGGCGTGGCCGGCTTCGAGGGCTTCGCGGGCTTGCCCTTCGAAGGCTTGACGGGCTTGGCCGGCTTCGCTTCCGGCTTCGGCGGCTTGGTGGCGGCGGGCTGGGCCTTCGGCTTGTCGGGGTTCGTGCTGATCGGGGTCGACCTGTCCGGCTTCGATCCCGTTTCCGGGGACGCGACCGGCGTTTCGACCGGCACGGGAGCCGGTTCGGAGGCGGGCTGGGCGGGCACCGGGCTCGGGGCCGGAGCCGGGTTCCCCGCGGGCTCGGACGGCTGGGTGGACCCGGAACCGTTGCCGGCAACCGAGCCGGCGACGGGGTCAGCTGAATTGTCGACGCGGGAGCCATCCCCGCGGCGCGGTCCAGCGGTGGAATCACCTCGGCCGGCACCGAGGCTCGACGCGACGACGGCGCCGCGCGACAGCGCGGGTCCAACCGCCGGGGAGCCCTCATTGAGCGCCGTGGCCTTCGAGATCGAGTTCGGCTCAGGCGGGGCGCTGGGGAGCGGCGAGGGCGAAAGGAGCGGGAAGCCCATCTGGGCGAAGATCGCCACCACCGCCAAACCGGCGGCCGCGGTCAGTCCCAGGAACGCAAAGCCGAAGTTGCGGATCCGTTCCGGCATGCCCTTGCCGGCCAGGCTGGAGAGCCGGAGCTCGCGAAGAGGCGTCTTGTCGCGACTGGAGTCCATCTGATGAGTGCATCGGCGGCCGACCACCAGCACCGAAGCCTTTGGATTGTATTTCTCTACTTTCGATTCGATCAACCGTCCAGGCGGAAAACACCCCGATCGACATCGATTTTGATGACGCCCTCCTCATCAGTTCGCAAAGTTTGGACTCCGTGTCGACCCAAAGTCGCCAGCGTTTGCGGCGCCGGATGCCCGTAGGGGTTGCCAGCGCCGACCGAGATGACGGCCAGTCGCGGCTGGATTTGCCCGAGCAACGACCCCAAACCGGCGTCCTCGCTGCCGTGGTGAGCGACCTTGAGGACGTCCACCGGACCGGCTTCGATCGGCACCGACTCCGCCTCGGCGTCGGCAGTCAGCAGCATCGTGAAGTCGCGCCAGCGGGCCTCGATCACCAGCGCCAGCTGGTTCGGATCGGAGGGCGGCGGCGCCGAGCCGGTCACCAGCTCCGGTGGCGGCCACAGCACCCGCAGGCGCAACCGTCCCGAGCGCAGCTCGCGGCCTGCCGCGACGCGCTCGGGCCTGACCCCGGCCGCGACAGCGCGGCCGAGCAGGTCACGACCCAGTCGCGCGTAGACCAGCCGGCCAACCGGCATCGCCTCCAGCAGCTCTTCGATCCCGCCGACGTGGTCGGACTGGTCGTGGGTCGCGATCACGGCACCGAGGCCGCCGACGCTGGCCGCTTCGAGCTTGCGCTCCAACCCCTCGCCGGGCGGACCGCCGTCGACCAGGACCGCGGGGGCGCCAGCGGGCTGGAAGAGGATCGCGTCGCCCTGGCCGACGTCGAGAACCTCGATTCGCAGCCCGGAGGACGGACGAGCCTCCGCCCCTCCCCAGCCCGGCAGCGGCGCCAAGCAGGCCAGCCCGATCGCGCCGAGGGCGGCAACCTGCCGCGGCCATCTCCAGCAGCAGAGGACGCCGGCCGCCAGGCCGGCGTAGGCGACAAGCAGTCCAGGCCCGCTTAGATGAACCTCCAACTCGGCCCAGTCAGGGGCCGCGCACCAGGCGGCCACCTGGGCGACGTAGGCGAGGAGGAGCTCGTTGAGACCGTTCAGCGGCTCCAGCGGCACGCCCGGCACCTGCGCCAGACCGGCGCCGCACATGCCAAGCCACATCGCCGGCGCCACCGCCGGCAGCGCCAGGACGTTGGCGGCCAGCGTCGTGGTCGAGATCCGCTCGAAGTGGAAGGCGATCAGCGGCGCGGTCGCCAGCGTCGCCGCGACGGTCACCGCCACCCCCTCGGCCAGCGCCCGGCGCCATGGGCCCCTGCCGAGCCTACATTCGAGTGCCCTTCGTAGCGGCGAGGCGATCAAGAGGATGCCGAGAACCGCGGCGAAGCTCAGTTGCCAGCCGACGTCGGCACCGATGCCGGGATCGATCGCCAGGGTCACCAGCGCCGCCAGCGCCAGCGCGTAGAGGCGCGAACCGCGTCGCCCGCCCAGCGTCGCCAAGACGCCGACCGCGCCCATCACCGCGGCCCGCTGGATCGAGGGACCGGCGCCGGCGACCGGGACGTAGACGGCGATCAGGGCGAAGACCCAGAGCAGCCGCTCGCGCAACGGGATCCCGAATGCACCGAGGAGCGGTATCGCCAGCAGGGCGAGCAGCGTCACGTTCTGACCTGAAACGGCCAGCAGGTGCGCGAGTCCCGCGCGGCGGAAGTCTTCCTCCGTGCGACCGTCGATCCCCTCGTCTTCGCCCAGCACGAACCCTCGCGCCAGAGCCGCCTCGCGGGCCGGGACGCCTCGGCCAAGCCCCGCGGACGCCCGCTCGCGAATCTCGCCCCTGTTGACCAGCGCAAGCGCCGCCACCGCGAGGATCCCGACCAGGACCGGCAGCGGCGGGCGCGGTGAGGTCACGGCGCCGACTACGGCTGCAGCCGCTCGCGCAGCGAGTCCATCGTCGCCGGCCCGATCCCCGAGACCTGGTCGAGCTGCTCGACCGAGGAAAGGCCGCCGTGTTCGTCGCGAAACCCGACGATCGCCTCGGCGGTCACCGGCCCGATCCCCTCGATCTCTTCCAGCTGCTCGACGGTCGCGGTGCCGAGGCTGATCGGGCCTTCGGCGCCCGCCAACCCCGCCGCGGTCGCGCCACCCGGTACCTGCTCCGGGACGACAACCTGCTGGCCGTCGGCGAGCCGCGCCGCCAGGTTGATCGCTTCCAGCCGCGCCCGCGGCGCGGCGCCCCCCGCCCGTGCCACGGCGTCGTTGACGCGACTGCCGGCCGGCATCCGGTAGACGCCGGGATCGCGAACCGCCCCGGTCACGTCGACGACCAGGTCGCCCGACTGGCCGCCGATCGAAAACCCGCCTTCCGCCGGCGCCGCCTCAGCCGATGCGAAGGAGACCTCACCTCCGCCCTCGCCGCGGATCGCCCGCGCCCCGACCAGCAGCAGCGCGATCGCGATCGCCGCGTAGACGACCACCTGGGTTCGGCTCAGCTCCGGCATCGCCGGCGATCCTGGCCGGGATCGACGCGCGCGTGGCGCGCTCAGTTCAAATTCTTAGAAGCGAGAGGCGCGCGAAAGTGCGACGAGCTCAGTAATCGTCATCGTCGTCATAACCAGCGACCTCTGCCAGCTGGTCGCTGTAGAGCTCGGCGGCGGCCACCGGCGGCGACTGGATCGAGACGCAGACCAGCTCGGCCGTGCCCTGGTTGCCGATCGAGTGCTCGGTCGCCGGCGGGACCAGGATCAGGTCACCCTCGCCGACCTCCTGCGTGTCGCCGGCAACCGACATCGTGCCGCTGCCGCGGACGACGACGTAGGCCTGCTCGGCCTCACCGGAGGAGTGCAGCGTCTGCTCCGCCCCCTCGGGAACGCAGACCCAGGTGACGGAGAGGTTGCGCGAGCCGAGTTCCCCCGCGTCCATCAGGACATGGGCCCGAATCCGGTGCCACTCCTCCACCGCCGTGTCTTGCAGGCGCCTGACCAGCATTGGAGCGGCTTTCTAGCAGAACGGCAGGCCCCCGCGAAGGGCGCTACCGGACCACCAGGTTGACCAGCTTGCCCGGAACTACAATTTCCTTGACTATTTGTTGGCCGTCGAGATGCTTGGCGACCTTCTCGCTCTCGCGCGCCAGCCGCAGCAGCTCCTCCTTCGAGGCCTCGGCCGGCGCCTCGATCCGGTCGCGCAGCTTGCCGTTGACCTGGACGACGAGGGTCACCGTGTCGCTGACCAGCAGTTCGGGGTCCGCTTGCGGCCAGGGCCGCTCCCAGACCCGCTCGCCGGTCAGCCGCTCGTAGACCTCGCTGCCGAGGTGCGGAGCGAAGGGGAAGACCAGCGAGGCCGCGGTGGCGGTCGCGAAGCGCATCGCGGCGCCGCCCTCCGGCGTCCCGTAGAGGCCGTCCTTGAGCCGGTAGGCGTCGTTGACCAGCTCCATCACCGCCGAGATCACGGTGTTGAACTGGAAGCCGCGCTGGAAGTCCCGCGTCGTCTTGTCGATCGCCCAATGCGCCTTGGCGAGCAGCTCGCGCGCCTCGCCCCCGGTCGCCGCGCTCGGCTCTCCCGCCTCGGTTCGCTCGCCGACCTCCTCGCAGAGCCGCCAGAGCCGCGAGAGGAAGCGGTTGACGCCCTCGACCCCCTCGTCGGTCCAGTCGCCGCCGCGCTCGGGCGGGCCCATGAAGCAGACGTACGTACGAGCGGTGTCGGCGCCGTAGCGCTCGACGTAGTCGCCGGGGCTGACCGTGTTGCCCTTCGACTTCGACATCTTCGCCCCGTCGCGGGTGATCATCCCCTGGGTGAAGAGGTTGGCGAACGGCTCCTGCACCCCGAGGCTGCCGAGGTCGGCCAGCGCCTTGGTGAAGAAGCGGGCGTACATCAGGTGCAGGATCGCGTGCTCGACCCCGCCGATGTACTGGTCGACCGCCATCCAGTGGTCGGCGGCTTCGCGGTCCCACGCCGCCTCCCCGTTGTGCGCGTCGAGGTAGCGGAGGAAGTACCAGGAGGAATCGACGAAGGTGTCCATCGTGTCGGTCTCGCGGCGGGCCGCGGCGCCGCAACGCGGACACTCGGTCGCGACCCAGTCCTCGGCCGCGGCCAGCGGGCTCTTGCCCTGTGGCGCGTAGTCCTCGATCTCCGGCAGCTCGACCGGCAGCTGCTCCTCGGGCACCGGCACGATCCCGCACTCCCCGCAGTAGACGACCGGGATCGGCGCCCCCCAGTAACGCTGGCGGCTGACCAGCCAGTCGCGCAGGCGGTAGTTGACGGCCGGCTTGCCGCGGCCCTCCCCCTCGAGCCAGGCGACGATCTCGGCATAGGCCGCGCGGTTGTTCTGCCCGTCGAAGCGGCCGGAGCCGGTCATCGCCCCGTCGCCCGCGTAGGGCAGACCCTCGTCGTCGCGCGCCTGCTCGGGATCGGTCCCTTCGATCACCCTTTTCACGGGCAAACCGAACTTCTGGGCGAATTCGTAGTCGCGGCTGTCGTGACCCGGCACCGCCATGATCGCCCCGGTGCCGTACTCCATCAGCACGTAGTCGGCGACGAACATCGGGATCTCCTCGCCGTTGACCGGGTTGACGACCGAGCGCCCCAAGGGCACCCCGGTCTTCTCGCGGTCCTCCGCCCCGCGCTCCTCCGCCGACTCGCGCCCGACCCGGTTGACGTACTCGCGCACCTCCTCCTCGGCCGGGGTGCCGGCAACCAGCCGCATCAGCTCCGGGTGCTCGGGGGCGAGGACGAAGAAGGTGGCGCCGAAGAGGGTGTCGGGACGGGTGGTGAAGACCGGGAAGTCGAGCTCGACCTCCTCGCAGCGGAAGGTGACTTCGGCGCCCTCGGAGCGGCCGATCCAGTTGCGCTGCATGGTGATCACGTGCTCGGGCCAGGACTCGAGCAGCTCGAAGTCCTCCAGCAGCCGGTCGGCGTAGTCGGTGATGCGGAAGAACCACTGCTCGAGGTTTTTCTGGATGACCTCGGTGCCGCAGCGCTCGCAGCGGCCGTCGACGACCTGCTCGTTAGCGAGCACGGTGGCGTCTTTCGGGCACCACTGGACCGGCGCCTCGGTCCGGTAGGCGAGGCCGCGCTCGAACAGCCGCAGGAAGATCCACTGGGTCCAGCGGTAGTACTCCGGCGTGTGGGTCGCCAGTTCGCGCGACCAGTCGATCGAGATCCCCCACTCGCGGAACTGGCGCCGGAAGGACTCGATTGAACGCTCGGTCGCGACCCGCGGCGGCTCGCCGGTTTTGATCGCGTTGTTCTCCGCCGGCAGACCGAAGCTGTCGTAGCCCATCGGGTGGATCACCTCGAAGCCGTGGCGGCGGCGGAAGTGGGCGATCGCGTCGCCGACCGCGTAACACTTGAGATGGCCGACGTGGGGCTCGCCCGAGGGGTAGGGCAGCATCTCCAGCACGTAGGCCTTCGGCTTCGAGCCGTCGAAGCCGGGCTGGCCGGGGTTGGCGACCTCCCAGGTCTTCTCCTCGGCCCAGACCGCCTGCCACTTGCGCTCGATCGCTTTCGGCTCGTAACCCGCCATCGGCGGCGATCTTACGAGGCAGGCGTACGGCGGCGCGTCCGCGCCCAGCCTAGAAGGGAAGCGCGCGCAGGCCAGGCGAGAGCTGTTCGAGGATCTGGGGCCAGACGAAGACCTCGATCGCGGCGGCGGCTACGAGGACGGGGATCGCCAGCATCACCGTGATCAGGGTGGCGGCGAGCAGCTGGTTCCACTCGCCGCGACGGCTGGCGATCAGCCAGGCGGCGAGTGGCAGGAAGAGCGCGGTCAGCTCCGGCAGCGCGTGCGGCAGCACGCTGAGGATCAGCTCGAAGCGGGAGATCTGCAACTGGTAGGAGAGGGTCGAGCCCTGGAAGCCGAGGTAGAGCGCCTGGGTGGAGAGCGAGAAGAGGGTGACGGCGGCGACGAAGAGGATCGCGAACTCGCCCGCCTTGACGTGGATCCAGCGGCTGAACCCGGTCCGCTGGGCGGCGGCGATCGGCATCGAGGCGCCGGCGATGAAGCCGGCGATACAGGCGGTGGCGTGCAGCGCCAGGACGAGCGAGTTGCGGTAGAGGATCGGCAGCATGTCGCCCGGCTCGGAGGGGTGAGTAAGGCCGGCGAGGTGGATCGGCGTCAGGTCGGGCGTCAGCAGGCCGGCGACGAACCAGGTGGCGGCGAGCAGGGTCAGCGCTACCGCGACGCTGAGGGCGATCCAGCCGCGCAGGACCCGCCAGGGATGCTGGGCCCAGAGGTCCAGGGTCGCTCGCGTGTCCCGCATCCCGTGCGAGAACACGTGCTCGTTGGCCGTGCTCACGCTTCCAGCATCGGCAGTGGGGCGCGTCCCTTTGAGTCCGCGGATTCTGTTACTAAATATTGGGTAAGAACTTTAGGCAAGGAGACTTATGCGGCGAGCGAGGGAGAGATGGCGGGCGGGAGCGCTGGCGTTGCTGGCGGTTCTCGCGGCGGCTGGCACGGCGGGCGCCGAGACGCCGGAGATCGGCCTCGAAGCCACCGGCACGCCCTGGCACGGGGCCTCCCCCTACGCCGAAGTGCGGGGCACGATCGACGGTCACAACCACGTCACCGCGTATGAGTTCCTCGGCGGCGACGCCCACTGCGGCGAACCCTGGAACCCGGCGGGACCGGCGGCGGCGCTGGTCGACTGCCCCGACCACTACCCGGACGGCACCGCCGCGGTGCTGGAGAACGCGCTCTACGGCGACCCGCTGCGCAAACACGACCCGGTCGGCTGGCCCACCTTCAGAGGCTGGCCGGCGCCCGCCTCGCAGACCCACGAGCAGACCTACTACCGCTGGATCGAGCGGGCCTACCTCGGCGGAGTGCGGATCATGGTCAACGACCTGGTCGAGAACGTCGCCCTCTGCCAGGTCTACCCGATCAAACACAACAGCTGCGACGACATGGACAGCGTTCGGCTGCAGTACCGGCGGATCCACGAACTGCAGGACTTCATCGACGCCAAGGCCGGCGGCCCCGGCCAGGGCTGGTTCCGGATCGTCCGCGACCCCTTCGAAGCGCGCCGGGTCATCAACGAAGGCAAGCTGGCGGTGGTGCTGGGAATCGAGACCTCGGAGATCTTCGGCTGCGGCGGCTCCGAACAGTTGCCGCGCTGCAGCCGCGACCAGATCGTCGCCGGGCTGGACGAAATCCAGCGGATGGGGGTCGCCTCCTTCTTCCCGATCCACAAGTTCGACAACGCCCTGGGGGGCGTCCGCTTCGACAGCGGCACCTTCGGGGCCGCGATCAACGCGGCGAACTTCAAGCAGACCGGCCACTTCTGGAAGGTCGAACGCTGCAAAGGCCCGGAAACCGACAACGAGCAGGCGACCGTGGTGCCGGAGGACATCATCGACGCCGGCCTCCTCTCCTTCTTCCCGGCCGGCCTGGTGCCGCTCTATCCGCCTCCGCCCCACTGCAACGCGCTCGGGCTGACCGCGCTGGGCGAATTCACGGTTGAACAGATGATCGACCGCAAGCTGATGATCGAGGTCGATCACATGAGCGCCAAGTCGGCCTCGCGCGCCCTGGCGCTGGCCGAAGCGCGGGGCTACTCGGGCGTCCTCTCCTCCCACTCCTGGATGGACTCGCACCTGCGCTCGCGCGTCTACGGGCTGGGCGGCTTCATCGAGCCGATCACCACCGGCCCCGAGAGCTTCATCGAGGAATGGCGCCAGCTGCGCGCGGTCGCCGACCCGCGCTTCCGCTTCGGGATCGGGTTCGGCGCCGACGCCAACGGCTTCCACTCCCAGCCGCCGGCGCGCGGCGCCGACAAACCGAACCCCGTCGCCTACCCGTTCAAATCGCTCGACGGCCGGGTCAGCTTCGACCGCCAGGTCTCCGGCCAGCGCGTCTACGACGTCAACAAAGACGGGGTCGCCCACTACGGGCTCTACCCGGACTGGATGGAGCAGCTGCGGCTGCTCGCCGGGCAGCCGATCGCCAACGACCTGATGAGCGGCGCCGAGGCCTACCTGCAGACCTGGGAGCGGGCGGTCGGCGTTCCCGCCGCGCGCTGCCTGGCGACGCCCAGGCGCCTGGGCCGCGACGGCTTCGGGTCTCTGCGCCTGGGACGCGGCCCGGAGCAGATCCTGCTCGCCGCTGGCCAACCACGGAGCCGCGTCGGCAGCACCTTCCGCTGGTGCGCCGCGAAGGAACCGGGGGTACAGCGCGGTGGCGTCGCGGTGACCTTCGACTCGCGGGGAAGGGCGACCGTGATCGCGACCGCCCTGCGCCGCGAGGGGAAGCTGCGCTTCAGCTGCCGAACTCTTTCTCGTAGTCCTCGGCCAGCTGCGCGAGCCGCGGCAGCGGCACTCGCAGTCCCCGCGCGATCCGTCGCACGTTGCCCCAGGTCGGGTTGATCCGCCCCGACTCGATGTGGGAGATCCAGGTCGGGTGGATTTCCGCCCGTTCGCCGAGGGCTTCCTGGCTCAGCTGTCCCTCCTTGCGGAGGGCGCGGATCGCCTTCCCGAGTCCGGGCTGTGGGTCGTCGCGGCGTGGCATCTAAGGGAGGGAATTGCCCTCCGCCCTCCACGTCCATAGAGGCGACCTCAAGCCATCTGGGCGAACTCGCGCCTTGCGCGTTGCGTTAAGCCTCAGTTTCGGCATCACCCAATAGACCGCGCGCTGGCCGGAACTTCTCACGACCAGTTTGGGTAAAGGGAGCGAGTAAGAAATCCCGAACGGTGTGCGGTCTACTTAGTACGCCACCTCGATGAGCGAAGAGCCAAGCCAAATCGACCTTCGTGACGAGCGCTTCCTGCGCCGGGCGCGCGCGGCCCGAGCCGCTGGCGACGCCGTGGCCGAACGAGAGGCGATCTCCCGCCTGCTCGAGCCCTACTGGCCGTGGGCGCGCTCGGTCGCCTACGGCAAGATCGTCGGCGTGGACGACCCGGCCGCCGACGCGGAAGAGGTCGCCGGCGACCTGCTGCGCCGGCTCGCGCGCGTCCTCGACCGCAAGCTCGAGTTCGACACCTCCTTCCGGGCGGTCGCTTTCGCCAACCTCAACTACGCGATCAAGGACTACCGGCGCCGGTCGGCCCGCAACGAGTCGACGCCGGTCGATCCGATCGAGCTGGCCGAGGTCGACGCGCGGCCGGGAGCGCCCCGTACTGAGGAGATGACCGACGCGCTGCAGCCGTATCTCAGCGGCTTGAACGAGCGCGAGCGCGAGCTTGCCCACGACCGTCTCGTCCTCGACCTCTCGCCGAGCGAGATCGGCGAGCGCCACGGGATGAAACGGGGCGCCGTTGACACGGCGATGCACCGCATTTTCAAGAAGATGCGGAAGAACGCGCCGGCGGCTGTAAGAAATCGCGATCTTGGGACGGTGTAGGCGGTATGGCACAGTTCGACCCGATCGAAGCGAAGGCCGTCGAAAGGCTCGACGACGTCCGGCTGGAGGCCGTCCGGGCCGAAACCGTCGCCGCCAACGACGAGCGCTTCGAGTTCGTCCTCTGGAACCTCTGCCTGCGCGGGGTGGCGGTGATCGAGCGGGTCTGCCGCACCCGCGGCGAGGCCTGTGGGCTGAGCGAGCAGGAGATCGAGCTGGCGATCGAGGACGCCTCGGCGCGGATGCTCCTGCGCCTCTCGCGCTTCGAGCCACAGCCGCAGGTCCACGCCCTGGCGGCCGAGATCGCGGTCGCCTGCGTCGAACGCGCCTGGCCCCTGCAGAAGAGCGCTCCGCGACTCTCGGCCCGCACCCCCCAGCTGCGCCTGATCAAGGGTCTCGACGAGGCGATCGAAACCGGGCTAGTCCGCGCCAACGACTGGGAGAACTCATGAGCGCCGCCGAAGACGCCTTCGAGCAAGCCTTCTGGCTCGCGATCGAGGACCTGAAGGCGGGTGAAGAGAAGCCGATCGAGTCCTACCTGCGCCTCGTCCCTCGCGACCAGCGCGAGGAGCTGGGCCGGATGCTCGCCGACGTCCTCGCCGCCCGCGGCCCCGCACCTGCCCCGGGCACCGCCGAAAGCGAGGGCTACAGGCGCGCCGTCGCGGTCGTCGACGAGGTCCTGGGAGCGCGCGGCGCGGCCGGCATCCTGCCGGGGTCCCTGAAGGCGATGCGGAACGCGCGCGGGATCGAGCCGGACAGCGTCGTCGAACGCCTTGCCGCGGACTTCGAAGTGGAGGGCGAGGAGGGCCAGCAGGCCCTGGCCCGCAACTACCACCGGCTCGAGACGGGCGGGCTACTCGGCTCAAAGCTGAGCCGCCGCCTGCTCGGCTCATTGGCCTCGATCTTCGACGTCGACCCCGCTGACGTACTGGCCGCTGCGCGTCCCGTTGGGCAAAGCCCGACCCTGAAGAGCGCGCCGGCGATGGGCCGCGACAGCGGGCCTGGGGCGTCGTCTCCCCCACCCCCAGACGCGAGGCTTCCCGACCCGGAGGTCGAGTTCGTCGAGCGACTGTTTCATGGCGGCCCGGACGCCTGAGCCGGCCACGGCCGCGCGGGCGCTGCTGCGCGACTTCGAGCAGCGCTACGACGCGGACGAGGCGCCGCCGGTTCCCGTCGAGCGGGTCGCCAGCTCCCTGCTGGGCCTCTTCATCGACGAAACGGACGACATCCGCGCCCTGCCCGGCGCCCCCGCCGACCAGGGCCGCCTCTCGGGAATGCTCGACCCCGGGGAGATGGTCGTCTGGGTAGACCGCGGCGAGGCTCGCCGCAGCCCCGGCCGGCGGCGGTTCACGATCGCCCACGAGATCGGCCACCTGGTGCTGCACGTCCCCGCCACCAAGGAGGTCTTCTACGACCGCCCCACCGACATCCGGGAGATCGAGGATGGCTCGCCCGGCGAGGAGCTCCCCGAGCTGCGCAAACGCGAGCGGGAGGCCAACGTTTTCGCCCGCGAGCTGCTGATGCCCGAGCCCCTGGTCAGCGAGCAGGCCCATGCCACCGGGTTCAACCTGCCGGCGCTCGCGAACCGGTTCGAGGTCTCGGTTCCGGCAATGCGCCTCCGCCTTCGATTACTGAAGCTGCTACCACCCATGGCGTGAGGATCGTCCACCTCTCCGATACCCACCTGGGACTGCGGGAGCTGCACCACACCGACGCCGAAGGCCGCAACGTTCGCGAGCAGGACGTCTACGCCGTTTTCGCCGCGGCGATCGACAAGGCGCTGAAGCTGAAGCCGGCGGCTGTGATCCATTCCGGCGACCTCTTCCACGGCCACCATCCGGCCGCGGCGGCGCTCGGGGTGGCGCTCGACCAGATCGAGCGACTGCGCGAAGCCGGGATCGCCTTCGTCGCTCTCGCCGGCAATCACTCGACCCCTCGCGGCCGAGCGACCGCCCACCCGTTCTCGCTGCTGGAGCGATTCGGAGTCAGCGCGGTGCACGGGCAGCCACGACAACTGCGCTTCGGCGAGCTTGGCGTCACCGCCGTCCCCCACAGCCACGACCAAGAGGAGATGGCGGGCTGGATCGAGGCGGCGGAGCCCGATCCGGAGGCCCGGTTCAACGTCCTCGTCGCGCACGCCGGCCTCGCGGGGCTTTCCCGGGTGGGGGCCGGCGAGCCGGGCGCGTCCGAGCTGCCCGGGGAGATCCTCGAGTCGGTGGCGAGCTTCGACTACATCGCCCTCGGCCACCTCCACCAGTTCGACCGGCCGCGGGTCAACGCCGCCTACGCGGGCTCGCCGGAACGGCTGAGCTGGGCCGATCGCGCCCCCCGCAAGGGCATCGTCGAGGTCGACCTCTCCGCCGAGCCCCTCGACAAGTCCTTCCTCAGGCTGCACGAGCTCGAGGGGCGCGCTCGCAAGCGGCTCGCGACGGTCGACGGCAGCAACGGCGACCTGACCAAAAAGATCGCCCGGCTGGCGAAGGGCAAAGGCCTGGAAGGGGCGATCGTGAGGGTGCCGATCGCCAACGTCAGCTTCGAGCGATTCGGGGCTATCGACCGCCGCAAGGTCGGCGACGCGTTCGCCCACTGCCTCCACTTCGAGCTCGAACCCGAGTTCGTCGATTCGGGCTCCGGGGTCCCGCGGCCGGTGGCGCCTGCCGAGCTGCGTGACTTCCTCGCCAAGCGGGTCCCCTCCGGAGTCGAGCCGGAGGTGTTCGTCGCCCGGGGCGAGTCCTACCTGACCCGCGCCGCCGAGGAAATCGGCGCGTGAGGCTGCTGCGCCTTGAGGCGAGGAACTTCCGTTCCTTCGCCGAGCTCGACCTCGACCTCAACGCCGCCGGGGTCTTCGCGATCACGGGGCCGAACGGGGCGGGAAAGAGCACGATCTTCGCGGCGATCGAGTGGGCGCTCTACGGCGGCGGCAGGGGCGCCGGTTCCCTGCGGGTCGCCCGCGAGGGGGTGAAGCGGGAGGAATGCGAGGTCACGCTGGAATTCGAAGTCGGCGGCCAGGCCCTGCGGGTGACGAGGATCGACGGCAAGGACGCCTGGCTGACCGACGTGGCCAGCGACGAGCGGCTCGCCCACACCCTGAGCGGGACCTCTCAGGAGGTGGCGGTGCGCCTCGGCCTGACCAAGGAGATGTTCCGCGGCACCTTCTACGCGCCCCAGAACGAGGTCGAGGCGCTCTCCTCCAAAGACCCGCGGAAACGGAAAGACCAGCTGGAGCGTCTGCTCGGGATCCGGCACCTGCGCAAGGCGGTCGAACTCGCCGCCGTCGACGCGCGCGAGCAGCAGCTGGTCCTGGAGGGTCTCCGGCGCGAGGCACCCGACGTCGGCGAGCTGAAAGCCGAGGTCAAACGCCGCGAAAAGGAGGCTCGGGACGCCGCCCCCGCGGTCAAACGACTGAAACGCGAGATCGCAGCCCACGAGGAGAAGCTGAAAAAAACCAACAAAGCCATCGACAAACTCACGGCCCAGCTCGGTGAGCACGCCGAGCGGCAGCTGAAGGCCGAGCGCGCGGAGGGGGTCCTCGCGCGGAAACAAGAAGGCCTCGAGAGCGGGGGCGAGCGGCTGCGGGCGGCGCTGGAGGCGGAGACCGAGCGGATCGAGATCGAGGCGGCCCTGCGCCGCGGCGAGGGCACCGAGGCTCGCGAGCGGGAGCTCGACCTGCTGCGCCAGAATCACGAGCAACGCCAGGGGCTGAAGGAGAAAGAGCGCCTGGCCCTGGAGGAGCTCGCCTCGGCAACCGACGCGCTCGCCGACCTCGGTCCCGCCCCCGAGGGTGACCCCGCGGCGGATTTGAGCGGCGCCCAGGAAGAGCTCAACGACCTCAGCCGCCAGCTGCGGGAGGCGGGCGCCTCCCGGTTGCGGGCGGAGGAGAACGCGCGGCTTGTCCTCGAAAAGATGGAGCTGGCCAGACGAGGCGCGGAAGTAGAGCGGGAGATCGGGGAGCTGTCCGCGGCGGAGGCCCGCCTGGCGGAGTCACGCCAAGGGCTACGGGAGATACGCGACCGGCGGGCCGAAGCCAAAGCGGAGATCGCCCACCAGGAACGCCACCGCGAGGCCGCGGGCGAGTCGGGGGTCTGCCCCACCTGCCACCGCGATCTCGAAGGCACGACCAAGGAAGTGATCGCCGGCCTCAAAGCGGCGATCGCCGGCGCCCGCCGGCAATACAAAGCCCTCGATCGCGAGGTCCGTCAACTGGAGAAGGCGGCGGCGAAACTCGAACGGGAAGCCCAGCGGGAAGTTCAGCTGCGGGCCGAGCTGGAGTCCCTGGGCGAGTTCGGCGCCGAGGCCGGGCTCGCGGCCGAGGCGGCGCGGGCCAAAGAGCTGCTGGTGGAGACGACGACGGCCGAGAGCGAGCTCGAAGCGGCGCACGCGGCGCTGGAGAAGGAGATACCCAAGCTCCGGGCCAGGGCCGAGGAGAACGCGAGGGCGGAAGCCGGCCGTCGTACGGCGAAGGGCCAGAAAGCGAAGGCCGAACAGCAGGTCGCCTTCGTCGCCGAGCAGCTGGCGGAGATCTCCGCCGACGGATACGACCCAGAGGCACATGCCGAGGTCAAGGCCGCCTTGGAAACCCGCGAGGAGGCAACCCGCCGGCTGGCGGTTGTTCGCGACCAGGCAGCCGGCGCCGAGCTGCTCGAAAAGCAGGTGAAAGCGCGGCGCAAAGAGGTCGAGCGGGCCTCGAAAGAGGCGGAGAAACTGCGCCAGCGCGCCGACAAGTCGGCGCCCGAGCCGGGAGCCCAGGAGAGGATGAGCGCCGAACGCGATCGGCTCGAAGCGGAGCTGGAGGAGGCGCGCGAGGCCCTGGAGGAGGCGAACCGCAGGGCGCTGGCCGAGTCGGAGGCGGTCGCCGCGGCGCGGGTCCGGCTGAAGGGCGCGAAGGAGCTGGAGGCGAAGATCGACGCGGAGCGGCAGGAGTTCGAGCTCCGCGCCGCGCTGGCGGGCGCGCTCGAGGACTACCGCGAGGAGGCCTCCCGCCGCGCCCGGCCGATGGTGGAAGCGGAGGCCTCGAAGCTGCTGCGGCAGATCACCGAGGCGACCTACCCCCGGATCAGGCTGACCGAGGACTACTTCCTCGAGATCGCCGAGGGCCGCGACTTCTACATGAGCAAACGCTTCTCCGGCGGCGAGCAGGACCTCGCCGCCCTCTGCCTGCGCCTGGCCCTGGCCCGAACCCTCGCCCACCAGCGCGGAACCGAACACAGCTTCGTCATCCTCGACGAGGTCTTCGGCAGTCAGGACATTGGGCGACGCAAAACCCTGATGGAACAGCTTCTGGAGCTCTCCCGAGGCGAGTTCGAGCAGATCTTCGTCATCTCCCACACCGACGACATCATCGACCTCTGCTCCCTGCACATCAGCGTCACCCGCGAGAACGGGATCAGCACGGCTTCATGGAGCTGAGGGGGCTCGAACCCCTGACCTCGTCGCTGCCAGCGACGCGCTCTTCCAGCTGAGCTACAGCCCCAGGTTGAAGCGGAAGTTTACCGGGCTCGCTGGAGAAACTAGGCGGCGCGCTGCTCGGGGCCGGTTTCCTCGTCGACGTCGAGGATCAGGTTGTCCGGGGCGTTGTGGCGGACCTTGAAGTCGACGTTGGAGAGCTCCTCGAGTTCGCGCAGGAGGTCGACCGGCTGGTCGAGGTTCATCGAGAAGGTAGCGCGGCCCTCGGAGAAGCGCTCGACCGAGATCTCAGAGGCGCCGAGCTGCCCGACCGCGTCCTCGAAGCCGACCAGCTGGGAGAAGTCCCCGAGCGGGCCGATCTCTAGCTTGACGCGACCGGCGTGCTTGCTCTCGTCGTCGGGCTCAGGCGCAGTTGCCGCTTGCGACTCAGACTGGAAGACGGGGTCGACCTCGGTCAGCGCCTTGACCTTCTTGCTGACCTCGACCGCCTCGCGCAGGGCTTTCATCCGGATCCGGGTCGCCTGGCCGCGGGCCTGCGTCTCCAGCTCCTCCAGCCGCGCGGTGATCACGTCGAGGGCGGCGATGCTGCGGTCGTGGCACTCGTTCACCTCTCGCAGCCGACCGTCCAGGCCGCGGATCTCCCGCTCGCGCTCCAGCACCATGCCGGCGAGGGTGGTCGTCTCCTTCTCCATCTCAGCGATCGTCTCGCGCTGGGCGGCCGACTGCCGCTCCGCGTGGAGGATCTGCGCGTCGCGAGAGGAGATCGCCTCCTCCACCTCCGCGCGCCGGTACCCGAACAGCGAACGCCTGAACCCATTCATATGGGCGGCAACCGTAGGGAGCCGCTCGGACGTTATTTAGGCGCTGGCCGCTTCGGGCGCTTCCGGCGCGTCGAGGTCGAGCTCCAGCCGCGGCGCGTCACGCCAGAGATCCTCCAGCCCGTAGCGCTCGCGCGCGTCCGGGGTGAAGACGTGGAGGACGCAGTCGAGGTAGTCGAGGATCGTCCAGCCCGCTTCGCCGCCGGCGTCCACCCCGCCCGGCAGCAGGCCCGACTCGCGCTTCACCCGCACCCTCACCTCGTCGACGATCGCCCGCGCCTGGCGCTCGCCGCGGGCGGTGCAGATCGTGAGGAAGTCGGTGTAGGCGACCAGCTCCCGCATGTCGAGGACGACCAGGTCCTCTGCTTTTTTCGAGTCGGCGATCGTCGCCAGCTGGCGCGCCAGTTGCTCTGATTGGGCTTGGTTCACCGGTAGATCCCCTTTTCCTCGATCAAGCTCGCGACTGAATCGGGGACCAGGTAGCGCAGCGGCCGGCCCTGCTTGGCGCGCTCGCGCACCGCCGAGGAGGAGACGCCGAACCGCGGCATCTCCAGCATCGTCGCCCGCTCGTCCGCCCCGAGGCTGCGCAGCACCGCGACGACGTCGGCTTCGGAGACGCCGGCGCGGCGCGCCACCGCGAGACTCGCCAGCTCGACCACCCGCTCGGGGTCGCGCCAGCTCTCCAGCCCGACCGCAGCGTCCGCCCCCATCACGAACACCAGCTGCGTGTCGGCCCGGTCCTTTGCAAGTGCCTCCAAGGTCTCATACGTGTAGGACGGTCCCTCGCGCTCGACCTCCAGGGCGGAGACCGAGAAGCGCGGGTCTTCCGCCGCTGCCAGGCGGGTCATCTCCATCCGCGCCTCGCGGCCGGGCTCATCGGCGATCCGCTTGTGCGGCGCCTCGCCGGTCGGGACGAGGATCACCTCGTCGAGGCCGAGCTGCCAGAGCGCCTCCTGGGCGAGCGCCAGGTGACCGAGGTGCGGCGGGTTGAAGGCCGACCCGAGCACGCCGATCGCCCCACCCCGCGAGCTACTCACGCACCTGGCCGTTGCCGTGCGCGACGTACTTGAAGGTCGTCAGCTCGCGCATCCCGATCGGCCCGCGGGCGTGCAGCTTCTGGGTCGAGTTGCCGATCTCGGCTCCCATCCCGTACTCGAACCCGTCGGTGAAGCGGGTCGAGGCGTTGACGTAGACGGCGGCCGCGTCGACGCCGGTGGCGAAGATCTCCGCCGCCTCCTCCGAAGTGGTGACGATCGCCTCCGAGTGGCCGGTGCCGTGGCTGTTGACGTGCTCGATCGCGTCCTCGACCGAGTCGACGACGGCGACCGCCATCTTCAGCTCCAGGTACTCGCTGTCCCAGTCCTCGTCGATCGCGGCGCCGACCTCGACCCCACCGGCCGCGGCGCGGGCCCGGTCGTCGCCGACCAGCTCGACCCCGGCGGCGGCCAGGTCGGCGAGCACGGCCGGGGCGAAACGCTCGGCAATCGCCGCGTCGATCAGCAGCGTCTCGGCGGCGTTGCAGACCCCCGGCCGCTGCACCTTGGCGTTGACCGCGATCCGGCGGGCCATCTCCGGGTCGGCGTCGGCGTGGACGTAGACGTGGCAGTTGCCGGCCGCCGCGTACATAACCGGCACCGTCGCGACCTTCTTGATCGCCGCCTTCAGGCCTTCGCCGCCGCGCGGGATCAGCAGGTCGACCAGGCCCTCCTGAGTGGCCAGCTCGGCCAGCTCATCGTGGCCGCCGCCACCCAGCGAAAGCACCGCGTCCTCCGGCAGCCCCGCCTCGGCCAGCGCCTCGCGAACGACCGCCGCCAGCGCCGCGTTGGAGCGCTCGGCGTAGCTGGAGCCGCGGAGGACGATCGCGTTGCCGCTCTTGATCGTCAGCGCGGCGCAATCGATGGTCACGTTGGGGCGCGCCTCGTAGACGACGGCGATCACCCCGAGCGGCACCCGCACCTTGCGCAGGTCGATGCCGCTGGCAAGCGTTTTCCGTTCCAGCTCCTCGCCGACCGGGTCGTCGAGCGCGGCGACGACCCGCACCCCCTCGGCCATCGCGCCGACCCGCTCGGGGGTCAGCCGCAGACGGTCGCGCAGCGCCTCGGTCAGCCCGACGGCGCGCTCGTCGGCGAGATCGCCGGCGTTGGCCTCGAGGATTTCCGCCTCGCGCTCTTCGAGCAGCCGCGCGGTCGCCGCCAGGGCGGCGTTCTTCGCCTCGGGCGAAGCGGTGGCGAGCCGCCGCGCGGCACGCTTGGCGGCAGCGCAGCTCTCGGCGACGGTGGTCTCGGTCACAGCCATCCGGAAAGGGTAGCTGGGGGTGCTCAGTAGAACGGATCCCGAGTTAGAACGAAGCGGTCGCGGTGAATCACCTCATCGCTTGCCCCTGGGATGAACTTCTTAATCGCATTGGTGGGCATGCCGAGGATGCGACCGAGTTCTTGGGAGGAGTACTCAGTGATCCCCTTACCTATCTGCTGCCGCGCATCGTGATCGACGACTGCAACCGCATCCCCAACGCTGTAGGTGCCGAGAGTATCCACGATGCCAACGGCCAACAGACTGGATCCGCTCTCACGAAGCTTCCTAGCGGCGCCCTTGTCAACAAACAACGTGCCCGACGGTTGCTTTTGGTATTTGAGCCAAAGCTTGAAATTGGAGGTTTTGCCTTCACCGGGCGCAAAGCGGGTGCCGCCGGAGGCACCCTGGGCCGCGGCGAGAAGGGTGCCGTTCTTGGTGCCATTGCAGATCACCGCCGGGATGCCGGCCTCGCTGGCCATCTCGGCTGCTGCGACCTTGCTGCGCATACCGCCGGAGCCGAAGACCGAGGTTTCGTGGTTGATCTGCAGCTCCACGAGCTGAGCAAAGTCCTTCACCTCCTCGACCAGTCGTGCATCTGATTCGCTCTGCGGGTCACCCGAGTAGAGCCCATCGACGTTGGTGAGCAGGACCAGCAGTTGGGCCTTCAACAACAGCGCCACCTGGGCAGCGAGGAAGTCGTTGTCGCCGAAGGTGATCTCCTCCGTGGCCGTGGTGTCGTTCTCGTTGACGATGGGAACCACCCCCCACTCGATCAGCCGCCGCAGGGTCTGGCGGGCGTTAAGGAAATTGGTCCGGGCGGCGAGGTCTCCCGCTGCCAGCAGCACCTGGGCAGCACGCGTGCCGTGCAAATTCAGCCGGCTCTCATAAGCGCGGAAGAGGTTCCCTTGGCCGACAGCAGAGGCTGCCTGCAATTCGTCCATAGCGTCGGGCCGTCGGGTCAGCCTCATCAGCCGCATGCCACGGGCGATCGCGCCGGAGGTGACCAGCACCACCCGCTCGCCGGAGCGCTCCAGCTGCGCTACCTGCGCGCAGACGGAATCGAGCACGTCGGCGCGCAGCTCGCCGTCGTCGGCGGCGACGATCGAGGATCCGAGCTTGACGACGAGGGTCATGGCGGGGAAAGTAGCCGAGATGGGGTCCGCACTCGGTTGGGGCGCGCTTGCCGCAAGCTCCCTCGTCATCGGCGCGGCGCTCAGCTTCGCCCGCCGCTGGCCGGCGCGGCAGGTCGGCTACGTGCTCGCCTTCGGTGCCGGGGCGCTGATCAGCGCCGTCAGTTTCGAGCTCGCCGCCGAGGGAATCGCGATCAGCGGCACTGGCTACACCGGCGCCGGACTGGCACTGGGCGCGCTCACGTATTACTTCCTCGACGGTCTGATCTCGCGGCGGATGGCGACCGGCCGGGGGCGCCAGGGGCGCACCGAAGGAAGCGGCAGCGGTACCGCCCTTGCCCTCGGCGCCTTCCTCGACGGGATTCCGGAGCAGCTGGTGCTGGGAGTCGGCATCGCCTCGGGACAGGGGGTCGGCGTCTCCCTGCTGGTCGCGATCTTCGTCTCCAACCTGCCGGAGGCACTGGGTTCGGCCAGCGACATGCGCGAGGCCGGTCGCTCGCGGGAGGCGATCCTGCGACTCTGGGTGCTGGTCGCGGCGATCTGCGCGGTCGCCACCGTGGTCGGCTACCTGGCGGCCGACGCGGTCAGCGCCGACGCTCGGGCGGTGGTCGACGGTTTCGCCGCCGGCGCCCTGCTGGTGCTGCTGATCGATTCGATGATCCCCGACGCCCGTGAGGACGCCGGCCGCGGCGCCGGCCTGGTCACGGTCCTCGGCTTCGCGGTCGCCGCCGGCCTCTCCAGCCTTAGCTGAGCGGACCTCTAGATGTGGAGTTCGAACTCCATCTCGCCTATGCGGACGTCGTCGCCGGATTCGAAGCCGGCGCGGTCGAGGGCGGCGATCACTCCCATCTCCTTCAGCCGCTGCTCCAAGTAGGCGAGGGCTTCTTCGTTTTTGGTGTCGTGGCGTTCGAACAACACCTCAACCCCGCGGCCGAGGACGCGGAAGCCGCCGTCGTCCTCGCGCTCGACCCAGTAGCCGCCCTCGCCGGCGGGCCGGTAGACGCGGTGCTCGGCCTCGAACTCGGGCTCGGGGGCCTCGTCGGGCGCCGGGGCGGGTCCCAACTCGGGGAGCTCGGCGAGGATTCGCTGCCGCAGCTCGTCCATCCCCTCGCCGGTCGCCGATGAGACCGGGAGCACGCCAAGAGCCCGGTCCCCCAATCGCTCGCGCCACTCGCCCAGGGCCGCGTCGACATCCTCCGGGGGCAGCAGGTCGCGCTTGCTGAGGACGACCAGCTCGGGCAGGCGCTCCAGGCCCGCGCCGTGCGCCTCCAGCTCTCCCCGCACGGTCTCGTAGTCGGCGACCGGGTCGCCGTCCATCGGCGCGACGTCGACGAGGTGGACGAGCATCGAGCAGCGCTCCACGTGGGCGAGGAACTCGTGCCCGAGACCGGCGCCCTCCGCCGCCCCCTCGATCAGGCCGGGAATGTCGGCGAGGACCGCCTGGCGGTCCTCGCCTTCGATCGTCCCCAGCGAAGGCGAGAGGGTCGTGAAGGGGTAGTCGCCAACCTTTGGCGCTGCCCGCGTCAGCCGGCCCAGCAGCGAGGACTTGCCGGCGTTCGGCAGCCCGACCAGGCCGACGTCGGCCAGCAACTTCAGCCGCAGCTCGATCCAGTCGGCTTCGCCGGAGCTGCCCTTCTCGGCAAAGCGCGGCGTCTGGCGGGTTGAGTTGGTGAACCGCCGGTTGCCGTGGCCGCCGCGACCGCCGCGGGCAACCACCGCCCGCTGGCCCGCGGCGACGAGGTCGACCTTGCTGCCGTCGACCGCGGTCGCCTGCGTCCCCACCGCCACCGGAATCTCCAGATCCTCGCCCCGAGCCCCGTGCCGGTTCGAGCCTTCCCCGTGCCGCCCCCGCTGCGCCCGGAAGTGCTTGCTTCCTCGCAGGGCACCCAGATCGCGCCGTGACGAATCGCAGACAAGCACCACGTCCCCACCGTGTCCGCCATCGCCGCCATCGGGGCCGCCACGGGGCACATGGGCCTCGCGTCGGAAGCTGATGGAGCCATTGCCGCCGCCACCGCCCTCAACCCAGATTTTCGCCTTGTCGTACATAGAAGGAAGCTCTCCGAGGTTCAGGACTGGGCGAGGAAGGTGACGATCATCCCTCCGAAGCCCAGGACCAACGTGACCATGATCCCGCCAAACAGTTGAAACGTAGTCCGCTGCAACCCGGCGATTTCACCGCGAACCGCGCGAAATTCCTCTCGGTTCTCCTTGAAGCCCTCATCGACCCTCTTGTTCAGGTCGTCGAGGCGCTCGTCGGTCCAGACTTCTCTTGCCATCACCGCCATGTTGCCAGGCTAGCGGATCACATGCAACGTTTTGTACGCGCATCGTAAAAATTGCGCGCGGAAACAGCGCCGAATGTGCAGATGTGCCTGGGGAGGGGCTCCCACCCCTCCCCAGCGCACGCCTACTTGACGACGATCTTCGACTTCGCCGCCTTCCCGGCGGCGCCCTTGACCTGGAAGGTCAGCTTGTCGGTGCCTTCCTCGGCACCGGGCTTGACCTTGACCTTGATCGTCACGGTCTTCTTGGCGCGTCCCTTGAGCTGACCGAGCTGCTTGCACTTCGGTGCTTTCAGGTCCGCTTTCGAGGCTTTCGGCAGCTTCACGCAGACCTTGGCGCTCTTGGGCTTCAGGTCGCCCTGGTTGACGGCCTTGACCTTGAAGGTAACGAGGTCGCCTACATCGGCTTTCGCTTTCTTCTTGGTCGTCAGCTTGACTTTGGTCGCTTTGACCGTGGTCGCGGCGCTGGCTTGGACGGCCGAACCAGCCTGGTTGGCTGCCGTCACCGTGCAGGCGTAGCTGCCGGCGGATTTGGCCGTCAGGGTGGCTGCCGTCGCCCCGGCTACCGGTTTGCCGTTGCGGAGCCACTGGTAGGTGTAGGTGGTCGGAGCCTGGTAGACGAAGCCACCGGCGAAGTCGGCGGCCCAGCTGCCGGTCGAGCAGCTGAGCGCTGCCCGGTTTTTAGCCTTGCGAGCGATCGCCGGCGCCCCCGTTCCGGTCGGGGATTTGAGCACCAGCAGATCCTGCGGCCCATTGAACGGTGCCGTCGGCGTGATGTTGCCGCCGCCCCCACCGCTGAGGCTGGCGAACCCCAGGCCGTCGACAGGGTTCTCGTCGTTGCCGTAATTCGGCCAGGAGATCTTGTTCAGCGTCGGGTCGACCGCGAATCCATACGAAGAGTCGAGGAAAGCGCCGGAGGTGTCGAGCGTGTTGACCGCGCCTCCCAGCAACCCGGTGTAGGCGAACCGGTCCTGCTGTCCTTCGGACCAGTAGAGCCGGCCAGCCGCGGGATCCACCGCGAAGGCGTAGCTGCTTTCGGGCGGCCTGCTGAGGGAAAGGTTGCCGCCGCCGGTGTTGTTGACGTTGGCGAAGGAGATCGATTCTTCCCCGCCTTTGGGGTGGTTGCCCCAGTAGACGCGGCCGTTCACCGGGTCAAGCCCGATCTTGTAGGGGTTCGCGACCAGGGCGCCCGCGGTGTTGAGCAGGCCGCCAGCGCTGCCGTCGAGCTTCGCCCAGGCGATCGAGCCGTTGTCGGCACCGCCGGAGCCGTCGTTGGCCCAATAGATGATCCGGGTGGCGGGATCGAGGACGACACCGAATGGGTGGTCGACCAGGGCTCCGGGCGCCGAGAAGACGCTGGCGCCGCTGCCGTTGAGGTTGACGGCGAGGATCTCGCCATTTCCGCCCCCGCCGCTGCTGCTGACGACGAAGAGGCGGCCAGTGACCGTGTCGATCGCCATCCCTTCCGGGTCATCGAGCGTGGTGCCGGTGAGATTGAGCAGCCCGCCGGCGCTGCCGTCGCCGTTGGCGACGCTGATCGTCTGGGGGGTGGCGCTGTAGTTGTCCCAGTAGAGGAGTTCGGCCGCCTGCGCCCGGCCCGCCAGCGCGAGCAGCGCCAGAACCAACAGGGCGCAGCCAGCGGCGAGTGAAAGCCATGGCCTTCTGTGTGCGGAGAGGTGACTCATGGAGATCCTTTCGTGATCCGGTCGTCGATCAACCGACGACGACCTTCGACTTCGCCGCCTTGCCGGCGGCGCCCTTGACCTGGAAGGTCAGCTTGTCGGTGCCTTCCTCGGCACCGGGCTTGACCTTGACCTTGATCGTCACCGTCTTCTTCGCCCGGCCCTTGATCTGGCCAAGCTTCTTGCACTTCGGTGCTTTCAGATCCGCTTTCGCCGCGCCCGGCAGCTTCACGCAGACCTTGGCGTTCTTCGGCTTCAGGTCGCCCTGGTTGACGGCCTTGACCTTGAAGGTCACCTGGTCGCCGGGCTCGCCCTTGCCCTTCTTCTTGGTGGTCAGCTTGACCTTGGCCGCTTTCACCGTGGTCGCGGCGCTGGTCTGGGCAGCGGTGCCGATCTGGTTTGCCGCCGTCACCGTGCAGGCGTAGCTGCCCGCCGACTTGCTGGTCAGGGTTGCTGCCGTCGCACCCGCGACCGGCTTCCCGTTGCGGAGCCACTGGTAGGTGTAGGTGGTCGGAGCCTGGTAGACAAATGAGCCGGCGAAGTCGGCGGCCCAGCTGCCGGTCGAGCAGCTGAGCGCGGCCCTGTTCTTCTTGTTGCGGGTGACGACCGGGGCGCCGGCTCCGCTCGGGGACTTGAGGATCACCGGGTCCTGCGGGTTGGCGACCGGCGCAGCAGCGATGCTGATACCACCGCTGCTGCCGGTGAGGTTCACGAAGCCGAAGGCGTTGGTCCTGACTTCGTTGTTGCCTTCGTTGCCCCAGTAGAGACGACCGAGCGAGGGATCCATGGCGAGCCCCCAGGACGCTTTCATCGTCGTCCCAGCGACGTCGCCGCCGCCGCTGCCGTTGACGTTCGCGTAGCCGAGGCCTTCTGCGGTCCCAATCGAGCCGAGGTAGTACACCCGCCCCGCAGCCGAGTCGACGACGACTCCTTCGCCGCCGGGTTCGACGCTGGACCCGGTGAGGTTGAGCGTGCCGCCGCCACCGGTGTTGTTCGCGTTCGCGTAGGCGATCGAGCTGGAGCCGATGACGCTGTTCACCCAGTAGACCCGCCCACCGGTCGGATCAACCGCAATCCGGCAGCAGGGGTTTTCCACCGGAGCGCCACTCGTATTGAGCTGGCCACCGACGCCGGTGTCGAGGTTTGCCCAGGCGATCGAAGTGGAGCCCGTTTTCGTGTTCGCCCAGTAGATGGTCCGGGTCGCCGGATCGATAGCGACGCCTTCGGGTTCGGCGACCGGAGCACCGGCCGCCGTGAATACGCTGGCCCCGCTGCCGTTCAGGTTGACGGCGAGAATGTGTCGGTCGCCGCCGGAGCCGGTGGTGACGAAGAGCCGGTTGGTGACGGTGTCGTAAGCCATTCCTTCCGGAGAGTCGACCGGCTCAGTTCCGGTGTTCAGCTGACCTCCGCCGGTGCCGTCGATGTTGGCGAAAGCGAGCGTGTCGGGGTTGTCGCCGTAGTTGTCCCAATAGAGGGTTTCGGCGGCCGGCGCTCGGTGGGCGAAGGCCAGCAGCGCGATCAGGGCAAGGGCAATAGTCGCGGAGACCGTGGCGATGCGCCGGTGGCCTCTGCGCTCGACGGCGAGCGACAATGGAGTTCCTTTCCGTTAGTCCTGGAGAACCGAGATGGTGCGGCCCTTGCGGGACGGCTTGAAGTCAACCGTCCCCTCGCGGGTCGCGAAGATGGTGTGGTCGCGGCCGATGCCGACGCCGTCACCGGGCCAGAAGCGAGTGCCGCGCTGGCGGACGATGATCTCGCCGCCGCTGACCCGCTGGCCGGCGAAGACCTTGACGCCGAGCATGTTCGGGTTCGATTCACGGCCGTTGCGGCTGGAGCCGAGACCTTTCTTGTGCGCCATGCCTAGCCTTTGCCTTTCAGTTTCGTTACCTCGAGCCGGGTCAGCTCGGAGCGATACCCGGCACGGCGACGGTAGCCCTTCTTCGCCTTGTATTTGAAGACTTTGATCTTGGGCCCGCGCAGGTGCTCGGTGACTTTCGCCTCGACTTTGACTTTCTCCAGGTCTTTGCCGCCGGCGACGACGTCGTCGCCGCGGAACAGGACCGGGCGAAGGGCGACTTTGTCGCCCTCCTTGGCATCGAGCCGATCGACGAGCAGGGACGTGCCCTCCTCGACTTTGTACTGCTTGCCGCCGCTCTCTATGACTGCGTAATTGCTCATTCGTCTTTGCTGCCTTGTTTGGCGCGCGAACGCCCGCGGCCGCCACGACGGCCCCTGCGTTTGCGCGAAGGAGTCGAGGATTCTAGCTCGGAGCCGTTTTCCCCGCCTCCTCCGGAACCGTTGGGCGACTCGCCGCCCAGCAGCGAGGCGATTGCCGCCGAGCGCTCGACCTCGTCGATCCGCACCAGCTTGCGGTCCCCGACGAAGGGGCCACCGCCGGTGACGCTGACGATGTAGGAGTCGATCCGGGCGACCGCGTCGTTGGCGTTGTACATGTGCGGCTCATCGATCTTGACCAGCACCTCGTCGCCGACCTTGAACGGCAGCGCCCGCTCCTCGATCTCGCCGCGAGCGCCGGACTCGACCAGCTCGAAGCTGTCGATCGGCAGCGCCTCTCCGCCCTCGAAGTGGAACCGCTTGCCGGTTTCCCGCTCGAGCTCGAGCAGGCCGCTATCGGGGTCGGTCAGCTCGTGGGCGACTGTCGGGTTGACGCGGACCAGGAAGGCCTCGTCCGCTTTCTTCTCGGCGGCGAAGTCGCGCAGTTTGCCGAGCCCCTCCAGGGCCACCGTCTCGGCCGAGAGGACAACCCCCTCGCCGTGGCAGGTCGGGCACGGCGCGGTGAGGATCTCCCGCACCCCGTCGGTGACGTTCTGGCGGGTCATCTCGACCAGGCCCAGCGGCGAGACCTCGACCACGTAGCTCTTCGACTTGTCCGCGTCGAGCGCTTTGCGCATCGTCTTCAGGACCTTGTCGCGGTTGCTGGCCCGGGCCATGTCGATGAAGTCGACGACGATGATCCCGCCGATGTCGCGCAGCCGCAGCTGCCGCACCGCCTCCTCGGCGGCCTCGGTGTTGACTTTGGTGATCGTCTCCTCCAGGCCGCCCTTGCCGCGACCGGTGAAGGAGCCGCTGTTGACGTCGATCACGGTCAGCGCCTCGGTGTAGTCGATGATCAGGTAGCCGCCGGAGGGCAGGTCGACGCGCCGGTTCAGCGTCGACTCGATCGCCTCATTGACCTTCCATTTCTCGAACAGCGGCTTGGCGCCCTCGTAGAGCTCCACCCCGCCGACCAGCTCGGGAGCGGTGCGCTGGAAGAAGCTCGTCACCCGCTCGAACTGCTTCGGGGAGTCGATGATCGCCTTCTCGAACTCGTTGAGGAAGACGTCGCGCAGGACGCGGACCGAGAGGTCGGCCTCCTGGAAGGTCAAGGCCGGCGCCTTGGTTCCCTCCGAGCGGCGCTCCAGCACCTCGTTCAGTTTCTGCAGGTATTTGATCTCCCGCACGAAGTCGGCTTTTTTCGCCCCGTGGGCGGCGGTGCGGACGATCAGCCCGCCCGGGCCTTTGTAGGTGCGGTCGACCATCTTCCGCAGCCGGTCGCGCTCTTTGTCGCTCAGCCGGCGGCTGACGCCGACGCCGCTCCCGGAGGGGGCGTAGACCAGGTAGCGACCGGCGATCGAGAGGTTCATCGAGAGCCGGGCGCCCTTCGTCTTCAGCGGGTCCTTGACTACCTGGACGAGGATCTCCTGCCCGGGCTTGATCAGCTCGTTGATGCGCCGGCCGCTGCCGCGGCCGCGCTTCGGCGCCTGTTCGCCGTTCGGCAGGAGGATCTCGTCGACGTGGAGGAAGCCGTTGCGCTCGAGGCCGATGTCGACGAAGGCGGCCTCCATTCCGGGAAGGACGTTGTCGACCTTCCCCTTGTAGATGTTGCCGACGATCGAACGCCGGCCGCGCCGCTCGATGTAAAGCTCGGCGACGTGACTCTTGCCGCCTTTCTGCTTTGCCTCGAGGACGGCCACTCGGGTCTCGCCGCGCTCGGCGGAGACCAAAATCGTTTTTTTCATTTGTTGTTCAGCTCAGTTCGGATAGGTACGCATTGCCGGACCCCTTTCCAGAGATCACCAGGCGAACCTTCCCTTCTGACTGAGATGCGCTTGGACGTTGATGCTCTGAAGAACGCCGACCGCTAGGAAAGTAGCGAGCACGGAGGACCCTCCGTAACTCATCAACGGCAAGGGGATGCCCGTGATCGGCATGATGCCGAGGTTCATCCCCACGTTGACGAAGGTCTGGAACAGCAGCATGACGGCGATGCCGCCCGCTACCAGGGCTCCGTAGGAGTTCTTCGAAAGCGTCACGATCCGCAGCGCCCGCCAGAAGAGCAGGGCGTAAAGGGATAGGACTAACGCGGCGCCCATGAACCCGTAGCGCTCACCGATCACCGCGAAGATGAAGTCGGTGTGCCGCTCGGGAACGAAGTCGAGCCGCGTCTGGGTGGCTTTGTCGCCGCGGCCGGTCAACTGACCCGCGCCGGTGGCGATCTTCGATTGGTTCTGCTGATAGCCCGCGCCGTCGGCATGCTCGTCGGGGCTGAGGAAGGACGTCAAGCGTTCCTCCTGATAGCCCTTGAGGAGCGGGAACCCGGTCGCCGGAGCGACGACCAGGACCAGCGCGACGAGCGCGGTGAGCACGCCGCCGATGACCGCGAAGTGCGTCCAGGGGACGCCTCCGAAGTACATGACGGCGAGGGTGGCGACCCCGAACACCAGGGAGGTGCCGAGGTCGGGCTGCAGGAAAACAAGGGCAGCCGGTGCCAGGCCGAGGCAGAGGTAGCGCACCGTGCGCTGGACCTCCGACCCGCGTCTGGCGCCATCGATGACGAAACCGGCAAGCGCGAGCACTAGCAAGAGCTTGCCCAGCTCCGATGGCTGGAAGCTGAAGAAGGGAAGTTCGAAGGCGCGCCGCGATCCCCGGGCGGCGAAACCGAAGACGAAGACCAGGGAGATGCTGACGCAGAGGAAGGTGTAGATCCCGACCCGCAGCTCGCGGAAGCGGGAGTAGTCGATCCGGGTGAGGATCAGCATCCCGGCGATGCCGAGCAGGGCGTAGATCGCCTGCCGCTCGACGAAGTAGTTGGGGTCGCCGGGGACGTCGTTCTGGGTCGCCTGCCCGAGGGTGAAGCAGCTGAAGGCGATCAGGCCGAAGGCGGCGATCGTCAGCGGCCAGTCCATGTGGGCCAGCCCCAGCCGCTCGCCGAGCCCGACGTGGACCGCGAACGGCTCCGGCCGGGTGTTCCTGGTTCGGGTGGCGTAGGTGTTCATTCGGCTCCACCGGCGCTGGAAACAGCCGAGGCGTGCTTCTTGTAGATCGCTTCGAGGATGTCGAGCACGACCGGGGCCGCGGATTCGGCTCCAAAGCCGCCTTCCTCGACGGTGGCAATAGTCACGATACGCGGGTTGGGGTACGGAGAGAGCGACGCGAACCAGGATTGGTCGGCGTGGCCCGGCCGTTCGGCGGTTCCGGTCTTGCCCGCGATCGGGATCGGAAACCCGCCGAAAACCCCCGCGGCGGTGCCGTCGCCCTCCTGCGCCGCGAGGTGCAGACCTTCGAGGATCGCGTCGCGGTAGCCGGCGTCGATGTGGAAGCGGCGCTGGATCTTCGGCTCGAATTCCTTCAGCACCCGCCCGGCCGGGTCCTCGACTTCCTTGCCCACGTGCGGGGTGACGATCTTGCCGCCGTTGCCGAGCGCGGCGTAGGCGATCGCCATCTGCAGCGGGTTGGTCTGCAGGTCGCCCTGCCCGGTGGCGAGCTGGATGTTGTCGCCGGCCGACCAGGGGCGGTCTTCGAGCGACAGGCCTTCCTTGACCAGCTGTTCGCGCCACTGCTTGCTCGGCAGCAGGGTTTCGCCTTCCTCCGGCAGGTCGAGCCCGGCGGGTCGGCCGATGCCCAGTTTGTGCCCCCATTCCTGCAGCTCGTTGGTGTCCCACATCTCCCAGCCGAGCAGGTAGAAGTAGACGTCCGAGGAGACCTGCAGCGCCCGCCGCAGTTCGACCGGCCCGTGCGCTTCGCCGCCGGCGTTTTCGAAGGTCTGGGTGCCGACTTCGATCTGGCCGGCGTCGTTGATCACCTCGTCGGGGGTGACTTTCCCGTTTTCCAGAGCCGCCAGGGCGGTGATGATCTTGAAGATCGAGCCCGTCGGATAGGCCCCTTCGGTCGCCCTGTCGACCAGCGGCGCCAGCACGGGGTCCCGGTAAAGTTCGTTCACCTGCGCCTGGGTCGGTTCGATCAGGTCGGTCGGGTCGTAGGTCGGGTTCGAACCCATCGCGAGGATTTCGCCGGTGTCGATGTTCATCGAGATGAATGCCCCGGGCAGCCCCCGCGCCGCCAGCCCGCCTTCGCCCGCGCTCTGCACTTCCTCGTCAACCGTCAGCTTCAGGCTGTCGCCCGGGGTCGGCGGGGTCGAGACCAGCTGGCCGCCCGGGGTCGGCTCGCCCATCGCGTTGACCTGGATCCGGGTCAGGCCGGGGTCGCCCCGCAGGTACTCGTCGTAGGCGTACTCGGCGCCGCCCTGGCCGATCTCGTCGCCTGGCTCGAGGTTCTTGTAACGAGCTTCCTTCAGCTCTTCTTCTTCGATCTCACCAACGGTCCCGAGCACGTGGGCGGCGAGGCTGCCGTTCGGGTAGTGGCGGACGAAGACCCGCTGGACCGTCACCCCGGGGAATTCCTCCTGGTTCTCTTCGACGTAGGCGATCAGGTCGTAGCCGACGTCGCGCCGCAACGTCACCGGCGCCCCGGCAGCCACTTCTTCGCTCTCGGCGATCGTGCGGCGGACCTTGCGCACCGACATGTGCGCCAGCTCTCCCAGCCGCGCCAGCTCGGCCCGTTCCTCGGCTGGGTCTTCGGGCAGTTTGGCGGTGTTCAGCTGCAGCGCCAGGCTGGTGCGGTTGTCGACCAGGACGTTGCCGTCGCGGTCGAGGATGTCGCCGCGCGGGGCGATCACTTTGAACTCGCGGGTGCGGTTGTTCTTCGCCTCGGCCAGGTACTCGTCGCCGGAGAGGACCTGCAGGTTCCAGAGCCGGAAGAAGAGGATCGCGAAGAGCACCGCGGCGACGCCGCCGACCACGGCCACCCGCAGGTAGAGCCGGCTGCCCTGGGGGCGATCGTCGTTCCGCAGGTGCACGACCCTAGGCCCCCAGAACGGTCGGGCGTTTGCCGCGGCGGACCATCGGCTCCTCGACCAGGGCCGGCCGCAGGGCCCGGCGCACGCCGGCGTAGGTCGCCCAGCCGAGGAAGAAGGCGAAGATGCTCTTCAGCAGCATGTCGCGGACAACCAGGCCGCTGATCGGGGCGTCGACCCCCAGCATCAGCTCGACCGCGCCGAAGCCGAGCTCGGCGAACAGGGTCAGGCCCATGCAGAGCAGCGGCGGCACCAGCGAGCTGTGGATCTCGAAGCGCTCGCGGAAGAGGCCGGCGAGGTAGCCGGTCGCCAGCAGGACCAGCGAGGCGCCGCCCAGCGGCGCGATCAGCAGGCAGTCGAGCAGGAAGCCGACCCAGAAGCCGCAGACCGCCCCGGTCAGGGTGCCGCCGAGCAGGCCGAGGACGACCACCAGCGCCGGCAGCACGTCGGGGCTGACGTGGAAGAGCGAGACCTGCGAGAAGAAGGAGAGCTGCAGAATCACGCCGAGGATCACGATCGCGACCAGGCGGGCGAGGATGTTTGGGGTGAGGATCACCCGCGCGAGCCTCCGGTCAGGACCTGGACCAGGTCGAGGTCGCGGAGGTCGGCGTAGGGACGGACGTGGACCTGCTGCTGGGCCTCCTGCTGGAGCAGCGAGGCCTCGACCACTTCGCCGATCGGCAGGTTCGGCGGGTAGCCCGACTCGAACCCTTGCGACCGCCAGCCCGAGGTGACCACCGACTGGCCTTTGCCGACCCGCTTTTCGCTGTCGAGGAAGTCGAGGATCAGGTCTTCGGGATCGCCCACCGAGGGCTTCATCACGCCCTGGGTCCCGCTCGGGACGATCTTCGCCGAGACGGCGCTGGAGTGGTCGGCGATCAGGGTCACCCGGGCCGAGCCGCCGGTGACCGCGGCCACCGTGCCGACCAGACCGTCGCCGTTGACCACCGGGTCGCCGACCTCGACCCCGTCGCCGCTGCCGACGTCGATCGCCACGTCGGCGAACCAGACGGTCGCCGAGCGGGCGATTACCCGGCCGCTGACCGGGTCGTAGCCGGAGGGGATGGCGCCGCTTTTGTCGAGCCCGACCAGTTTGCGCAGCTGCGCGTTTTCGGCCAGCGCCGTCTTCGCCCCGACCGCCTCTTTGCGGGCGACCTGGAGTTCGTCGTGGAGCTGGGCGTTGTCGCCCTTCGCATCGAAGGTCTCGTCGAACCAGTTGACCAGGTCGCGGGCCGGCTTTAGGGCACGGTCAGCGACCTCCTGCAGGGGGCTGAAGATCGTGCTGACGCCACGCTGGACGCCGTCGGAGCCCTGCCCGTAGGTGACCGTGAGCAGCACGAACGAGCCGACTATCAGCAGGGCCAAAACCGCCCTACGGCGGCGTACTTGCTTTCGATACACGTTGGGGACCTAGGTTCGCTAATTCGCATGAGCGCTGACTAAAGCCGGGGGCGCGCTCCGTTGTTCCGACCGGCGCGGTGGATCGTCTCGACCTCCTCGAGCGAGATGCCCGAGCCGACCGCCACGCACGTCAATGGCGACTCTGCCAGTTGACAGGGCATCTGGCACTCGTCGCGCAGGCGCTGCTCCAGTCCTTGCAGCAGCGCGCCGCCGCCGGCGAGGGTGATGCCTCTGTCCATGATGTCACCCGCGAGCTCCGGGGGCGTCCGGTCGAGCGTCTCCTTGACCGCCGCGACGACGTGGCTGACCGGCTCCTCCAGGGCCCCGCGCACCTCCTCGGAGCTCAGCTCGATCGTCTTCGGCAGGCCCGAGACGAGGTCGCGGCCGCGAATCTCGGTCCGCACCTCCTCCGGCAGCGGCGAGGCCGAGCCGGCCTCGAGCTTGACCTCCTCCGCGGTCTGGGTGCCGATCGCCAGTTTGTAGTTCCGCTTGCAGTGGGCGACGATCGCCTCGTCGAGCTCGTCGCCGCCGACCCGGATCGACTGCGAGACGACGATCCCGCCGAGGCTGATCACCGCCACCTCGGTGGTGCCGCCGCCGACGTCGACGATCATCGAGCCGGTCGGCTCGGCGACCGGCAGGCCGGCGCCGATCGCCGCCGCCATCGGCTCCTCGATCAGGTAGGCCTGGCGGGCGCCCGCCGAGAGGCAGGCCTCCTCGACCGCCCGCTTCTCGACCCCGGTGACGCCCGAGGGAACGCAGACGACGACCCGCGGGTGGGCGAAGCGGCTGCGGTGCACCGAGGTGATGAAGTGGCGCAGCATCTGCTCGGTGACGTCGAAGTCGGCGATCACCCCGTCCTTGAGCGGGCGGATCGCGGTGATCGTGCCCGGGGTGCGCCCCAGCATCCGCTTCGCTTCGACCCCGACCGCGTGCACCTGGCCGCTGAGCGAGTCGATCGCCACCACCGAGGGCTCGGAGAGGACGATGCCGCGGCCGCGGACGTAGACCAGCGTGTTGGCCGTGCCGAGGTCGACGGCCATGTCTCTTCCGCCGAGGCGGATGAGGTTGCTGAAGATGCCCATTTACAGGGCCGATGATGGCAAACGCGTTTAAGCGTTCTGTGAGTTCGGTCAGGCGCGCGCGAAGAGTCGCGGTGCCAGCTCGGCCAGCAAGCCGACCGGCAGGCCGACCACGTTGGAGACGCTGCCCTCGAGCCGGGCGACGAGGCTGGAGCCGAGGGTCTGTACGGCGTAGCCACCGGAGCGGCCTTCCCACTCGCCGAAGGCCACGTAGCGCTCCTTCTCGTCCTCGGAGAGATCCTTGAACACCACCGCGGTCCGCTCCAGCCCGCTGCGCACCTCGCCGTCCTCGACCACGACCAGGCCGCTCATCACGGTGTGGGCGCGGCCGGACATGCGATCCAGGTAGCGACGGGCATCGGCCTCGTCCTCGGGCTTGCCCAGCACCTCGCCGTCGAGGACGACGTCGGTGTCGCAGGCGATCACCAGGCCGTCGGCGTCAACCGCGGCCGCCTTGCGACGCGCGTTCTCGACCACCAGGTGTTCGGGATCGCCCGCGGCCAGCTCCTCGACCCCGGGCACGACGACCTCGAACTCGACCCCCAGCTTTTGCAGGATCTCCCGCCGCTGCGGGGACCCGGATGCGAGTACGACCTTCAGGAAGTCCTCAGGAGAGCTCGGGGAACCAGATCCCGATCTCGCGCTCGGCCGACTCGTCGGAGTCGGAGCCGTGGACCATGTTGAAGGTCACCTCGAGGGCGAAGTCGCCGCGGATCGAGCCGGGGGCGGCCTCGACCGGGTTGGTCGCGCCGATCAGCTGGCGGGCGGCCTTGACCGCTTCCTCCCCCTCCAGGACCATCGCCACCAGGGTGCCGCCGGTGATGAAGGAGACCAGCTCGCCGAAGAAGGGCTTCTCGGTGTGCTCGGCGTAGTGCTGGTTGGCGATCTCCTCGGACGCGCGCATCGACTTCAGCGCGGCGATCCGCAGGCCCTTGCGCTCGAAGCGGGCGATCACCTCACCGGTGAGGGCGCGTTCGAAGGCGTCAGGCTTGACGAGGATCAGGGTCCGGCTCACGGCGGGGGCTCCTTTGCTCTTGGGTTGGCTGTGCCCCCTCCTGCGCCTCGGGCGGCGCTTTGCGGCGCCGCGGCTCGGCCTGCTGTCGCGGCTGTGCCTGGCGTGGCTGGGCCTGTCGAGGCTGTGCCTGGCGCTCCTCGGGGTCTCTACGTTGTTTGCGGCGCGGCCGCTCGCCGCCGCCACCCCCGAGGTTCGTCTCGCAGTAGGGGCAGAGACCCCAACGCGGGTCGACCGGCTTGTTGCAGGTCGGGCAGGGGTCCTTGAGGCGGCGCTGGCAGTTGGGGCAGCGCAGGTAGTTGCGCTCGACCGGATACTCGCAGTTGGGGCAGCTCTGCTCGCTCAGCTGCTTAACCCGCAGCTCCGCCGCTTTGATCTCCAGCTCGCGCTCGTGGGCGTCCTCTAGGAACTCCGGCGGGCGGACGATCGCGTAGACGGCGGTGCCGATGAAGGGGAAGAAGGAGGCGACGGTGGCGCAGGCGACCAGGAACGGATCGGAGATCCGCCGGCGCGCGTCGAGGTAGGTGTAGACGATCAGCGCCAGCCAGAGGACAACCAGCATCAGCAGGAAGAGGGTGGCAACCAGATTGAGGCTGTCGTTGGTGATGCCGAAGATCGCTAGAGGCATGAGAGAAAGGGAAATTGAGGGGTAAGGGGGCCGCGCGGGGGCGGCAGTCTACTTCGCCGTTGCCGACGTCAACCCTGTTTCTAGAGGAAGAGCCTTCCAAACAGGTAGCCGACGCCGAAGAAGACGAGGATCACGATCGCGACGACGGCGGCGACGAGCAGCATCATCGAGAGCAGTTCGGAACCGGCGCTGCGAGGGCGATCCATGCGCGAATCCTCGCACAGTCAGGTGCCGATGAGGCCGCGCGCCGGGCCGATTGCATAGTGAGAACCGGCGATCAGCAGGAGCCCCTCGGGGTCAGCGGCGGCCAGCTCCCTCCCCCGTCGCAGCGCCGCCTCGAAGCTTGGCTCCGCCTCCGCCGGCACGCCGGCCTGGGCGCAGATCGCCGCCAGCCCGGCCGCGGGCCGCGAACGGGCGCCAGGGCGCCCGTGACCCTCCAGGGCCGCCGCGGGCAGCTCGGCGCAGAGCGCCCGGTCGAGGACCGGCGCCAGGGCGGCGACCATCTCCCCCGCGTCCTTGTCGGCGAGGATCGCCAAGCAGGCGACGACGCGGCGGCCGTCGGCGACTTCCGGCAGCGCCCGCGCCAGGGCGGCGGCGCCGGCGGGGTTGTGGGCGGCGTCGAGGTAGGTGGGCGGGCGCTCGGCGATCAACTCCAGCCGGCCCGGCACCGTGACCGCGGCGGCCACCCGCGCGACCGCGTCGGGATCGAGCTGGCCGAGGAAGGCCTCGGCGGCGGCGCTGGCGATGGCGAAGTTGCGACGCTGGAACTCACCCGGGGCCCGCAGCCGCACCTCGGGGCCAGGGTCGGTGGGCGCCCGCACCAGGCGCGCGCCCCGCTCCGCCGCGGTGCGCTCGGCGAGCTCGGCCACCGCGGGCGAGACCTCGCCCAGGACCAGGATCGTCTGGTCGCGCAGGACCGCCAGCTTCTCGGCCGCGATCTCGACCTCGGTCTCCCCCAGCCACTCGGTGTGGTCGAGGCCGATCGAGGTGAGGACGGTGACCCGCGAGGGGATCGTGTTGGTCGCGTCGAGGCGTCCGCCGAGCCCGGCCTCGACCACGGCCACCTCGACTCTCGCCCGGGCGAGAGCGACGAAGCCGGCCGCCGTCGCCGCCTCGAACTGGGTCACCGCGTCGCCCTCCTCGAGAGCGCGGTCGACTCCCTCGGCGGCGCTGGCGACCTGGGCGACCGCCTGCTCCCATTCCGCCGCGGCGATCTCATCCCCCTGCACCAGAGTGCGCTGCGACCAGCGGTCGACGTGGGGAGAGACGCAGGCGCCGACCCGCAGACCGTGCGCCTCCAGCAGCGCCGCGGTCATCCGCGTCACCGAGGACTTGCCGTTGGTGCCGACGACGTGGATCGAGGCGAAGCGGTGCTGCGGCAGGCCGAGTGCCGTGGTCAGCCGCCGCATCCGGTCGAGGCCGAGCTTCCAGCCGACCGGCTCCAGCGACTCCAGGTAAGCGTCGGCCGCGATCAGCTCAGCTCGGCGAGTTCGGCGCGGTAGCGCTCGAGCTTGCCGCGCTCCTCCTCGACCACCTCGGCCGGAGCCTTGGCGACGAAGCCCTCGTTGCCCAGTTTGCGCTCGCCGCGCTCGACCTCGGCGCGCAGCTCCTCGCGCCGCTTCTCCAGCCGCTCGGCGACCGCCCCGGCGTCGAGCTGATCGGAGTCGAGGACCCGCACCGGGCCGATCGAGGCGACCGGCTCGGCGCCGACGCCGTCGAACTCGAAGCGCGAGAGGCGGGAGACGAAGGCAGGCGGTTCGACCCCGTCGATCACCGCCGGCAGGGTGGCGCCGACCGGGACCCCGGCGAGGTCGCGCCAGGCGCGCAGCCGTTGGGTGAGACCGATGCCGCCCTCGACGTCGGTCTCGGCGGCCTCGTCGAGCAGCGAGTCGTCAGCGACCGGGAAGGGGTGCACCGCCAGGTGCCCGCGGCGCGCCGGGTGATAGCTCCAGATCTCCTCGCTGACGAACGGCATCGTCGGGTGCAGCAGCCCCAGCACCCGCTCCAACGCGTAGAGCAGCGTCGCCGAAACGTCCTCCTCGCCGTCGTAGAGGCGCGGCTTGACGATCTCCAGGTACCAGTCGCAGAGGTCGCGCCAGAAGAACGAGTAGGCCTCCTGGACCGCGTGGGCGAAGTCGTAGGCCTCCAGCTTCTCGGTGACCGAGGCGATCGTCCCCTCCAGCCGCGAGAGGAGCCAGCGGTCCTCGACGCGGGTCGGCCGCGGCGCCGGCTCGACCTCGGCCGTGTTGAGCAGGATTAGGCGGCTGGCGTTCCAGAGCTTGTTGGCGAGGTCGCGGCCCTGCTGCACCTTGGCGTCGGAGAAGCGCACATCCTGGGTCGAGGACATCGCCAGCAGGCCGAAGCGCAGGGCGTCGGCGCCGTGGACGTCGATCTCCTCCAGGGGGTCGATCCCGGTTCCGAGGCTCTTCGACATCCGCCGCCCGTCGCGAGCCTGGATCACCGAGTGGACGTAGACATCGCGGAAGGGGACGTCGCCGGCGAACTCGAGCCCGGTCATGATCATCCGCGCCACCCAGAGGAAGAGGATCTCCCGCGCCGTGGTCAGGAAGCTGGTCGGGTAGAAGGCGCGCAGCTCGGGGGTCTCGTCGGGCCAGCCGAGCGTGGCGAAGGGCCAGAGCGCCGAGCTGAACCAGGTGTCGAGCACGTCCTCCTCCTGGCGCAGATCGCCGCCGCAGGCGCCGCAGCGCGCGGGCTCGGCCTCGGCGACGATCGTCTCGCCGCAGGCGTCGCAGTACCAGACGGGGATCCGGTGCCCCCACCAGAGCTGGCGCGAGACGCACCAGGGGCGGATCTCCCGCATCCAGTCGAGGTAGACCCGCTTCCACTGCGGCGGGGTGATCGCCACCTCGTCGCGTTCGACGACCTCGATCGCCGGCCGCGCCAGCTCGTCCATGCGGCAGAACCACTGCAGCGAGATCAGCGGCTCGATCCGCTCGCCGGAGCGGTGCGAGAAGGGGACCGAGTGGACGTAGGGCTCCTCGGCGCTGAGGCGGCCCTCTTTGCGGAGCGCCTCGACCACCGCCACCTGGGCCTCGGCGGCGGTGAGGCCGGCGAACTCGCCCGCCTCCTTGGTCATCCGGCCGTCGGGGCCGATCACGCCGATCTCCTCGAGCTTGTGCTTGCGGCCGATCTCGAAGTCGTTGGGGTCGTGGCCGGGGGTGATCTTCAGCGCCCCGGTGCCGAACTCGACGTCGACGTGCTCGTCGGCGATGATCGGCAGCCGGCGGCCGACCAGCGGCAGCACGCAGTGCTTGCCGACCAGGTCGGCGTAGCGCTCGTCGTCGGGGTTCACCGCGACGGCGGTGTCGGCCAGCATCGTCTCCGGCCGCACCGTGGCGACGGTCAGCACCTGGTCGGAGTCCTCGACCGGGTAGTCGATCGAGTAGAGGACGTCCTCGACCTCGCGGTTCTCGACCTCGAGGTCGGAAATCGCCGAGTGCGAGCCAGGGTCCCAGTTGACCATGTAGTTGTCGC
>JBIOTO010000099.1:0-4205 GCA_044865945.1 Solirubrobacterales bacterium
AGCCATTGGCGAGATGTGTCTGGAGGGGGCCACCCGGCTCCCCTGACCGCCTAGGTCCTAGCCGGGATCGGCCACCGGCACGGCAACCTTCTCGTGGTCGTCAGGCAGGAGCAAGATCGCCCCCTCGCCGGTGACGTAGGCCTCCTCGCCGTGCTGGTTGACGTCCATGCCGCCGGCCTCTTCCCGCTCGGTCGCCCGCAGCGGCATCACCGCGCCAATCACCTTCAGCAGCACGAAGGTGGCGACGAACGCGTAGACGGGGGCGGCAAGGGCGGCCAGTGCCTGGTCCCCGAGCTGTTCGGCGTTGCCGTAGAAGAGCCCGTCTGACATGCCGTTCCAGCTCTCCTGGGCGAAGAAGCCGATGAAGAGGATCCCGAAGAAGCCCGCGGTGCCGTGGGCGGCGAGCACATCGAGGGTCTCGTCGACCCGGGTCCGGGTCCGGTAGGCAATGATCCCCCAGCTCGGAATCGCCCCCAGGGCGCCGAGCAGCATCGCCCAGCCGGGGCTGATGAAGCCGCCGGCGGGGGTGATGAGGACGCAGCCGACGATGATCGCCGTCGCGGCGCCGATCGCGGTCACCTTGCGGCCGCGGATCACGTCGAGCGCGAACCAGACGACCAGGGTCGTCGCCGGGCAGAGCAGCGTGTTGGTGAAGGCCAGGACGCTGTTCGCCCCGGTGTAGAAGCCGCTGCCGCCGTTGAACCCGAACCAGCCGAACCACAGCAGTCCCGCCCCGAGCAGCACGTAGACCGCGTTGTGAGGGAGGAGCGCCTGGCGGCCGTAGTCTTTCCGCGCCCCGACGACCAGCGCCGCGGCCAGGGCCGAGAACCCGGAGGCCATCTCGACCGGGACGCCGCCGGCGAAGTCGAGGGTGCCGCCGGCGATCAGCCAGCCGCCGCCGAAGGCCCAGTGGGCGAGCACGGCGTAGACCAGCACCGACCACAGGGCGGAGAAGACGAGGAAGGCGCCGAAGCGCATTCGCTCGACCACCGCGCCGGAGATCAGTGCCACGGTGATGATGCAGAAGGTCGCCTGGAAGGCGAAGAAGACGAGCTCGGGGATCGTCGATTCGGGCCGCGGGGCGAAGTCGACTCCGCTCAGGAAGGCGTTGCCGAGGCCGCCGATCAGCGCCCCGTCGCCGTCGAAGGCGAGCGAGTAGCCGACCGCCGCCCAGGTGACCGTCGCCACGGCGATCGCGGCGATGCTCATCATGAACGTGTTGAGCGTGTTCTTCGACCGCACCAACCCGGCGTAGAAGAGGCCCAGCGCCGGCGTCATCAGCAGCACCAGCGCGGTGGCGATCAGCATCCAGGCGGTATCGCCCGTGTCGACGCCGTTCATTTGCCCACCGGCGTCACTGCGCCCTCGTCCGCGTCGCCGGTCCGGATCCGGACCGCGTGGTCGAGCGGCACGACGAAGATCTTGCCGTCGCCGACTTCGCCGGTGCGACCGCCCTCGCAGATCGCGTCAACGGTTTTCTCGACGAAGTTGTCGGAGACCGCGACCTCGAACCTGACCTTCTCCGAGAGACCCATCTGCACGGTCGTGCCGCGATAGGTCTCGACTCGGTCCATCTCGCCGCCGTGCCCTTGCACGCGGCTCATCGAGAAGCCCCGGACCTCGGCCCGGTGCAGCGCCTCGAGAACCTGGTTCGCCTGCTCGGGGCGAACGATCCCGATTACCAGTTTCACTTTTCCTTCCTCTCCCTCAGATCTGAGCCTGCCGGGCGCGAGCCTATCGGGATGGCAAGCGGGATTGCGCGCGACTCCGTCCGCGGCGGCCGGGTCCGGCGCCTCCCTACAATCAGCGGGAATGGCCACGCGGGTCCGCAGGCGGCGACGCAAGCCGCACCATCCCATCTGGCACAAGGTCGCGATCCCGCTGGGAATCCTCGCCGCGCTTGTGCTGATCAGTGGCGGCATCGCTGCCGCCTGGGCGATCAACGTCTACAACTCGGCGCCAGAGCTCTCCAGCCTGAAACCGGTGGAGAAGGGCCGCTCCTCGGCGATCTACGCCGCCGACGGCAGCCTGATCGGGTTCATCCGCTCGGAAAACGTGCGCCAGCCGCTGCCGGCGAAGGGCCTGCCGCAGAGGCTCCGCGACGCCACCGTCGCGATCGAGGACAAGAACTTCTTCGAGCACGGCGCCCTCGACTACGAAGGCATCGCCCGCGCCGCCTGGAAGGACATCCAGGCAGGGGCCGCGGTCCAGGGGGCCTCGACCATCACCCAGCAGCTGGTCCGCAACCTCTACATCCAGAACCCCGAGAACACGATCGAGCGAAAGCTGAAGGAAGCCAGCCTCGCGGTCGAATTCGAGGACAAGCACGACAAGGGATGGATCCTCAACGAATACCTCAACACCGCCCCCTACGGGACGGTTGAAGGGCAGACCGCGGTGGGCGCCGAGGCGGCCTCGCAGACCTACTTCTCCAAGCCCGCCAAGGACCTCAATCTGACCGAGGCGGCGATGCTCGCCGGCCTGCCGCAGGCGCCCTCCGAATACAACCCCTTCCTCGACCCCAAAGCGGCGCTGAAGCGGCGCAACGAGGTGCTGCTGGTGATGAACGAACAGGGCTACATCACCGGCGACGAATACCGCGAGGCGAAGACCCGCGGGTTGGGTCTCAATCCGGGCGACAAGTACAAGGTGATCAAGGACCCGTTCCTCTTCGACCTCGTCCAGAACGAATTGATCGAGGAGTACGGGATCAACACCGTCCGCAACGGCGGCCTCAAGGCCTACACGACGATCGACCCCGACCTGCAGGCGAAGGCCCAGGAAGCGGTCGACAACTACTGCTACGTCTGTTACCCCGAAGGCGGCCCGGCGGCGGGGCTGGCCTCGGTCGACCCCGACAGCGGCGCGATCGTCGCCCTCGCCTCGACCGAAGGCTACGCCGACGAAAGCCAGTTCAACTACGCCTGGCAGGCGCACCGCCAGCCCGGTTCCTCGTTCAAGACCTTTGTCCTCGCCGCCGCGCTGAAAGAGGGAATCGACCCCGGCAGCACCTACTACGACGGGAGCTCGCCGAAAACGCTGGAAATCCCCGGCGGCGGCACCTGGACCGTCAACAACTCCGAGGGGGAGGGGGGCGGAACCTACGACCTGGAAAGCGCGACCTGGCACTCGGTCAACGTCGTCTACGCCCAGCTCGACCTCGACGTCGGGCCGGAAGAGGTTACCGAGACGGCGAAGGAAATGGGGATCGAATCGCCGCTCCAGTCGGTGCCCGCCGAGGGGATCGGCGGTCTGGCGATCGGCGTCACGCCGCTGGAAATGGCCGACGCCTACGCGACCCTCGCCAACGGCGGCGTCCACCACGACCCGACCGCGGTCTCCAAGGTCGAGTTCCCCGACGGCAAGGTCGACGACTTCGAGAAGGACTCCGGCGAACGCGTCCTCACCCCGGGTCAGGCCTACGAAGTGACCCGCATCCTCGAGGGCGTGATCACCCAGGGCACCGGCGCCGGCTACACCTCGATGGGCTGCTCCAGCGCGGCCGGCAAGACCGGTACCTCGGAGGAGCTCTCCGACGCCTGGTTCGTCGGCTACACGCCCCTCTTCTCGACTGCGGTGTGGGTCGGGCACCCGACCACGCGCGAATACACCGGCTTCGGCGGTCCCACCGCCGGCCCGATCTGGGCCAACTACATGTCGGAAGCCGTCGAAGGCGACTGCCCCGAATTCGAAGCAGGCTCCGCCCCGGAGCTGGAAGGTCTCGACAGCGAACACACCTCTTCCTCGGGCTACAACGGCTACGAAGAAGAAGAAAGCTACGAAGGCGAAGAAGAAGCCGAAGACGAAGGCAAGGAAAAGGAAAAGGGCGGCGACGAAGGCGGCGAAGAAGACACCGCCGAACCGGAGCCCGAACCGACCCCCGAACCCACCCCGACGCCGGAACCCGCCCCAGCACCCCCCGCCGGCGGCGGCATCAGCCCCGGCTGATCAGCGTCTCCGAGGTTCGGGCCCCTATAAGGGACCAAATCGCGGAGAGGCTGAGCACCCCGCAGTTATCTCGATGCAGGGGTCGTCGGACTTTTCTGCTGCGTCCGATACCGCCGGACTTCCCGAACCGCGAGCAGCGCCCACCCCAGGGGTAACGCCAACTTCAAGGCGAGCGGCACCCCGTGGTCGTCCGAGAGGACGGCCATCGCTGCCCAAGCCAGCGCGAAGAAGATCCAGATGCCCGCGACGTATTGCGG
>JBIOTO010000100.1:0-36421 GCA_044865945.1 Solirubrobacterales bacterium
CACTCGTGTAGCCGGTCGAGGCGATCGTGATCGTGTTCGTGAAGCTGCCGCTGGCCGGCGAGGAGTAAGTGAAGGGGGTACCGCTGAGCGCCGTGCCGGTGGCCGGGACCGTCAACGGGGAGCCGCCGATCGTCCCGCCGCTGCTGGTGACGGTGACCGTCTTCGCGGCGCCGACGTTGGAGATGACGTTGCCCATGCTGTCGGTGATCATGATCTTGGCTTTGACCGTGCCGGCGTTGCCGAGCGCGCTGACCGCGCAGGTGAAGTAGCAGGGCGAGCCGATCACGCCGGCGCTGACCGTCAGTTCGCTCAGCGCCAGTTTCGCGGCCGTTCCCACGGCGACGGTCAGGGCGAGGGGCGTGGCAGTCGACAGGGTGCCGTCGGTCGCCGAGACGCTGGTCGCCCCCGCCAGGGCCAGTTTCATGAACCCGTTTTTCGAGGAGGCCGGCGTGGCGACGCCGCTGGTGAAGGTGAGCGCCGTCGCGCTGCCGAAGTTGATCGCCGTGCCGGCGCCGTTGACGACGCTCGGCAGGGTCCCGCCGGGGCCGGCGGAGGCGCCGGAGAAGGCGATGTTCTTCGAGCCGGTGTAGGCGGTCGCGGTGTTGCCGTAAACGTCCTGGGCGGTGGTGGTGACGTTGAACCCGGTTCCCGCGACGGGGGTGGCCGTCGAGGAGCTGAGGGCGAGTTTCGTCGCCGCCCCCGGCGCGACGGTCACCACCACCCCGGTCGGCGTGGTCACCGACCCCTCAGTTGCTTTCACGGTGGTGGAACCGCTTTTGAAGAGGACTATCTCGCCGCCGTCGTTCTCGGCGGCGTTGGCGACGCCTTCGCTGAACGCGACCGGGGTTGCGCTGCCGAAGGCGACGGCGGTGGCGCTGGAGTTGGTCACCGTCGGCGTGTTGCCGGCCGGGCTGGCCGAGGCGCCGGAGAAGACGAGGCTCTTCGAGCCGGTGTAGCCGGTCGCGAGGTTGCCGTAGGTGTCCTGGGCGGTGATCGTCAGGTCGTCGGCTTCCCCGACCGCCGGGGTCGCCGAGGCGGCGGCGAGGATGAATTTGCTCGTCGTCGCGTGGCTCACGGTCAGGGAGAGTGGGGTCGGCGTGGTGAGCGACCCCTCGGTCGCGGTCACGCTCGCGGTGCCGGCGTCGTAGATTTTCAGCACGCCGTTTTTGCTCGAAGCGACCGTGGAGACGCCGCTGGTGAAGGTGAGTGGGGTCGCGGTGCCAAAGTTGACCACCGAGCTGGAGCTGACGTTGCTGACGACGGTCGGCGCGTTGCCGGCGGGGCTGGAATCGGCGCCAGCGAAGACCAGCGGGTGCGAGCCGGTGTAGGTGGTGACGGTGGCGTTGTTGACGTCTTTGGCGGTGATCGTCAGGTTGACCGCGGCGCCCGCCGCGGGAGTCGTGGTGCTGCCGGAGATCGTGAATTTGACCGCTTCGCCGATCGTGACGGTCGCGGCTTTGGCGGCGCTGACCGCGCTCCAGGTCTCCCAGACGGCGACCACTTTGTAGCTGTGTTCGCCGATCGCCACGCCACTGTCTTTGCAGGTGACGACCGTCGTCGGCGCGGCTTTGGTCGGGCAGGTCCCCGCCGCTTCGCCGCCGTCGCGGGTGACGTAGTAGCTGACGGAGCCGGCGCCGGGAGCGGTGACCGCGCTCCAGGTCAGGGTCACGGTGCCGCCGGCAGCCGCGGTCGCGGCGCTGATCGTCGTCGCGTTCAGTTTCGTCACCGCCGCGGAGGCGGTGCCGCTGCCGTTGGCGGTGAAGAAGGCAAGCGCGTTGCCGCCGATCGCGATCGCGACGATCAGCAGCAGGGCGGTGGCGTGCCCGGCGAGGCGCCTCATCCCCGGGCCTCACCGCTGAGGACGAGCTCGAGCTCCGCCCCCTGACAGGCGTCCTGGTTGACGGGAAGGTCCAGCAGGGCGATGGAAGGGGCGGCGACCGATGAGGAGGGCAATTCGACCGTGCCTTCGGCCGGCACCACCAGTGGCGTCGCCTCCGAGGCGGTGGCCGGGGTCAGCGCGAAGTTCTCGGCCGCGCAATCGGGGGGAGCGTTGGAAATTGCCGCCGTCAAGCTGGTCACTTCGATCGGGACGGAGTTCGGGTTGCCGACCGCCAGCGCCACCTGCTGCGCCGGGTCGCCCGGGTAAAGGGGCGAGAGCGACCCGATCTGCTCGATCGAGAACGGCTTGCCCTCGGCCGGCTGCTGATCGGAAACCGAAGCCGCCGCGACGACGACTTGCCAGCCGTAGGCGGCATCCGGCCCCGGCCGGCCTTTTCGCGTCAGGGCGCGAACGGCGAAGTCGTGAGGGCCAGAGGCAAGCCCGACCAACCGGTGCGGCGAGGCACAGTCAGCCCAGCGGCCACCATCGAGGCGGCACTGGAAGCGCCGCCGCGAAGCGGCAGTCTCGGGTTCCGCCGGTGCCGGGGTCGACGAGCCCTCCGTCTCCTTCGTCCGGGGCGGGACGTTGAAGCGGAACTGCGAATCCGCCGCGGTGGAACTCGCTGCCGGGACTTCGATCAGGCGCACGCGCGGAGCGCGTTCGTCCCCGTCCCGCGGCGAGGTGGCGCGATGCGGCGCGCCGATCGCGACGTGTCTCCCCGCGACGCCGACCTCGCGGCCCCCGGTACCGGTCGCCGCGTAGGCGACCGCACCGAGGCAGGCCGTGCCGGCGAGCAAGGCAACCGCTGCCTTGATCGCGCCGGCACGACCCGCCGCTATGCGGCGAGGAGACATCTATTCGCTCGCTGACTCGCTAGTTGCTTTTCAGCGACAGGGTCAGGGTCGCGCCCTGGCAGCCGTCCTGGCTGATCCCGGTGTCGTTCATCGTCAGCGTCCCGGTCGGAGTCACGGCCTGGCCGTTGCCCGGGCCGTAGGTTTTGTTGACGACGACGTCGGCCATCGTGAAGTCGGGGTTGCCGCCGGTGGTGACGACGCTGCAGGTCGGGTGACCGGCGTCGGCGGTGATTTTTTCCAGCGAGACGGTGCCGACCCGCTGTTTGCCCGAAGAGGGGTTGTCGACGGTCAGGGTCACGGTCGAGGAGGCGCCCGGGTAGAGGGTGCCGCTGACCGTGCCTTTGATCGTGACGGCGGAGCTGGTCCCGACCGTCGCGGTCGCGGTGCCGGAGCCGGTGCTGGTGAAGTAGGCGTAGGCAACCGCGGCGATGGCCACGACGCAAACGCCAGCCAGTCCGATGATCACCCGCTTCCTATTGAGCGAGTTCATATATCTGTCTCCTTTGATTTGGCCGCGACTGGTTCGTGGCCGATAAGGGGCAATCGACCAGGCGCACCGCCCGCTTGAGATCAGGGACGACAGTTACCGGGTGTCCAATTTGTACAAACTGGAGCAGCACCTTTCTTGAGCGCTCCAGATGTACAGCCGGATCTACCCACTACTGGGTGGAAATTGCCTCAGGGGCGCCGGCTTGGACAGGGTGTCCACTGTCGCGCCAGACGCCCACTCCCTTGCCGACGTGGACGACGTCGAAGCCGGCCCGCTGCAGGATCGAGGCGGCGAGGCCGCTGCGTTTGCCGCCGCGGCAGATAGTCGCTATCTGGCGCTCGCGGGGAAGCTCGTCGAGGCGCCCGGCGAGGTCGCCATAGGGAATGTGGAGCGAATCGGGGATGTGCTCGCCGGCGTACTCGCTGGCGTTGCGGACGTCGAGGACAACCGGCCCGTCGCCGCCATTGACCCGGCGGGCCAGCTCGTCGGGGTCGATCAGCTCGATCCGGTGCACCGGCCGCTCCTCCGTTCGCCAGGCGGTCATCCCGCCCTCCAGGTAGCCGCGCACGGCAAGCCCGACGGACGCCAGCAGCTGCGCCGCCTGCCGCTCGTCGCCGCTGGAGGCGGCGACCATGACGATGTCGCTGCCCTCGGGGACGACGCGGGAGACCTTGGTCGCGAAGCCGGTGTCGTAGGCCGAGGCGCTGAGGGCGCCCTCGATGTGGGCCTCGTCGAACTGCTCGTTGGTGCGGCCGTCGATCACCACCGCCCCCTGCTCGACCAGCTCCTCGACCTCGTGGGTGCTGAGCGGCGCCGGGGTGCCGAAGTCCTCGACCAGCGGCCCCTGGTTGAGGCCGACGATCCGCTCGACGTTCGGCGGTTTGTCGCCCAGCGAGCCGACCTGGTCCTCGATGAACGCGGCCTCGTCGGCGATTTGCAGGGCGCGGTTGTGGCGGCGCTCGAAGCCGATCGTCGAGGAGCTCTTGAGGTCGAGGCCGGAGCCGCCGCAGAGCGAGCCGCCGAGGTGCGCGGGCCAGACCTCGACTTCGTCGGGAAGGGTCAGCAACCGCTCGTGCAGTGAGCGGAACATGTCGGCGGCGCCGTCGCGCGGCTCGACCGCCAGGTCCGGGCGCGCCACGTCGCCGATGAAAAGCGAGTCGCCGCTCAGCACCGCCCACGGGTCACCGCCCCGGCTCTTGTCGCTGAGCAGGAAGCAGGTGTGCTCGGGGCGATGACCGGGCGTGTGGATCGCCTCAATCGCCAGGTTCCCCAGCTCCAACTTCCAGCCGTCGGCAAACGGCTCGTGCGGGTACTCGGCTTCGGCCAGCTCGTGGGCGTGGACGGTGGCGCCGGTGCTGCGGCAGAGCCGGCCGTGGCCGGAGACGTGGTCGGCGTGGTTGTGGGTCTCGAGCACGTGCCCGATCCGCACCCCGTGCAGGCCCGCCAGCCGCCGATAGGGCTCGATGTCCCACTGCGGATCCACCACCGCCGCCACCCCCGCTTCGCGGTCGGCGACGAAGTAGGAGGCGCAGCCCAGGTCCTCGTGGATGATCTGACGGAAAAGCATCTTCTCCCTTGTCGCTCAGGCTACCGCGCCGGCTTTCGGGCCGGGCGCCGTGAGAGGATCGCGCCGTTCCCGACGAAAGGTTTGCCTTGCCGCTCCGCATCTCGTCCGCGCTTCGGACCTTCCTGGTCGCCGCCCTCGCCCTCGCCTGCTGCGCTCCGACCGCTCTGGCCAGCACGGCCTACGTCGGCTCCGAAGGCGACTCGATCTCCGTCTTCGACACCGCCTCCGGCGCCCTCGGCGCGCCGATCGTCATCGGCGCCAACACCGAGCCCTACCAGGTCGCGATCTCCCCCAACGGCCAAACCCTCTACTCGGCCAACTACGGAGCCGGGACCGTCTCGGCTATCTCCACCGCCAGCAAAACGGTGGTGGCGACGATTCCGGTCGGCGAGCAGCCGTTTGGGATCGCGGTCACCCCGAACGGCAGCCGGGTCTACGTGACGAGCGGAGGCGACGACAACGTCAGCGTGATCGACACGGCGACGAACCAGGTCGTCGGCGCGCCGATTCCGGTCGGGGAATCGCCCTTCGCGATCGCGATCTCACCGGACGGCACCCGCGCCCTGGTGCCCAACACCGGCGATGACAACGTCTCCGTGATCGACACCGCCTCTGGGCAGGTCGTGGCGACCGTTCCGGTCGGGGACAGGCCCTACGGCGTGGCGTACACGCCGGACGGCTCACGAGCCCTGATCGCCAACAACGACGCACAATCGCTCGCGGTCGTCGACGGCCACACCGGGCAGACCATCGCCGGCCCGATTGGCGTCGGCAAAGACCCGAGCGGTGTCGCGGTCAGCCCCAACGGCCTCCGTGCCTACGTCGCCAACTACGGCGACGGGTCGATGTCGGTCGTCAACCTGGCGACCAACACCGTCGCCAGCACGATCGGCGGCAGCGAATTTGTCGAATTTCCCGCGATCACCCCGGATGGGACCAAAGGCTTCCTCAGCTCTTACGGCGCCAAAGGCGTGCTCCCGTTCGGGACCAACCCAGACCCGACCGCGTTCGCCGCGCCGATCGTGACCGGGACCGACGCCTCCCAGATCGCGATCACGCCCAACCAGGGACCGGCCGCCTCGTTCGGCGTCAAACGCCTGCGGCCCGGCGTCGCGGGCCCACTGAACGCCGCGGCGTCGAAAGACCCGGACGGCTCGGTCACCGGCTTCGCCTGGAGCTTCGGCGACGGCGCGACGGCGACCACGAGCGCGCCCGCGATCTCCCATAAATTCGCCAAGCCGGGCAAATACAGCGTGCAGCTGACGGTCACCGACAACGAAGGCTGCTCGACCAGCCTGGTCTTCACCGGCCAGACCGCCTACTGCAACGGCAGCAGCCTGGCGACCGTGACGCTGCCGGTCCGAGTCTCCTACCCCGGCGTCAAGGTCCACTGCCCGAAAAAAGCGGGCGGCCGCTGCGCGATCGCGCTCTTCGCCGTCAAAGTCGGGCGGAAGCACGGCAAACCGACGGTCAAGGTGCAGAGCAAACCAGCGCGGGTTGGGCTGAAGGCCGGCGGCTCGCGCGTCGTCGCGATCAAACCGAAAGCCAAGTTCCGCCGCCAGCTGGCGAAGGCGAAGAAGATCACCGTGCTCGAGGCGATCAAAGTCGGCCGCGAGATCACGGTCAACCTGCGCAAGCTCCGAGTCGTCCGCTAACCGCGGGCGGCTCGGACCCCGCCGACCAAGCTAAACTCCGCCACCGTGCGGCTGTAGCTCAGCTGGCTAGAGCGTCTGCTTGCCATGCAGAAGGTCGAGGGTTCGAATCCCTTCAGCCGCTTACCGAGGAAATCCCTGCACCTGGCGATTTGGCCGGCTGCAGAGATTTTCGAACCGCCCCTCCTTTCGCCCCGATTTGGGGGACGAGTCCCCCAAATGCCGCCGATGCGCAGCAATTGACGGGGATCTACGTCGATTTCCTGCTCGCTTTTTCGGGCGAGCGGAGCTACCACGTCGCTCCGATCAAGAGCGGCTTCGGCAGGCGAGGCCGCCCGAAGAAGGAGATGCGATGGGAAGCAAGGCGACCAAAGCCAAGCCCAAGGAGAGGCTGCGCCCCGGTCAGCTCGACGGGCTCGTCCTCGGCTACATGAAGAAACACGAGGACGAACTGCCGATCACCGCGACGAGGGTTGCCCGCGCGGGGTTAGCCTCTCGGTTGCGCCGCCTACGTCGGCGCCGGGTCGGGGGGCGTTCCAGCGCCGCCCCGGCCGTTTTCTTGCTTGCCCGACGACGATAGCTCTGCTCCGCGCCAGAAGCGAGTCGGTTCGACAATCGCCGCGCATCGACGGCAATCGCCTCACATCGTGCGTGGCGATCGACCTTCGCTTCACCGCTTTCCCGTCTGCTCGCCGGCAGCGCTCCCGAGCCAATCGACTGACCGCTCGGGCTCGCGAACCTCGCGGAAGATCGGTGCGAACGGTCCCTCGCTCCGTAGATCCTCGAGCAGGCAGATCGAGATCCTGGGACCGCGCGGGGCTCGACCGCGACGTGCGGCAGCGCTGCGGAGAGCGCGAGGCGATCGTCGCGACCCTCGTCTTCGCCGGGCCGCGCGCGCATGAGCTCTGCGGCCTGCGCTGGCGCGATGTCGACCTCGCCGGCGGGCGGCTCTTCATCGGCCGCTCGAAGACCGACGCGGGGGTGCGCGAGATCAAGATGCTGCCACTCCTGCGCGACCTCCTCGCCTCCCACAAGGCGGCAGCGCATCCGGCAGGCCCAGAAGACCTCGTCTTCCCGAGCGAAACCGGCGCCAGTCGCGATCCCGAGAACCTGCGCAGCCGAATCCTCGCCCCGACCTTCAAGCGCACCGACGAGCTGCTGGTGAGCCGCGGCCTCGTCCCCCTGCCCAAGGGCCTCACCACCCACAAGCTGCGCCACACCTTTGCCTCTGTCCTCATCGCCTGCGGCGAGGACCCGATCTCCCTGATGCGCCAGATCGGCCACACCGACCCCACCTTCACCCTCCGCGTCTACACCCACCTGATGAGCCGCGACCCCGACGAGCGCGCACGTCTGAAGGCGCTCGTGAGAGGCGAGCGGGTAATCGCGCGTGAGGCGCCCGAGCCGGCGCTTCTAGACCTCGAGACCTACGAGCAGCCGATCCTGCAAGCGCTCGCCGAACGCGGCGGCCGGGCAAGCCGCAGCGAGATCATCGCGGCCCTCGCCGGGGCGATGGCTGACCGCCACAGCACCTGCGACCTGGAATCACTGCCGAGTGGCCCACCCCGCTGGCAGCCTCGAGTGGGCAAGGTTCGCAGCCGACTCGTCCGCCGAGGCTGGCTCCGGACCGGCAGTGGTCGCGGTTGCCAATGGGAATTGACGGAGCTCGGCTGGACAAATACGCCCTGTGAGAAGGTCGAGGAGGAGCGGGCTGCCCTTCTCAGTTTAAGGTGATCCAGCGCAGGATTTGCCTGTTAGGTCCCGCCCTTTCTGCTTGTGAAAGTAGGGTGTAGACGATGTTGGCCGTAGGAGAACGCGTAATTGTCTGCCCTCACTGTGACCGGCCCGCGACGGCCAAGATCAAGGGTGAGGCCATATGGGACGGCCTCAATCGAGACGGGGAAAGGGTCGATCCAGCGGCCGAGTGGACGCTGGTTCAATGTACCCATTGCTTGATGCCGAGTTTGCAGTTGCGGGAGGACTATGGCGGCGGATTCGAAGACGATGAGCCAGTCTTTGTTTATCCAGCCCCTCGCCGCCTGAGTCCCCAAATCCCCCCGCCATTGCGCCGCGAGTGGGAAGAAGCGAAGTCCTGCTTTGATGCAAAGGCGTACTCCGCTTGCACCGTAATGGTCCGCAGAACCGTTGAGGGAGCCTGCATGGAATTGGGCGTCAAGAAAAAGACGCTCGCCCTGAGCCTTAAAGAGCTGCAGAGCAAGGGTCTAATTGACGGCACGCTTGCCGAATGGGCCACTGCACTCCGGGTCGCTGGAAATCAGGGTGCGCATTACACGGGTGAGCCTGTTCCTCGCGACGACGCCGAGGACGCCCTCGCCTTCGCCGAGGCACTCCTCGATCACGTATACGTCCTACGCAAGCGGTTCGAGGCTTTCAAGAAGCGACTCGATAAGTAGCTCGCGGCCAAAGTGAGCCCCATCGCTTTTACGGTCGACCGCCAAGGGACCCTTCGGGAGGGCGACATCATCGAGGCCAAGCGGCACGTCGACATCCAACCATCAATGCTTCGGGAGCTTGCTGACTCTTGGTTTCCCGACGGCGTTACGAGTCACGGCGAGCGCTACCTGCTCCGTCCCGCGCCTGCGACGCTCTTCGACCCCAGCGTCGAGTTGACCTGCGAGTTGATCCGTCGAGCTGAGTTTCCCCAACTTCCTTCGCGGTTCCGGTCCGTATTCGGATGGGAGACGTTGGCCGAGGCAACGCTCTTCTTAGCCAGCTTCGGAATCAATTGTGATGGGGCTCAGATCTTCGAAGTAGAGTCAAAGTTCAAGCCATTTCGTGCGGACATGCGCTGCTTGGACATCCGCAGCTCCATTCTTGTTACGGCATACGGCGCTAGGCGCTATTGGCGTCAAGAGCCCAACGATCTCGGTCGGTTCCCCGGCGGAAATACTGCGGCGCCACTTTGGGAGCTATTGCTCTCTCCGCCGGTGAGAGTCCTGCGCAAGCTGAATTAGCCTCTGAAAAGCCGGAATTTGCGTCTCTCACGGACCTTCGAGGGCATCCGGACGCATCCGTACCGTGGAACGGATGTACGCATCCCAGGAGCATCAGCGATGGAGGCCTTGCGCAGCAGAGCGCTTTATCGCAATGGAGTCGGACGGAACCGGCGCCAGAATGACCTGGGCTGACAATTCGGGCCTCCAGGCTGAATGCTCGTGAACTTCGACGCCTATGTCCTTAGGGCGCAGCTCGCACCTGCCGCTCTCGCTGCCGCGCCCGCGGCGACTCTTGGTCTCGGCGCATTGTCGTCAATCGAAAAGGCCGGCTCAGTCATGGCATTCATCTTTGCTGCCGTCCTCATGGTCACGTGCGGCGTTATCCGCAGCCTTGGGCGCCGCCTTCAGCCCGGCCTCTGGAAGAGCTGGGGCGGATCCCCAGGCATCCAGTTGCTGCGTTGGTCGGGGAGCTCACCCCGCCCGGCCACGCATCGCCGTCATGCCCTCCTTGCAGGGGTGCTGGGTGAATCCTTGCCCTCTCCAGAGGAAGAGGCGGCAGACCCGCGTGGCGCGGACGAGCGTTACACCATCGCGGTTCGTGCGCTGCGGCAAAGGACCAGGACGGGCCCGCAGTACAAGCTGGTGGCTCACCAGAACGCCGAATACGGCTTCCGGCGCAACTGCCTTGGCCTTCGGCCTTTCGCCCTCGGGGTGGCGGCGGCAGTACTGGCAGCAAGCATCTCCCTGCTCTTTGCACAGGACGAGGCCTGGCAATTCGCGGTGGCAGCTGGCGCCTCTGTTCTCGCACTCCCCGTGTGGGGATTCCTTGTCACCCCTGATTGGGTGCGCTCGGCCGCTGATCTCTACGCGGAAAGGCTAATGGAGGCGATCGAGTCGCTGGCCCCCACTCCACAGACCGAAAACAAGGCGCACAGTCGCGTCGTGAGTTACGAACCTCGGAGGTAACTGATGGCTGATTTCGAAGTAATCTGCGCAAATGTCGGACAGGGCGACTGCACCCTGATCCAGCTCTCCGATGGGGAGTTCATGCTCGTGGATGTCTATCGTTGCGAGGGCGAGGGGATCGACATCTTCAAGCTGCTCGACGATGTCCTGCCTGCCGGCAGTGACGGCAAGAAGCGGCTCAAGTACTTGGTCGTCACCCACGCGCACGACGATCACATCACCGGCATTGGTGACCTTTACGATCGCTACGACGTGGAATGGCTGTGGGTGCCGCAGCATGAGGAACGTAAGGAAGTCGCCAAGAACTTCGACGAATACCAGCGCGTCGTCGACGAACATCCCGAGGACCAAGTCAAGCGCCCGAAGGGAAGCCGCACGCCCCTCGGCGACAAGGACGCCGACTATGACCTCGGAGAGGACATCAGCATGCGGTGCTTCTCGCCTCCCGGCTACATCGAGATCGATGAGAGTCTCGATGAGGAGGCGGCCAAGAAACTCGTCCACGAGAACTGTCTCGTCTTGAAGTTGACCTACGAGGGAGAGACGTCGGTGATGCTGACTGGCGACTCGAATCTTGCTTGCTGGAAGCGCATCGTCGACTACTACGAGGGCAGTTCCGATTCAGAGACCGGCACCGAGGTGCTGGCGGCTGATGTCCTTCACGCGAGCCATCACGGCTCGCGCAGCTTCTTCAAGGATGGCGGAAAGGACTCCGAAGGTTGGCTCGACGCTCTGGAGTTGATCGGCCCTGATGCCGTCGTCGTTTCAGTCGGGGAAGGCAACCGCCACGAACATCCCCACGAAGACATGATGAAGGCATATCGCGACGAGGCCGGTGAGGAGAATGTCTTCGAGACCTCTAGCTCCGGGACTGTCGTCGTCGAGGTTGACTCGGGCAGCGCATACCGCATCGTTCTCGACCCTGGTTCCTACGCTGAGGATTACGGCTGGGGTGAGGAAAACGAAAGCGATTCGGCCAGCGCCACCAAGGGTCTTGCCGCCGGCGCGGCGATCGTCGGCGGCGCCTTGACCGCCGCTGCGATTAAGAAGCGCCGCCAGCGAGGAAGCCGAACTCGGCTCGACAATCAACCGGCTGCGTGAAGGACTGGCGCGAACGCTACCCGACGATCTACGCCGAAGACCAGGCGTACTGGTCCGGCAAAGGATTCGAGGAGGTCGAATCGGCACGCGGTGAAGTGGGCTTTCGCGGCACGGTGACTGTGCGGCGAAAGGGAGATGGCGGGCTTAAGCGCCACGACTTCGAGCTTCAGCTCGACTATCCGCCGGGCTATCCGCATTACCCGCCCAAGGTCAAGTTCATCTCGCCGAAGATCGATCGGGCACGTCATCAAGGCACGGACGGGGCACCATGTCTTTTTCCGGCCTCGGCATGGCGACGAACGGTTCCGGCCAGCGAGATGTATGCGGCGACCGAGCGATGGCTCGGTTACCACCTTGCTGACAATTTTCCGCGCGAGCTGGCCCTGTACGAGCTGCCCGAATACTTCAGAGGCACCGCCTACTCGGTCATCGCCCCGGCTACCGTCCTCAAGAGCTTTGGGGGGAAGAACCAGGGCCGGTTCAAGGTGGCAAAACTACTGGGCCAGGATCTATGTGTACTTGGCTCGGTCGACGGCGATCAGGTCGGCAGCGACCTGATCGCGTCCCTCGCAGAAAAGAAGCTTTGGGCGAAAGCCGAAATCTGTAAGTGGTATCGACTGGATCGAGAACCGACGCCGATGCGTCACACCGGAGAGCTCGAACGCCTGCTCGGTGAATCCGGCCACCGGGGGGTCAGGTTCATCCAACGACCCACAGAGGGTCGCCATCTGATCGGACTTGTTTTCACGGACGAGGTTCTCGACCAAGAGCGTCTGTTCCTAATCGACATTGGCGTGCGCACGAAAAAGCAGCAGACGGAGGTGGGCAAAGGGTGGCCGATACGCGCCCCTGAGTTCCATGTCGTCTCGCGTGACGAGCTTCTGCGACGTCTTGAGGGGGTCCGCGCATTGGACGACCTGCGAGAGAAGTCGGTGGCCTGCTTCGGCCTTGGAGCGATTGGCTCGACGCTTGCACTCTCGCTCGCCCGCGAAGGAGTCGGCTCCTTTGTTCTATGTGATCCAGACACGGTTCGCCCCGGAAATGTGGTTCGTCATGCGCTTGACCTAACCGCGGTCGGCCAGGTCAAGCCATTGGCAATGGAGACGGCACTTTCGCGGGTCAGCCCGGGTGTCGAAACCGATCCTCAGTTCCAGAACCTTTCCGACCCGAACGTGATCGCTACCTGCCTCCGGGATGTCGATCTTGTTGTTGCAGCGATAGGCGACGATCTTCGAGAGGAACTTCTTTGCGAGGTCGCCTTCGACCGCGACGAGCCGCCAACGATGCTCATCGCTCGATCTCTTCACGCTGGCGCAGCCTTCCGAGTGGGGTTGATTCGGCCGGGAGTTGATGCCTGCGTCGCGTGCCTCGCCGAGTACAAGGAGGAAGAACACCCAGGGTGGATCGATGTTCCAAGCGACGATCTGCCAGATGTTTATGACACTGGCTGCGCTACGGCCTCACGCCCGGGAGCTGGTCTCACCTCCCAGCAGGCCGCATCATTTGCAGCCGCCCGAGCGCTCGAGTGTCTTGAAGGCCGTGAGATCTCGGCTAATCACTGGCTCTGGGTCGAGCAGCCGATTGCGGCAGACGATGAGCGCCTACAGCAGGGTCTTAGCCTCTATCAGGCGACGCTCTCCCCTCGTCCTGGATGTGCTGTCTGTGGCGCTTGAGCGCGTGTTTATTGAGCCAACGGCGAGGGCTGTGGTGTGCGGGCACACGCGGAGCAGCCTCGACGTCGAGACTGGCGGCATCTTGCTCGGGCGCAGACTTAGCGAGTCAACTCTTGTGGTCACCCGAGCCAGCCCGCCAGGACCCCGAGCGCGTCACGGGCGCTTCTTCTTCTCGCGCGACACCCGATTCTTGCAGCGATATCTCGACTCGATCCATGATCGCACCGACGGGGAAGAAGACTACGTCGGCGAGTGGCACGTCCATCCCAGCCTTGATGCGCCGCCAAGCCGAACCGACCGTCGCTCCCTCTGGCGCATCGCGCGCCGCCGCAACTACGCCACTGACAATCCCGTCCTGCTGATCGTCGAGCACGACCCGCCTGTCCTGCGACTTCGCTTCTATGGCTTCGCTGCTCGATCGCGACAGGTCAGAGAGCTCGCGGTCATCCGCTCACTCTCAGGCGAGCTTGAATAGCAGCGTGCCGTCGGCGAGCAGCGCGATGCCCAGCGTGTCGTCTCGGCTCATTGCCCTCCCGGCCTCCTGATCGAACCGATCGGGATTGAGCCACCTCGGGCCACTGAGCATGGTGGGTTGGTCGGGGAGTTCGGCGATGAAATGCGCGAAGGCGGGTGCCAGATGGGCCGTGACAGGGCTCGTTCGCTTGACGGCATAGTGAATTGCTGCATGGGCGAGCAGCTCCTCGTCAACAGGCCGTGCAGAGGGCGGCGGCAGGGGTTGAAGTAGGTCGACCACCGTCATTGCAAGGGCTGCCGCGACCGGACCCCCTTGGTCGTGTCGAGCAAGACCGGGCAGCAGGTCAAGGTCGTGCTGATGTGGGGCGCAAGCACTCACAAGGTCTCGGTACGTTCCTTCCCAGTAGCCCGACTCGGTGTACTCGGCGTCTTGTCTCAGGGCCTCGACGATCTCGGGCTCGACATCCCCGAAGTGCAGATCGCCCGTCCGCTCGAGTGCAGCGCGGACGCTGGCCTCGTCGCGGAACTTGAACTGAAACGTCTCGACCTCGCGGGGTCCGTTCGTCAGATCTGCGCCCCGTGGCTCCTGGCCTGCCGTCCACACGTAGAACTCGGACTCTCCCCCCGTGAGGTGGTCGTATACAGCGATCAGGAACCTCCTGCGGTAGGGAGGCTCGTAAACGCCAGCCACCTCCGGAACTCCAATCCGACTTAGCTCTTCGACGGCCTTTTCCGCAGCCTCAAGCTGTTGATCGACGCGCCTGTAGCCCGTATCGATAGAAGCGTCGTGCTTGCCGTCATTCGCCGCTTTGCGCACTTCATGTAGTCCGGTGCGTGAAGAAGCAGAAACGCCGTCGTGCTCAAGCGCTTCGATGAGATGAAAGAGCTTGATCTTCTTTGGGGGCTGGCTGAGCGTCGCCGCTTGAAGGAATCGCTCAAACAGCGCGGCGGCGTCCCGAACAAATCGCCACATTTCCTCGGGGTCATACTCATCCTCAGCGAGTAGCCGGGCTTCCGCGCGGAGCTGCTGCAGCCGGCTGACCAAGTATTCCTCACCGGTCATCCGCCTCATGATGACGCGGCTGCGCCACTGGAAGAGCCACCATCGTTCGCCGGGCCGCGAGAAAATGGAACCGCCGCCTCGGATTTCGGGCACTCGTCGCACGAGTGCCCGAAACACCGCATATCGCTGCATATCCGCGCGCATGGCTGATCGAGCCGCTCCCCCCGCGGTAACTGAAACTCCCTGCAAATTCTGACATTCGTAGTGCGCGGCTTCTGGAGACCAGCGTAGTTGCCATGCAGAAGGTCGAGGGTTCGAATCCCTTCAGCCGCTCTAAGGAAAAGCCCCGCTCTGGCGGGGCTTTTCTGTGCTCGACAGCGGCTAAGCCACCGCCGTGACCTCCTGACTTCTGCCCTCGCTGCCCATTGCTGCCCAATCAGATGGCGCGATTTACCTCGTTTTCCCTGCCTCAGCATGCAGGAGGACGCGCCCGAAGTCAGGCCGTGGGATGCTCCCCAGGTGATGAAGCTGGCGACCATCCACTTCGACGGTGGCGGGCAGAGTCCCGGCCCGGTAACTGCTGCCTGCACTGTCGAGTTGAGCGACGGCTCCTTCGACCAGGCCGTCAAGCGTTTCGACCAGGGAACCCACAACACCGCTGAGTGGCAGGCGCTAATACTCGGCCTGCGCCTGGCGCGCAAGCACGGCGAGCGGCATGTGGTGGTCAAGGGCGACTCGACGCTCGTGGTGAAGCAAGTCAACCGCGAGTGGAAGACGAAGAATCCGGCGCTGCTCCCTCTGCGGACGCAGGCAGAGGAGCTGTTGGCGCAGTTCGAGAGCTGGAGCGTCGAGTGGATTTCGCGCAAGGAGAACCGGCGCGCCGACGAACTGGGGCGGGTCTTAACACCGAAGTCCGGATAAAGCGCGAAGCAATGGGTCTTCGCACTGGCGCCGACGAAGCGGCGCGCGAATAGGTGGTGCCGCGCAGTCGGGAAGACCAAATCTCCCGACTGCCTGCACGGGCTGCGGCTCCGGTAGCGGCGAGCAGGTCTTGTAGCGCCGAGTCCTCATTCTCCTCTGCTATTGATCGATGGTCGGTAAGTGCTCTAGGTTATCGACCAATGGTCAATAACAACCTGGGAGGCAGACGATGAGGGCCGAGTACGAGCCTTTCCCCAACGAGGAAGGGCGGAACAATCGACAGGCTCAGCTGGAGATTCCGGCGATGGTGCGGGCGCTGGGAATTCCAAGCGGCAAGCGGATTCTCGAGGTGGGATGTGGACGCGGGGTTGCGCTGCCGGTGATCGACCGCTTGTGCGCCCCGCGGCTACTGTTGGGGCTCGACATCGACCCGGAGCTGCTGGTCGAGGCGGAGGCGAATCTCCGCGAGCAGGGGACCAAGGCGCAGCTGTGCACCGCCGACGTCCGCCGGATGCCGTTCGCCGACGAAGCCTTTGACGTGATCATCGACTTCGGCACGCTGTACCACATCGCCAAACCCCAGGCCGCATCGGCGGAGATCGCTCGGGTCCTCGCTCCGGGCGGGATGTTCGTCCACGAGACGATGGCCGCGCAGTTGCTCTCGCATCCGGTCCGATCGCGGGGTCGGCGCCTTCCGCGACTGGAGCATGACGGCCTGGGGCGCGAGCGCTGGGCGATGCTCTGGGCCTCTCGCACCAAGGGGGTTTTGCCGACGGAGGCGCGGCGGAACACCTATTGCCTGTGACCGTCGGTCGGTGAGCTCACCCCCACAGCTCGCGGCGCAGCATCGCGTTGCCGCGCTCCAGCTGGTCGATGGTGGCGCTGGCTACCGAGCGCGCTCGGGTGGCGCGATTGATTCGGGCCTGGATCTCACGGTGGGACTGTTTGGTGCGACGGGCGACTTGGGCGACCAGGCGGCTGCGCTCGCCGCGCAGGCGCTCTCGGGTCGCGTAGGCAGACTCCCGTTCGGGTTGGCGGTCCTCCGGCGCGGTCTTGGACTTGGCGGGGGTAATGGCTTTCCGCGCCGGCGCGGGGTCGTCGGTCGGGAAGAGCTGCAGCGTGGTCTCGCTCATGATCGCCTCGTCCAGCTCGGCGTCGCCCGAGCTGAGAGCGGCGAAGCCGCCGGCTGGATCGCCCCGCTCCGGCTTGGAGTCGTCGATCTCGATCTCCTCCTCCCCGGTGGGCGCGAGGTCGAGCGCGTGGCGGCGCTCCAGCTCGATCTCGCGAGCCAGCGCCTTCAGCCGCGAGTCGGCCGGCATCAGCAGGTAGCTCATCTGGCGACGCGGCCGCGGGGTGGCGCGGATGAAGCGGCCGACCACCTGGCGGAAGAAGAGCTCGGTCCGGGCCGCCGTCGCGTAGACACCGACCCGCAGGCGCGGGATGTCGACGCCCTCGGAGACCATCAGGACCGAGACCAACCAGCGCCGATCCGAGGCCGCGAAGTGGGCGATCCGCCGGCTGGCGTCGGGCTCGTCGCTCATCACCAGCTCGGGTCGCTGCCCCGAGATCGACCCGAGCCGCGCCGCGATCGCCCGTGCGTGGTCCTGGTCGGCGGCGATCACCAGGCCGCCCGCGTCGGGGTGCCCGTCGGCGCGCACCTCACTCAGCCTGGCGTCGCCGTCGCGCAGCACCTCCCCCATCCACTCCCCCTCCGGGCTGAGAGCGGTCCTCAGCCGCCGGGCCGACTCCGCCGCCGGCAGGGCCAGGTCGAAGTCGGCGCTGCGCAGCCGGCCGTCGGAGATCCACTCCATCTCGCCGTCGTAGGGCAGGAAGGTGATCGGCCGGCACACCCGGTCGACCAGCGCCTGCGGATAACCGTAGGAATAGTCGGCGCGGCTGATGCCGTCCTCGTCGTAGGTGACCCAAGGGATGGCCGAGTTGTCGGAGCGGAAGGGCGTGCCCGAGAGGAGCAGCCGGAAGCGGGCGCCGTCGAAGGCCTTGCGGGTCTGCAGCCCCCAAGCGGCCTGGTCGCCCATGTGGTGCGGCTCGTCGGCGATCAGCAGGGTCGGCCGGCGCCCGGCCGCCAGCCGGTGGGTATCCGCCCCGGCGGCGATCGTCTGGTAGGTGACGGCGACGCCGTGGAAGTCGGTGGACTCAGGACCATCCGAGTTGGGCCGGTTCGGCTCGAGGTCGATGCCGTAGCGGCCCGCGTCGGCGGCCCACTGGCGGCAGATGTGGGTGGTCGGGCCGGCCACGACCACCCGCGAGACGAACCCGGCGCTCAGCATCCGGTGGGCGATGTGCAGGCCGAAGGTGGTCTTGCCCGCCGCCGGCGTCGCCGAGGCCAGAAAGCTGCTGGCCGAGTGGGCCCGCACGACCTCGGTCGCCTCCTCCTGCCAGGCGCGAAGCGGTCGGGCATCGGGCCAGTCCGGAAGCGATCGGGCACGCGCCCCGCCGCGGGTCAGTTGCTGCGAGGCGTCGTACAAGGGCGGGCAACAATAGGGTCGCCCACGGTCGGATGGTGCCGCCACCCGCGGGCCTATAGTGACGCCCGACTGTCGCCCGGCGTCTAGATCAGGAGGATTCGAAGTGAGAGCATCTGCCGAACATGATTTCCGCGCAAAGGCAGCGCCGGCCGCGGTGGCCGGCGTGGCGCTTTTGGCGCTTCTGCTGGTGATGGCATTTGTCTCCACCGCCCAGGCGAGGGTAGAAGCGTTCCAGGGACTGGCGTCGAGCCCGGCGAATCTGACGGCGTTCGCCACCGACCCCACCACCGGCTTCGTCTACGCGCAGGAAAACGAGGGAACGGCCTACTTCCGCTACGACCCGCGGACGGGCGCCTGGACCGAACTCGCGCCGGCGCCGATCGACAGCGGCAACAACGGCGGCGCGGCGTACCTCGGCGGGAAGATCTACACCGTCTACACGCATGAAGAGTTCAACCTCGGCGTCTACGACATCGCCTCCAACAGCTGGACGCAGATCGACAACCCGCTGGACGAAGGGACCGCCGACATCGCCGCCGGCAACGACAGGCTGTATCTGGTCATCTTTCAAAAGTTCCTTTCACTCGACCCGGTGACCGGCATCGCCACGCCGCTCGCCGCGGCGCCGTCGTTCGTCTCGGCCGCTGAAGGAGAAGACTGCGACGAAGGGTTTGAAGCGTGGGGCGGGCTGCAGGTGGTCGAAGGCAAGATCTACGGCCACCAGGGGAACGGCTGCACCGGCTTCGCGGTCTACGCCGTCGCTTCCAACAGCTGGCAGGAACTGCCGATCGCACCCAAGGTGCAGAGCGTGGACCCGGGGTCTGACCTGGAAGGACCGGTCGCCGGCAGCGCCTACGACCCCCTGACGAACACCTACCTCACCTACGGCACCTATGAAGGGAACACCCTCTACCGGTACGACATCGAAGCCGGCTCATGGTCGACGAGCCCGCTGCCGTTCGTGGTCGGCGACGGCGGCTTGGCCTATGTCTCCCAGCCCGGCGTCGAAGGCGTCTACCTCGGCCAGGGCGAAGAAGGACCCCAGTTCACCCGCTACACCGAACGCAACGTGACCGATCTCTCGGCCTCGCTGACCTCGAAGGTGGACAAGGGCGGCAAGATCAAGATCTCGGTCCTGGTCAAGAACAATGGGCCGGAACGGGCGGGCGGGGTCGTGGTGTCGAGTCAGCTGCCCAAAGGCGTGAAGGTCGTTTCCGCGATCGCCTCCCAGAGGGTTTGCGCCGGGACCACGTCGCTCACCTGCAACCTCGGCGTGCTGCCCAGCGGGGCGACCGCCAAGGCCACGATCAAGGTGAAGGCGCACTCGAAGAAATTGCGCAGCACCGCGACCGTCTCCAGCTTCGCGATCGACAGCAATGCCGGCAACGACAGCGCGACGCGAGTCGCGAAGCAGTGCGTCGTCCCGAAACTCAAGACGCGCGGCCTGAAAGGGGCCAAGAAAGCCCTCCGCAAGGCCAACTGCAAACCCGGCAAGGTCAGCTACCGGTTCAGCGGCAAGGCCAAAGAGGGCAAGGTGATCCGTGGCAGCAAGAGCCGCGGCAAGCTCCTGCCCGCGGGCAGCAAGGTCAAGCTGGTCGTCTCCCTCGGCCCGAAAGGCGCCCAGTAGGCCCATCGCTTCGTTTCAGATCAGGCGATCCAGGCAGGGATATCCCTGGGTCAGGGGTTTGTGATACCAATTATTGGGTAGCCCATGGCTGTTCCCACATGATCCATCCCCCACCGACGCGAGGCTGAAGAGGAGCATGAATCGATTTGCGAGCGGCGCCGTTGTTTCCCTGGCCACGGTTGCCCTACTGCTCCTCCCAAGCCTCGCGTCGGCCTGGTCTCCCGCGGGGTCCGCGCCCGTCCATCCCGGCGTGCAGACCCACACCCAGGGGGCGCAGTGCACCTCCAACTTCGTCTTCCAGGAAGGCTCGACCGTCTACCTCGGCCAGGCCGCCCACTGCTCTGGCACCGGGGAAGCGACCGAAACCGACGGCTGCACCAGCGCCTCGCTGCCGCTCGGCACCGCGGTCGAGGTCTCCGGCGCGACCAAACCAGGCACCCTCGCCTACAACTCGTGGCTGGCGATGCAGGCAAACGGCGAGTCCGACCCCGACACCTGCGCCTACAACGACTTCGCCCTGGTCAGGCTCGACCCCGCCGACGTCGCGCGCGTCAACCCCTCGGTCCCCGGCTACGGCGGCCCGACCGGGATCGGCACCGTCGGTGACCTCGGTTCGACCGTCTTCTCCTACGGCAACTCCGAACTGCGCCTCGGGATCACCAAGCTGAGCCCGAAGCAGGGCACCGTGATCCAGAACGAAGGCGGCGGTTGGAGCCACATCGTCGTCACCGTCACGCCCGGCGTACCCGGCGACTCGGGCAGCGGCTTCATCAGCGAAGACGGGCAGGCGTTCGGCGTGCTCAGCACGCTGCAGCTCGCGCCCCTGGCGGGAACGAACGGCGTAGGCGACCTCGGCAAAGAGCTCGCCTACGCCCGCGCCCACGGCTTCCCCGGCCTGCGGCTGGTGAACGGCACCCAGCCGTTCAACCCCAGCCTGGTCGGCGCCATCCTCGGCGCCTAGTCGCGCAGTTCGGCGATCAGGTCGTCGAGGTCGAGGGCCGTGGTGCCCATTTCCACGCCCTCGCCATCAGCGGGCCGCGGCCACTCCGCCCGCGGGCGGTCCCAGTAGAGCTCGACCCCGTTGCGGTCGGGGTCGGAGAGGTAGAGGGCCTCGCTGACGCCGTGGTCGGAGGCCCCCTCCAGCGGCCAGCCGGCCTCGCTGAGGCGGCGCAGGGCGTCGGCGAGGGCGCGACGGGTCGGGTAGCGGATCGCCGTGTGGAAGAGGCCGGTGGTGCCGGACGGGGGCGGCGAACCGCCCTTCGAGTGCCAGGAGTTGAGCCCGATGTGGTGGTGGTAGCCGCCGGCCGAGATGAAGGCCGCGTCCGCCCCCCAGCGCTGCGTCAGCTCAAAGCCGAGGATGCCGCAGTAGAAGTCGAGAGCGCGGTCGACGTCGGCGACCTTGAGGTGGACGTGGCCGATGTCGACGCCGGGGTCGATCGGCTCCGGCGTCCGCTCAGCCATCGAGGACCCCGTCCAGTGCCTCGTTGACGAGGCGGTCGGCGTCGGCGTTCTCGGCCCGGCGGACGTGGCGGATCGACCAGGAGTCGAAGCCGGCCAGCGCCTTCTTCACCTCGGCGTGCAGTTCTTTCATGCCGGCGTTTTTCACCTTGTAGCGGCCTTCGACCTGGCGCACCACCAGCTCGGAGTCGCCGATCAACTCCAGCTCGGTCGCCCCCCTCGCGGCCGCCAGCTCAATGCCCCGCAGCAGAGCCCGGTACTCGGCGACGTTGTTGGTCGCCTCGCCGATCTTCTCCCCCACTTCCTCCAGCACCGCGCCGTCGCCGTCGCGGACGACGACGCCGATCGCGGCCGGCCCGGGATTGCCGCGGGCGCCGCCGTCGACGTTGACGATCGCCCGGCTCATCGGCTGCGGGCCGGATCCCCGGCCAGGCGCAGCCTGCCGTCCTCGCCGACCGCGGCGTTCCACTGCCGGGCGGCGGCGTCGATCTGGTCGATCTCGCCGCCCTTGCCGAGCTCGAAGACCGTCCGCAACTCGTCGGCGATGTCGACGCCCCACTGGTACCAGGAGAGCTCCCAGGCGATCGTGACCCGGACCTCGTCCGGCGCCCCGGCGGAAGCGCCAACGGAGGCCCGGGGAACGCCGAGCGTGCGGGTCAGGCGGACGACCGTCCGCCCGGCCTCGCTGGAGTTGAAGCGCGCCACCGCGCGTTCGAAGGGTGTCGGCGCGGACTCGTCGAGCGGCAGGGCCGAGCGCGGTCGGCGCGAGGGCGCCGCGGGGTCGGCCGAAGACAGGGGGGTCGCGGTCGGCGGCGCCCCGGGCCGGCGGGTACGGCGGCGCAGCAGCCGGCGCAGGCGACCTTCGTGCCCCCCCTCGCCGCCAAGCTCCGGCTGTGGCTCGCCGGCGGGACGCCAGCCAAGCCGCTCGGCGCGGGCGACGCAAAGCTCACAGACGGTCCGCTCCTCGGTGCCGGAGACGTACCCGTGCACACCCTCGCCGGCGAGGATCGTCCGGCCGCAGATCGCACAGGGGGCATCGGCGCTCATGCTTCCGCCAAGGTACCAACGGGGGGCGCCCCCGCCCCCCACCTTCAGGCCTGCTGAAGGTGCGATTTCAGCCGCATGACCGCCTTGGTGTGCAGCTGGGAGACGCGCGACTCGGTGACCCCGAGGACCTCGCCGATCTCACGCAGGGTGAGGTTCTCGTAGTAGTAGAGGGCGACGACGAGCTGCTCGCGCTCTGGCAGCGAGCCGATCGCCTCGGTGAGACGGTCCTTGACCTCGGTCGTGGCCAGCGCCTCCTGCGGGTCGGCGGCGGCTTCGTCGGCGATCGTGTCCAGCAGCGAGACCTGGTCGCCGGAGGAGTCGGAGACCGTCCAGAGCTCGTCCAGCGCGTAGACGGAGGAGTTGGCGATCTCCAGCAGCGCTCCCTGAAGTTCCTCTTCGGTCATGTTCAGTTTCGAGGCAAGCTCGGCCTCGCTCGGCGCCCGCTGCAGCTCGTGCTCGAGCTTCGCCTGGGCGGCTTCGATTTCGCGGGCGCGGGAGCGGACCGAGCGCGGCACCCAATCCAGCGAGCGGAGTTCGTCGATGATCGCGCCGCGGATGCGGGTCATCGCGAAGGTCTCGAATTTGATTCCCCGCTCCGGTTCGAAGCGCTCGATCGCGCCGATCAGGCCGACCAGGCCGTAGGAGATCAGGTCGGCGTCTTCGACGTGGGAAGGCAGCCCGGCACCGAGCCGGCCGGCGACGAACTTGACCATCGGCGAGTAGGCGACGACCAGCCGCTCGCGGGCGTTCTCGTCCCCGCCGTCCTTGTAGCGCTTCCACAGGTCGCGGAGCTCCACCTCTTTGACGCCCGTTTCCATCAGCCGATTCTACGGTCGTTTGCGGGGATTTGGTTCATGCGCGGGGGTGGCTTGCAGCGTAGGTGTCACGCAACCGGGCCGCGTCGACCCGGGTGTAGACCTGGGTGGTGGAGATCGACGCGTGACCCAGCAACTCCTGAATCGTACGCAGGTCGGCCCCGCCCTCGAGTAGATGGGTTGCGAAGGAATGTCTAAGCGCATGCGGGGAGACGCCCGCCGCGAGGGCCGCTTCCCGCGTCCAGAGCCCCAAACGCCGGGTCACGTCGGAGTTCGAGAGGCGACGGCCGCTCTTGGAGAGGAACAGCGCCCGCTCCCGCGGGTCGCCGGCCAGGGCGCGGCGGCCCTTGTCCAGGTAGCGGCGCAGGGCGCGCTGGGCGGGCTCGCCTACCGGCAGCAGGCGCTCCTTCTGTCCCTTGCCGAGCACCCGCAGCTGCTCGGTCTCGAAGTCGAGCGACCCTTCGTCGAGGTTGACGATCTCCTCGCAGCGCAGCCCGCAGGAGTAGGCGAGCTCGAGCATCGCCCGGTCGCGCAGCTCCAGCGGCGTGCGGGCGGGGATCCGCTCCAGCAGGGTCCGCATCTGCTCGGTGCTGAGGACGGTCGGCAGCTTCTCCGAGCGCTTCGGGCTGGAGACCAGCTCGGCCGGGTTTGAGCCGGCCTTTTCGGTGCGGACGAGGTAGCCATAGAGGCCGCGGATGGCGGCCAGCTTGCGGGCCACGGTCGCCGCCGCCGCGCCTGCCTCGGAGAGGCCGGCGCCGTAGCGGCGCACGTCGCGGTGGCGCACCTCGCTTGGCCCGAGCCCCATCTCCCCCGCCCACTCGGCGAAGCCACCGAGGTCGACGGCGTAGGCCTTGCGAGTCCGCTCGGCCGAGCCGCGCGCTCGAAGATCGCGGTCGTAGGCGGCCAGCGCCGCTTCCCAGTTCACGACTCCTAGTTCGTCTCGGTTTCCCAAGCTCCTCTGAGAGCGCCGGAGACCAAGCAGTTCAAGGAGGAGAGAGGGAGCGTGCTCTGCACGTGACCGAACGACGACGCCGAAATGCGCCGGTCTCCGGCGCTCTCAGCCGATGAAGATCGGGGTGCCCAGTTCCACTTCGTCGTAGAGCTCTTCGACGTCGGGGATCGACATCCGGACGCAGCCGTGGGAGGCGGCGCTGCCGAGCGAGGAGGTTTCTTCGGTGCCGTGGATTCCGGCGCCTTCGTAGATCGCCATCCAGCGGGCCTTGATCGGGTTCGACGGCCCCGGAGGGATGGTTTGACCAGCCAGCGAGCCGGCCCAGTCGGATTCCGGCACGTTCCAGACCGGGTTTTCTTCCATAGCTTCGATCTGGTAGAGCCCTTCCGGCGTTTCCAGGCCTTCCATGCCGACGGCGACGGTGTAGGTCTTGGCCAGCTTCAGGTTCTTCCACAGCCGCAGGGTGAAGGTCGAACGGTCGAGGGTGAGGTAGGACGGATACTCGGCGGCGACTTCCTTCTTGGTCACTTCGGGCGCGATCGAGTGGACTTTGGCGACGATCGCGTGCGGCGCGTTGGCGTTGAGGACGGCGGCCTTGAGGTCCTTCTCGAGCAGGTTGTCGCGCAGCTTGCGGCCGGGCTGGCCGGCGACGACCGTCAGCGAGTCGCCGCTCGCTTCGACGTCGGCGTTTTGCGGTTCCTGGTTGACGTCCTCGGCGACGCGGCGGACGAAGCGGTTGACCGCCGGCACCGAGTAGGCGACCTCCGGGGAGATGCTTTCGTCGACTTCGCCGCCGGAGACGTAGCGGACGAGGCGACCGGGCAGGCCGCCCTCCTGGCTGTCTTCGAGCGCCTCGGCGACGGCGGCGTCGATGTCGGCGCGGATCTTCAGCTGCTCGCCGGTCAGCTTCCAGGTCTCACCGTCGAAGCTGACCTTCAGCTGGCTGCGCAGCGGCGCCACCAGCTTGCGGTGGACCTTGGCCGCGGCTTCCTCTTCGTCGAGACCGCTGACGTCGACCCCGCCGATCGTCACGCCGTCGGCGATCTTGTCCTTCTGCGAGCTGTCGTAGGCCCAGGCACCGCCGACCACGACGACCAGCAGCACCGCGGCGATCAGCAGCGCAATAGAAGTCTTCGTTCCCATCTGGACTGGAGTAACCCTCGGTAAGTCGTTTGCCGGTCTTAAAGAAGTCTAGGCATACGGTCGGTTCGCCTTAAAGCCTCTACTTCCCTGCAATTTCGCGTGTGCCTCGGAGTTATCGGCAGGGCGGGCGGATATCTTTCGCCTCGTGCGCACCAAGGACGAAGTCCGCGAGGAGGTCTGGAAGGCGATGGAACGCGAGGGCGTCTCCCGCTTTCCCGGTGCCGAGGGCCGGATCCCGAACTTCGCCGGGGCCAAGCTGGCGGCCGAGAAGCTCGCCGCCCACCGCCTCTGGAAGCGAGCGCGGGTGATCAAGGCCAACCCCGACTCGCCGCAGACGCACGCGCGGCGAATCGCCCTGGAAGAGGGCAAGACAATGATCATGGCGGTGCCGCGACTGCGCGACCCCCACCCCTTCCGCGTGCTCGACCCGAAAAAGCTCTCGAAGACGGCGGTGAAAGAGGCGGCGACGATCAAGGGGGCGCTGAAGCACGGCCGCGTCGTCGCGCTCGACGAGCTGCCGGAGATCGACCTGATCCTCTGCGGCTCGGTCGCGGTCAACCTCAGCGGCGCCCGGGTCGGCAAAGGCGGCGGCTACCACGACCTCGAGTACGGAATCCTCGCCGACGCCGGCAAGATCGACACCCACACCACGGTCGCCACCACCGTCCACCCGATCCAGATCCTGCGCCAGCACCTGATGGTCACCGACCACGACCTGCCGGTCGACCTGATCGCCACCCCGCGGGCGGTGATCGACGTCGAGCGCCAGTACGACCGGCCGCGCGGCATCCTCTGGGACCACCTGCAGCCGCCGCAGATCCGCGAGATCCCGGTTTTGGAAAGGATGGGGTATGCCTGATTCCGAACCTCAGCCGCTGCCCGCCTTCCCTGGTACCGACTACGGCAACCCCGACCCGACCCCGGCATGGCTCGAGGTCGACTGGCGCCAGCACCTGCATCAGGTCGATCTACCCGGGGCCAACGACGTCAACTACGCCGAGATCGGCGAGGGCGACCCGATCATCTTCGTCCACGGCATCGCCGGCTGCTGGCGCAACTGGCTCGAGAACCTTCCCTACTTCGGCCGCACTCACCGGGCGATCGCGCTCGACCTGCCCGGGTTCGGCGACAGCCCGATGCCGAGCTGGGAGATCACGATGGCCAACTACGGCCGGCTGATCCACGACTTCTGCGAGCGGCTGGGGATCGAGCGGGTGGCGGCGCTGGTCGGCAACTCGATGGGCGGTTTCATCTCCACCGAGGCGGTGATCGAGGAGCCGGAGCGATTCGAGCGGCTCGTTCTCATCTCCGCTGCCGGGATCAGCTTCGCCGAGTGGGGCGGCAGGCCGATCGACGCGGCCACCCGCATCTTCAAAGCGGCGATCCCGATGCTGAGCGGCGAACGGAGCTCCTACTGGACCCGGCCGCGCGGCCGCCAGCTCGCCTTCGGCCGGATCTTCCGCAACCCAAACAAGCTGCGGCCGGAGCTGCTCGCCGAGCAGGTGCGCCCGGGCCTGCAGGCGCCGGGATTCTCCGACGCGCTGGTCTCGATCTTCGGCTACGACACCCGCGAGCGTCTGCCGGAAATCGAAATCCCGACCCTGATCACCTGGGGGCTGAACGACCAGGTCGTTCCGGTCGAGGCGGCGCTGGGATACCACCGGTTGATCCCGGAATCGCGACTGGAGCTCTTCGAGCGCACCGGCCATTTGCCGATGCTGGAGCGCCCCGCCCGGTGGAACCCGCTCGTCGAGCAGTTCATCGAGTCCTCGCAGCCCTTGCGGGCGGCGCAGGACACCGCGGTCGGCTAGCCGGTAATCGCGCCCTGCGCGGCCGAGGAGACGGTCGCCGCGTACTTCCCCATCACCCCGCGGCCGAAGGGTGACTTCGGCGACTCGTACTCGGCCACGCGCTTGGCGATCTCCTCGTCGGAGAGGGCGACGCTGAGACTGCGGTTGTCGATGTCGACGGTGATCTCGTCGCCCTCGTGGACGGCGGCGATCGGACCGCCCTTGGCCGCCTCGGGGGCAACGTGGCCGATCATCAGCCCGCGGGTGGCGCCGGAGAAGCGCCCGTCGGTGACCATCGCCACGCTCTCGCCCAGGCCCTCGCCGACGATCGCGGCGGTCACCTGCAGCATCTCGCGCATGCCGGGCCCGCCGACCGGACCCTCGTTGCGGATCACGACGACGTCGCCGGGGTTGATCCGCTGGTCCTTGACGGCGCGGAAGCAGTCCTCTTCGGTCTCGAAGACGCGGGCGGGACCGGTCTGCTGGCGGCGCTCGGTGCCGGCGACCTTGACGACCGCGCCTTCCGGGGCGAGGTTGCCGCGCAGGATCGCCAGCCCGCCTTCGGGCTTGAGCGGGTCCTCGACCGGGCGTACGACTTCCTGGCCCGGTGCCTCGGTGGCAGCGGCGGCTTCCTCGCCGATCGTCTTGCCGGTGACGGTGATCGCCTCGCCGTGCAGGATCCCGGCTTTTGCCAGGCGCTTGAGGATCACCGGCACGCCGCCGGCGGCGTAGAGGTCAGTGGCGACGAAGCGGCCGCCGGGCTTGAGGTCGGCGAAGAGCGGGGTCTGGCGAGAGATTCGCTCGAAGTCGTCCATCGTCAGCTCGACCCCGACCTCGTGAGCGAGGGCGATCATGTGCAGGACCGCGTTGGTCGAGCCGCCCGAGGCGCAGACGCAGGCGATCGCGTTTTCGAGCGACTCACGGGTGATGATCTTGCTCGGCCGCAGATCGTCGACGAGGACGTTGATCACCAGCTCGCCGATTTTCTCCGCGACGGTCTGCTTGTCGTCGTCTTCGGCCGGGACCATCGCCGAGCCGCCGGCGCTGATCCCCAGCGCCTCGAAAGCGCAGGCCATCGTGTTGGCGGTGAACTGGCCCCCGCAGGCGCCGGCACCGGGGCTGGCGACACCCTCAAGCTCGTTCAGTTCCTCGTCGCTGATGTCGCCGGCGTTGTGGGCGCCGATCGCCTCGAAGATGTCGAGGATGGTGACGTCGCGGCCGTGCCAGTGGCCGGGGGCGATCGAGCCGCCGTACAGCAGGACCGAGGGCACGTCGAGCCGGGCCAGCGCCATCGCGCAGCCGGGGATCGTCTTGTCGCAGGCGCAGAGGGCGACGATCGCGTCGAACTGGTAGCCGCGGGCCATCAACTCGATCGAGTCGGCGATCACCTCGCGGCTGACGAGCGAGGCCTTCATCCCCTGGGTGCCCATCGTCACCCCGTCGGAGACGGCGACGGTGTTGAACTCCATCGGCGTGCCGCCGGCGGCGCGGACGCCCGCCTTGACGTGCTCGGCGAGACCGCGGAGGTGGAAGTTGCACGGCATCGCCTCGGTCCAGGTATTCGCGATCCCGATCGTCGGCCGGCTGAGGGCGTCGTCGTCGAACCCGACCCCCTTCATGTAGGCGCGCGAGTGGGCGCGGTCGGGGCCGTCGAAGACGGTCGCCGAGCGGGGACGGGGCAGCTTGGTCGCGGTGTGGCCGTTCGTGCTCATGGCCCGAAATCTACTGAGGGCGTCCAGGGGGCGACTGTCGCTTTTGGGGAATTCGGCGACGGGAAATGCTCACCTGATACCGAGGACGTCGACCGGACCAGGACCCGAGCCGACCCCGCGCAGGCCGTTGCCGACCGCCTCCGAGGCGACCTCGCGAGCCTTCCGCGCCGCCTCCAGCAGCTCCTCGCCACGGGCGAGGTAGGCGGCAAGCGCCGAGGAGTGGGTGCAGCCCGAGCCGTGCGCGGCGCCGTCGGGATGACGTTCGCCGGGAATCTCGACGATCCGCTCACCGTCGCAGAAGAGGTCGACCAGCTCCTCGCTGTGGCCGCCGGTGACGACGGCGGCCTTGGGACCAAGCGCGACCACCGCGCGCGCCAGCTCCTCCTGGCTCGCCCCCTCCCCCAGCCCGGTCAGCACCCGCGCCTCGGGGATGTTCGGGGTGACGACGTCGCATGCAGGGAACATCACCTCGACGAGCGCCTCTCTGGTCTCGTCGTCCAGAAGGACGGCGCCGCTCTCGGCGACCATCACCGGATCGATCACGACCGGCGCATGCTGAACCCCCATATAGGTGAGACCGACCGCAACCGCGTCGATGATCGCCGCCGATCCGAGCATCCCGATCTTGATCGCGTCGGCTCCCATGTCCTCGGCGATCGCCAGGATCTGGGCGAAGACCGCCTGCGGCGAGATCAACTCGACCATCTCGACCCCCCGCGTGTTCTGCGCCGTGATCGCCGTGATCGCGGTCATCCCATGCACTCCGCAACGCGCAAACGCCTTCAGATCGGCCTGGATTCCCGCACCGCCGCCCGAGTCGGAACCCGCGATTGAGAGAGCGGTCGGTGGGTTGTTGCGAGCCATGGAGGGCAGAGCCTAGAGAGACGATCCGGTCGGGGACGGCAGCAGCGTTCGGGTGTAAATCCCAACACTGGAGCAGTCGAGGTAGCCGAGCAATTCGAGGCGGGATAGGGACGCCGCGGCAGCTGGACCGGAGAGACCGGTGGCGGCTGCGACACCGTCGCAGGTCGACTCCCCTGCTTCTACTGCGGCGAGGACGGCTTCCAGCTCGGGGTCGAGGCTCGGGGCGCTGTTCTCGATCCGGCGGTTGCCGGGGCCGAGCATGGCGTCGAGGACGTCCTGGGCGTCGCGGATGACGTGGGCGCCGGCGGCCAGGAGACCGTTGGGGCCGGCTGAGGCGCGGGAGGTGACCGGGCCGGGGACGGCGCCGAGGTCGCGGCCCAGGTCGGCTGCCAGGTCGGTGGTGATCAGCGAGCCAGAGCGGGTGGCTGCCTCGACGACCACGGTCATTCCCGCCAGCGCCGCCATGATCCGGTTGCGGGCGGGAAAGGTCCAGCGCCAGGGGTTCGCCCCAGGTGGCAGCTCGGAGATCACCAGGCCCTCCTCACAGATCCGGCGCCAGAGGGAGCGGTGGCTGCCTGGGTAGGCGACGTCTGGCCCGCAGCCCAGGACGGCGATCGTGCGGCCGGCGTCGAGCGCGCCGCGATGGGCGCAACCGTCGATCCCGAAGGCGAGGCCGCTGACCACGGTCATCCCGGCTGCCGCCAGTTCCCGGCCCAGCTCGCGGGCGATCTCGCGACCGTATGAGGTGGCACGGCGGGCACCGACGATCGTCACCGCTTCGAACGGCTCGATCCGGTCGAGCAGGCGCGGGCTGCCGCGGCCGATCAGCCCCCAGGGCGCGTCGGCGGCATCGCGCAGGTGAGAGGGGTAGAGGTCGCCGTGGCGGCAGCAGGCCCAGCAGCCCGCCTGGACCAGCTCCTCGTTCAGCCGCGTCTCCGACAGTGACGCGATCCGCGCCAGCATCTGGCCGGCGACCTTCGGCGCCGCGACCTCGACCAGATCCTCGTTCGAAAGCCGCAGCAGCTCCGGCGAGCGCGAGCCGACCTCTCCGGTGGCGATCCGCTCGACGTAGGGACCGAGATCCGCCAGCAGCCAGGAACGGCGTAGGCAATCGAGGCAGGCGCGGTGCTCAACCATTGTCACGCCGCCGCATCTGCAGAGCCTGGGCCATCTGCTCCTCGCCGATCTTCTCGGCCCCGGCGAGATCGGCAAGCGTCTGTGCCAGCCGCAGCGCCCTGTCGTGCGCCCGTCCGCTGAGTCGCTGCCGCGCGTAGAGGTCGGCGAGCAGCTTCGCGGCTCCCTCTCCGAGCGCGCAGGCGCGAGCCTCGGCCGGAGTCATCTCGGCGTTACAGCGACCGGCGCCGAGCCGCCGCTCCTGCCGCTCGCGGGTGGCGCAGACGCGCTCCCGCACCGCGGCCGAGGGCTCACCTGGCGCGCCGCCGATCTCGGCCGCGCTCGGCTGGCGCACCGCCGCGAGCAGGTCGAGCCGGTCGGCGAGGGCGCCGCTCAACTTCCCCTGGTAGCGCCGGACGTCATACGGAGCGCAGGTGCAGTCCGGATCGGTTTCGCCCCGGCCGCAGGGGCACGGGTTGGCCGCGGCGACCAGCATGAAGCGACACGGCAGGTGCCGCTGGCCGCCGGCCCGGGCGATCGAGACCTCGCCCGACTCCAGCGGCGCCCGCAGCGCCTCCAGCGCGTCGCGGCGGAACTCGCAGAGCTCGTCGAGGAAGAGCACTCCCCGGTGCGCCAGGGTCGCCTCGCCGGGCCGCGGCGGCGAGCCACCGCCGATCAGGCCGGCGGCGCTGATCGTGTGGTGCGGAGCCCGAAAGGGACGGCCGCCGGGCAACCCGTCGAGGCGACCGCAGGCGCTGGCGATCCGCGCCACCTCCAGCGCCTCGACCGGCGCCAGCGGCGGCATGACCGAGGGCAGCCGGCTCGCCGCCAGCGACTTGCCGGCGCCAGGCGGCCCGACCATCAGCAGGCTGCGGCCGCCGGCCGCCGCCACCTCGAGCGCGTGGCGCAGGTGCGGCTGACCGCGCAGGTCGGCGAGATCGGGGGCGCCCGGGGCGGGATCTAGTCGCAGCGGCATCGGTTGCGGCCGCGGCGGATCCCACTCCCCCGCCACCAGCGCCGGCAGCTGCCCCAGAGCCTCGACGCCGACGACGCCGATCCCTTCCACCAGGGCAGCCTCGGCCGCGTTCTCCGCCGGCAGCACGATCGCCTCCGCCCCGCTCTCGCGCGCCGCCTCGGCCATCGCCAGCGCCCCCTGCACCGGCCTGGTCGCGCCGTCGAGCGCCAGCTCTCCCGTCAGCGCCACCCGCGCCAGCCCCTCCCACTCCAGCTGCCCGGAGGCGCTCAGCAGCCCGGCAGCGATCGCCAGGTCCAGCCCGGGCCCGGCCTTGCGCAGGCTCGCCGGCGCCAGGTTGACGACGATCCGCCGCAGCGGGAACTCGAAACCGCAATTGACCAGCGCCGCCCGCACCCGCTCGCGCGCCTCCCGCACCGCCGCGTCGGGCAGCCCGACGATGGTGAAGTTCGGCAGACCGCGATGGACGTCGACCTCGACCCGCACGGGGCGGGCGGAGATGCCGTCGAGGGTGAAGGTGCGGGCGGTGGCGAGCACGGCAGCCACGCTAGGAGGCCCCGGCGCACGCGTTGCGCGCAGTTTGCAAATTGTTTGAGCCAACTCGGGGGCGAGTTCGAGACTTCGGTCCCTTGGGCCCATATGACCGACGCCCGCCGCCACACCGGAGCCATCGCTGAGGACTTCGTCGCCCGCCGCCTCGCCGCCGCTGGCTGGGAGGTCGTCGAGCGCAACGCCCGCACCCGCTACGGCGAGCTCGACATCGTCGCCCGCGACGGCCGCACTCTCGTCTTCATCGAGGTCAAGGGCGCTCGGCAGGGCACCCGGTTCGGCCCCGAGCGCCCGATCCTCTCAATCGACCATCGCAAGCAGCAACGCGTCCGCCGCCTTGCCACCGCCTGGATGGCCGAACGCCCCGACCAGCCGCCCTACGACGAGATCCGCTTCGACGCCGTCGGCGTCACCCTCGACCGCGCCGGCCGCGCGGTCCTCGTCGACTACGTCAAGGGCGCGTTCTGACGATCAGCCCAGCTCAAGCTGGGAGTACGCGACCGACTGGAACGAGCGGCGGTGCAGCGGCGAGATGCCGATCTCCTCGATCGCCTGACGGTGCTCGGGAGTCGAGTAGCCAACGTGCTCCTCGAAGCCCCAGCCCGGGTGCTGGGTGGCGACCTCGCGCATGTAGCGGTCGCGGGTGACCTTGGCGAGGACCGAGGCGGCGGCGATCGCCGCGCTCGTCGCGTCGCCCTGGATCACCGGCCGGTGCGGGACCCGGCAGCCCGGCAGTCGGAAGCCGTCGACCAGGCAGATCGTCTCCTCGCTCGGGGCCAGTCGCTCCAGCGCCAGCGAGAGGGCTTCGATGTTGGTCACGTGCAGCCCGCGGCGGTCGATCCCCGCCGGCGAGCGGACCACGACGCTGACCCGCTCTGCCGCCCGAAGGACGCACGGGAACATCTCCAGCCGCCGCTCCTCGGTCATCTGCTTGGAGTCGTGCAGGCCGCTCAGCGCGCGGCGGTCGGAGACCGAGAGCCGCTCGTAATCGATCAGCACCGCGGCGGCGACCAGCGGCCCGGCCAGGCAGCCGCGCCCGGCCTCGTCGGTGCCGGCGACGTAGCGACTCTGCAGACCGCGGTCGAAGGCGAACAGCCGCCGGCTGCGCGCCAGTCGGCGGCGATGCGTCTTCCCCGGTTTCGGGGCTTTAGAGGCCGCCGATGCGATTTGGGGGCCAGTAGGTGGCAAAGGCCTCACCGATGATCCATTCCTTGGGGACGGGTCCCCAGAAGCGGCTGTCGTCGCTTGCCCCACGATTGTCGCCCATCATGAAGTACATGTCGGGCGGGATGGTGATCGGCTTCGGCTTGTTGCAGGCTTCGGCGCTGCCGCAGGGGTTGATGAAGGGCTCGTCGGTCTGCTCGACGCCGTTGACGACGGGATGGCCGTTTTTGACCGCGAGGGTGTCTCCCGGCCCGGCGACGATCCGCTTGATGAAGTTCTGATCCGACCGCTCGGGGGTCGGTTTCGGGCAGGATTCGCCGGCCTGCGGCACGACGCCGCATTCGGTGCCGTTGTCGGCGCCGACCGGCGGGTGGAAGACGACGACGTCGCCGATCTTCGGATCCTTGAAGTGGTAGACGAAGCGGTTGACGAGGACCCGCTGGCCGACGTCGAGGGTCGGCTCCATCGATTCGGAGGGGATCTGGTACGGCTTGACGATCCAAGCCTGAATCGCCAGCGCCAGCCCCAGGGCCAGCGCGACGATCACGGCCAACTCGATGAGCCCGCCGCTTTTGGACTTCGGCTTCGGGAGTTTCGGGTTCAGGCCTTTGAGTCCTCGTCGGAGTCGCCGGCCTCCGCCGGCGCCTCGTCCTCGGCATCCTCAGGCGCTGAACTGTCCTCGGTCTCCCCGGCCTCGGGCGCGTCCGCGTCCGTCTCCGCCGCCGTCTCAGTCTCCGCCTCAGCCTCGGGCTCGCTGGCCTCCGGCTCGGCCTCTGCAGCCTCAGCCTCGGGCTGGGGCTCCTCGGCCTCGGGCTCCGCGGGCTCCTCCGCCGCCTTGGGCTCCTCCTCGACGGGAGCCTCGGCCTCGGCCGTCTCCTCGGCAGCCGCCTCCGGCGCCTCCTCGGTCTCGACCGGCACGACCTCCTCCTGGCTGACGCCCTCGGCGTCGACCGCGGCGGACTCGCCGTCCGCGCCGGCGACCGAGACGACGTCGTCGTCGATCCCCCAGCGCCGCTCGGCGACGCGCGCGGCCTTGCCGATCCGGCCGCGCAGGTAGTAGAGCTTGGCCCGCCGCACGTCCCCGCGCGCCGCCACCTCAAGCTTCTCGATCTTGGGCGAGTGCAGGGGGAACGTCCGCTCGACGCCGACGCCGAACGACTGCTTGCGCACGGTGAAGGTCTCGCGCACGCCCGAGCCCTGGCGCTTGAGGACGACGCCCTCGAAGACCTGGGTCCGTTTGCGGTTGCCCTCGATCACCTGGAAGTGGACGCGAACACGGTCGCCAGGCGCGAAGTTGGGCAGGCCCTGCTTCAGCTGGGCACGCTCGATGCTGTCGATTACGGAGCTCATAAGAGGAGTCGCTGCGAGAAAAAACCGCCGGGACCCAGGTGCGGGAACCGCGCGGTTGCGGAATGGTAGCTATTCCGCGTCTTTTTCGAACTGCTCGGCACGCCGGCGGCTCTGCTCCAGCCGCCATTGCCGCACCTTCCCGTGGTCGCCCGAGAGCAGGACCTCGGGAACCTCCCAGCCGCGGTAGCTCGGCGGGCGGGTGAAATGGGGGTACTCGGGCATCCCCTCGAGGGCGTGGCTGAAGGACTCCTCGACGGCCGAGTCCTCGTGGCCGAGGGCGCCCGGCAGCTTGCGCATCAGCACGTCGGAGACGACCATCGCCGGCAGCTCGCCGCCGGCAAGAACGTAGCGGCCGATCGAGAGCTCGTCGTCGGCGAGGTGCTGGTGGACGCGGTCGTCGAAGCCCTCGTAGCGGCCGCAGAGCAGGGCGACGTGGGGTTCGGCGACCAGTTCGTCGGCGATCTCGTCGCTCAGCAGCGGCCCGGTCGGCGAGAGCAGGACGACGCGCGGCCGCGGTCCCTCGCCGTAGGCGGCCCGCAGCGCCGCGTCGATGACGTCGACCCGCAGCACCATCCCGGCGCCGCCGCCATAGGGCGAGTCGTCGACCCGCGCGTCGTTCAGCGGCGTCGTATCGCGATAGTTGAAGAGGCGGAACTCGTTGCCTTCGCGCAGCGCGTTCTGGACCGGGCGCTGCGACTGGAACCAGTCGAAGGCCTCCGGGAAGAGGGTGAAGACGTCGAGCCGCACCCGGCCGTCCTTCCTCTCAGTCGAGGATGTCGACGATCACGCGGCGGTCGATCCGCACCGCGGCCGCCTTGGCGATCGTCCGGATCGCGTTGGCGATCCGTCCGCCTTTGCCGATCAATCGGCCGAGGTCGCCGTCGGCGACGCTGATCTCGTAGACGAGGTCGCCGTCCTCTTCCAGCTCCTCGACCACGACCGCCTCCGGGTCCTCGACGAGGGCCTTGACGAGAAACTCGAGGAGCTCCGTCATCCCGAGAGGCCGGCTAGCTGCCGGAGGCCTTGATGCCCTTGGTGCGCAGCAGGGTCGCCACCGTCTCCGATGGCTGGGCGCCGTGCTCAAGCCAGTGCTTCGCGCGCTCCTCGTCGATGTTGATCGTCGAGGGCTCGGTCTGCGGGTTGTACTGGCCGATCGTCTCGATCGTGCGCCCGTCGCGGGGCGAACGTTTGTCGGCGACGACGATGCGCCAGATCGGGTTCTTTTTCGAACCCACGCGTCTAAGTCTGATTCGGACTGCCATAGCGGCCCGGCAGGTTAGCGCCTTCTGGCCTTGGGGCGCGGCGCGCGCTGCCCGGCGCCGGCCAACTTGGCCATCTGCTGCGGCGTCGGCGCCTGCCCGTTGGCCATCGCTTTCATCATCACTTTCATCTGGTCGAACTGCTTGACCAGCTGGTTCACGTTCTGCACCTTGGTGCCGGAGCCGTTGGCGATCCGTTTGCGCCGTGAGCCGTTGATCATCCCCGGGTTGCGCCGCTCCTGGGGCGTCATCGAGAGGATGATCGCCTCCACCCGGTCGAGCTCGCTTTCGTCCAGGGGCGCGTTCTTCAGCTGCTTCAGCGCCCCCATCCCCGGCAGCATCCCGATGATCCCGCTCAACGGCCCCATTTTGCGGACCTGCTTCATCTGCTTGAGGAAGTCCTCGAGGTCGAACTGGTCGCGCCGCATCTTCTCCTGCAGCTCCTCGGCTTCCTGCTCGTCGACCTGCTGCTCGGCTTTCTCGATCAGGCTGAGGACGTCGCCCATGCCGAGGATCCGCTGCGCCATGCGGTCGGGGTGGAACTTGTCGAAGTCCTCGATCTTCTCCCCGGTCGAGGCGAAG